>DESS01000112.1:0-7421 GCA_002361335.1 Richelia sp. UBA3308
ACTAAAAACTAACAACTAACAACTAACTAATAACAACTAACTAATAACAACTAATAATGGCATTTAGTAATTATAAAAGTATTAGCGCTGTTATTAAAAAGTTTCAAATCAAGTATTTCCAGGAAAACTTTATGCAGGAAGTTTATTTTCCTGTTAAAGAGTCATTCCGTGAAGAACTTGATTTGTTATTTACAGATGGAGTTGTTGATAATTCTGAAGATGCTATTTGCGAGAATCTGATTTATCCAGTTTTAAAGGAAGTGTGGAAATCTTACAGAAATCAATTAACTCTTTGGAGTCACCAAGCGCTAATTTATGATGAGGATTTATCCGGTATTCCTGATTATACAGTTACTCAAAGAAATCCTCTTGCGACTATTGTTTTTGATAAACCTTATTTTTTAACAGTTGAGGCCAAACAGGATAAATTTGAAGAAGGATGGGGACAGTGTCTCGCCCAAATGATCGCTATACAACGACTAAATAATGATTTAGATAATGATTTTTTTGGAATTGTTTCTAATGGTAAAGTATGGCAATTTGGTAAAATCAAATCAGATGTTTTTACCAGAAATAAAAATTTGTATGTAATTCAAGATTTAGATCAGTTATTTGCTGCGGTAAATTATATATTTAAACAATGTGAATTACGAATTGAACATTGAATTATTCTTTAGCTGCCATGCAGATCCTGGGAATGGTTTATTTTGAGAATACTTTTCTTATTGTAGTTTGATATACTTTACTTTTTTTCAGTACTTTCGTTAGACTATCTGAGTCTATATACTATTGTGTGAATAATTATTTATATCAAGTTCTGATGAATATTTATAATAAAGTTCATCCTAGGGCTGTCTTCGCCAAAAATGGTTTTTTGCCAAGACAGTACTACTACAAACATAATTTTTTTATAAATAATTAAGCTAATTTGATATTATTTACCTCGTATATCAACGCTTTAGCCACAGATGCATATTAATATCCTTGTTTTGAGCTTCCTCCATTGAGTTAATTATGAATTGCCTTTAATTGAGTTGATACAGCAGGCTCGTTTTTATTTTGAGTACAGTACTGTGTTGTAAAACTCTACCTGTGGGAAATCTTCCCACTATGGATTTCATCTCACCTGCCAGCACTATTAAAAACGGTTATTTGGGGATGTTAGAAAGGATAGGAGTAGAAAAAAATATTGCCACGAATGAGGTGCTTTTCCTTTCTCGTATCGAGATTAACAAAACTTAACATGTGAAGCAATTATAAAAAAATCTTACGGGCTAATCAACTCTGTGTACCCCCAGCCTTCAGTTAATGGTAATCTTCTGGGGGAATAGGAATTTCTCCCCCTACAACTACTACAAAACCAAATTAACGTGGAAGCACATCATTCAAACTAAGCTGTATATTAGAAAGAAGTGGCGATTCAATTAATTGATTGAGCCGGAATTGTTTTTGAATGTAGATATCTTCAACTAATTGACAAACTGTGAAGGTGGGTTGTTTGGGTTTGCCGCCTAATGCTATACCCCCTAACCCTAAATAATCTACAATCCAATATTCCTGAATGCCTAAAAGTGAATATTCCTCAACTTTCTGTGCATAGTCGGTTTCCCAATTACTGCTGACTACTTCCACAGCTAATTTTACAGTGTTTCCTAATGTTATAACTGGTTCTCGTTGCCAAAGCGGTTCATTACATAAAAGCGTTTCATCAAGAACTACTATATCAGGACGACGCATTGTAACAGCGTCTACAAGGGGACGAATTAAACAGGTACGGGGAATAAACCAAGGTAGATTTTCTGTAACCAAATGGATACCAATTTGAGTTGCAAGTTTACCACTAATTGTTTCATGAGGTCCAGTGGGTTCCATTTCTATTATTTCTCTTGTGGTACGGGTATCCCTGCTCGTGTAAATGTACCGGCAGCTCTATGAAATATGCTGTAAATGTAAATCGAAATTGTAATTTATTGTCAAAGAATGGTGCGTTACGGCTTCAACAAATTTTAACCTCACCTAAAGTTGAAAAAGCCGTAACACACCCTACAAAAATTTTAACTTTTCCACTTTAATTACGCGGGAATCACAAATTCTTCATCTCCACCTAGTTCAAATGCTGTATGAATAGCTTTTAATGCTTTGACTCCTTCACTTTCTGCTACTACACAACTAATTTTAATTTCTGAGGTGGTAATCATTTGAATATTGATTTCCTCTTGGGATAGGGCTTCAAACATTTGGGCTGCAATTCCGGGTTGTCCTACCATTCCGGCACCGACTATACTTACTTTGGCAATTTCCATATCAAGTACTACTTCACCCCAACCACATTCTCCTGCTGCTTTTTGTAATAATTCTTGAGCTTGTTGTGCATCTACTCGGGCTACGGTAAAAGCAATATCCCGGCTTGGAATACCATTAACTAAATGACAACGCTGGGATTGAATAATCATATCAACGCTAATATTATGCTGCGATAAAGTTCCGAAGATTTTTTCTGCCATTCCGGGTAAATCAGGTACTCGACGAATGCCCAAACGCGCTTGTTTCATGTTAAGGGCTACACCGCGCACTGGGGGAGAGGATGGAGAGATAAGGCGATTGGGGGATGAATAAAGAGAATTTTCTTCAACTTCGTCTTCTATGTCAAATGTTTCTCGCAATGCGGCTACTGCTTTGTCACAATCAACGCTGTCAATGACACAACTTATTTTGACTTCGCTGGTGGAAATCATTCTGATGTTAATCCCTTTGCGGGCTAGGGTAGCGAACATTTCAGCAGCAACACCAGCATGACCAATCATTCCTGCACCGACTATACTTACTTTAGCAATATGCTGCTGTACCATCACTTCTGCTTCTTCTTCTCCATTAGAAGTGCCAAGTGCTGGTGCAATGGCTGAAGCGACTGCTTCTGCTTTGTTTAATATCGGTGTCATTACTGTAAAAGCAATGTCATTTGTATTACCGTCATGAATTGACTGAATAATTAAATCGACATCTACTTTTTGACGGGCAATTTCTCCAAATAACCGTGCTGCAACTCCTGGCTCATCGGGTACCCGTAATAAAGATATTTTGGCTTGATTTGTATCATATTCAACATCGTCAACCGGTCGCGCAATTTCTAAATTAACTAACGATCGCGGTTTTGGTTTGGGTGAATCAACTATAGTACCGGGATCTTTCGTCCAACTAGAGCGTACTACCAAACTCACACCATAATTACGGGCTATTTCTACAGCTCTCGGATGCAAGACTTTTGCTCCCAAGGAAGCTAATTCCAACATTTCATCACAGGTAATTCTTTCCATCAACCTGGCTTCTGGAACCAAACGGGGATCTGTAGTTAATATCCCAGGTACATCCGTATAAATTTCACATTTTTCTGCTCCTAATGCAGCGGCGATCGCCACTGCTGATGTATCGGAACCACCTCGTCCTAATGTAGTTATCTCTAGCTCTTCAGTACTACTTACGCCTTGAAAACCAGCAACTACAACAACTTTACCTTCTTTTAAAGATTTTTCTATACGTTGGGTAGCAATATGTAAAATGCGAGCGCGGGTATGATCTGGTTCGGTAACAATTCCTACTTGGGCACCAGTGAGAGAAATAGCTGGCTGTCCGATTTCCTGCAATGCCATACTAAGTAAGGCAATAGATACCTGTTCCCCAGTAGAAAGCAACATATCCATTTCTCGTTTTGAGGGATGGGGAGAGATATCAGAGGCGAGTTTTACAAGTCCATCAGTAGTTTTTCCCATTGCAGAAACTACTACTACTAAGGAATTTCCTGCTTTCACCGTTTCGCCAACGCGCTTGGCTACTGCTTGAATGCGTTCAACCGAACCGACAGAAGAACCACCGTATTTTTGAACTATGAGCGCCATGATAATTGTATGGAAAATATATGGGGGAATAATGTTGCCGTTTCAACGCCAGCGCTATCAGAAAAGCTACCGCAAGGCATTTCCAAGTATATCTTTAACTAACTTATCAGAGTCTAGGGCTTATACTGAAGTCTATTTTTACATTTTTTTAATTATTTTATTATTGGCAATGGTGCGGGGGAAGATGGGAAAGATTTTTAATTAAATTAGTAACAAAAGCTTTGTGATTGCGATCGCTTTTTTTTTGTGATTTGAGATCTATGGTATTTGTCAACTTTAAATTAAACTTTAGAGAAATTTACAATTGCAAATAATATTAAAGTCGAAATCAGCAATTTTATAACTGGTTAAATACTGTGGACACAATTTTGCAAACAGCGAAAGAGTTACATTTAGAACTGATAGATTTTGTGTTGTCAGCAGAGGGGGATTTAGCGGTATCTTTAGAAGCTTTTAGTGCAGAACAATTAGGGAATTTTTCTGAATCTCAGTATCAGGGTGCGGTTGAAAATGAAATGGTACTGAATATGTTTCTGACTGAAGGTTTCGTTTCGGACGATAAACCAATTGATATATTTTTGCAATGCCATCCCAATTTATCTGTCGAACAACGGAATATTATCAATAATTGGCGACGGAGTTTTGCTGGTTTGTTTGAGGTTAAGCAAATTTTGGATGATGGTTTTAAATTAAGAAACTGGTTAACAGATAAACAATATGTGGTTAAAACCGATCCGCAAGAGCAACAACAGTTAAAACGTGCTAAGGATGGAGAAATTTTATTAGCGCGACTTGTACCCCTAGATAAACAAGACTGGATGTTTTCTTCCCCGGTTACTTTGATGGGTAAATTGGGTAAACCGAAATTAGCTGTAGCTATTGGAAATTTTAAGAATAATTACAAAAATGATTTATATGGTGATGCACCGGAATTACTTGAAGAAGCATGGCTTTCTGTAGAAAAATACCACCAAGGGTTTATTGACTTTTTCGGCAGTGATGAAATTACGTTGCCGGGATATCAATTAGAAAAAAAGTTGAGTGAACTTCAAGAACAAGTTACTCAAGGTAGATTGGAAGCGGCGGGGATTGACAGTTCAAAATCTCTTAAGGAAATGGTGCAAGAAGCTGATATTTCTGCTGAAGAGATGGCAGAAACAGCACAAGGTTTGGGTGTAGAAGCGAAAGCTGTCTCTAGGGTATTAGATAGCAACAACAGTATCAAAATGGTAATGCCCAAAGTGGAGTTACCTCCACACCTGAAAAAAGCCGAAGAAGTTACCCTAATTAGTTTTGGTCATTGGGGACAAATCTTTTTAACAAATTATACTCAATTTAAGAAGTTGCTAACAACTGATAATGCCAAGGAAGAAATAGATGCTTCCAAGTTGGTACTGGAATATCTGGAGTCTCCCGAGATAAAAGCTTGTGTTTGGCATCGTTTATCGGAAGAATACCCAGAACAATTAGAGAAATTGTTGCAACAAGTATTAAATAGCCCGGAATTTGATTTAAATTCAGATTATTTTGATTTGTTAGATGATTATGACAAAAATTTAAATCTAGAATTACCAGAAATTGCTAGCGTTCCTTTACATTTACACAATCTTTTTCAAGAAGCATTATCGGAAGTCACAGGCAAAAGTAACAAAAAGGCTAAGGCTAAGTCTAAAGGAGGATTTGGTTGATAAGGATCGGTTCTGAAAATTTAGACTTTTCTTAACAAGTTGTATTGTTAAATTGTAGCGAAAATGTTGCAATATGTTAACTTTATCGGCTTGCAACTTGTTCATAATGATAATGATTTTCGTCTAAGAATTATTGACTTAGTTTAATTTATCTCAAGAAAAATTTTGTATTCCTATAAAATATCAAATTTACTTCTGATTATAGATTTTCTTTGTCGGTAGAATTGTTAAATTAGGGATATATTAGGAACAGAACTATTGTTGAGGAGATTAAAAGATGATGGATCTTATTGCATGGGCAATTCTAGGTATTGTAGCTGGCGCGATCGCTAAAGCTATCTATCCTGGCGATCAAGGTGGTGGAATTCTAGCAACAATGATTTTAGGTATTGTTGGTGCATTTATTGGTGGAACTTTGTTCTCATTGTTAACTACTGGAACATTAGCGTTAACTTCATCTGGTTTTGGTCTTAGCGGACTTTTAGTTGCTATCATCGGTGCAATGATTGCTATCTTCATCTGGAGTTTAATCACCAGACGTGCTGCGTAAATTTGTCTGAAATAAAGATTCTCTTGAACTACACGAAATCAGTTTCAGAGGATGGGGAAGCTAAAAAAATAATTAATCGCTTCTTAATTATTATTCCCCTCCCAAAGAGAATCTACTCTTTCTATAAATTCTCTAATTTAATAGAGAAAATAAATCGTAATTTCAAAAGGTAAACTATGACTAATCAAGATAAAAAACAGTCTTTAAACCCGGATAATCGTTGACTTTGAACAAAAGCATCAACAAAAATAAGAATTACAAAATGCAGATAAATCTTATGTCGTAAATTCTGGCGATGACATTGATGAAAGCAAGTAGTTGCCAGAAAAAGAGCAGCAAGTAGCTGTAGACTCACCAGATCTTCCAACTTACTTCGTTACAGAAGATAAATATTGTGGCCAGAAAGAAGCATTAGATCGTGTTAACCCTTTCCTGTTTACAACCCATTCACGTGTAAGCGTGGGGCGTATCTTGCACCGCAGGTTGCCGCTTGTTTTAAACCCATATTTAGAGCTTAATTCAAATATCGTACATAGTGATATTTTTTCCGCCAATTTACTTAGTAATTTGTGAAGAAATGATATAAAGTTTGCTTTTTTTATAAAGAAAAATTAAAAATGTTCGTAAAACTTGATTATAAATACAAAAGTTTGCAAGTAAATAAAGTATAAAAATATATTTTATAACTGTTGTGGTATCGGTATTGCAAGCCCTGTGATAATCGACTCTGTATTTATCCGAACTTGATATAAAATATTTTATGTGATAAATATTACTTGTTTCTCATCAATTTATTACTGAAGAAAGATTTCAAATTTGTTCTTTATACTGAAGCCTTAAACAGGGGTAATGAAATATTCTAATATTGTAGAAAAAGTAAAATATTAATTGAAATAAAATTAGTAGATTAATTAGCAGGAGAAGACTCATTACTTTCAAGAAAAAAAGTCAAATTAAGCACACAATTCCTGTAGTTTCCAATAAAAATTGTATCGAAGAGCTAAGGCAAAAGCTGAAGCGCGATCGATTTCCCATGTACCAAGTTTATCGGACTTTTTCCTGTAAATACGAATGTTTTTCTCAAATTTTAGAGGATTTAGAAATTCCTCAAAATAGAATGAATGTTTCTAAAAATTGTCTTGAATGGGGAAAGCCTCTTTTAGTAATCAAAAGTACTGAATTACAAGTTAAGCAGGTTTAATTAAACATATGGGTTTAATTCCCCACCGTAAGCGTGGTGTCAGAATTGGGTTGGGCATTATACTCCATCCCAATTCCAAACAACTTCGG
>DESS01000112.1:7474-7908 GCA_002361335.1 Richelia sp. UBA3308
TTCCGCTCAAACCTTCGTTTAATTAATTTTGAAGCATTAAGGTATAAAAAATTGGGAAATGTATTATACAGCTAAAACATTAGATTCAAATTCTTCAAATTTTGATATTAATAAAATTCTAGTTTCCTAGAGTGCAACTGACAATTTTATATTGAGCTAGACTGAATTAATTATCTTAAAGGAGTTATTTCAATCAAAACTCCTTTACATTTACAATTTTAACGATCGCTTTTTTTACTAACCAGGAACTGCTTTATTTAGCGTAATAGCCATAAAAAAAGGAGAAACATTGATATGAACTTTCGACTACTCAAACTTGCTTTTTCCATTGCCAGCCTTAGTGCTGCTATCTTCGCTGTTGACGGAGTCAAAGCCCAAGCACAAAGCGCTGCTGAAGTATCATTAGAGAAAGTACCTTCACAAGTTGCACAAAT
>DESS01000112.1:7970-8121 GCA_002361335.1 Richelia sp. UBA3308
ACCGGGTAGAAGCACTCGTTCCGGTCCAAGTTATATTGGAGTAGGTGGATTTATCGGATTTGATGATGATAGTGCATTAGGTGATGGTGCTTTTTCAGTACTTAGCAAAATCGGATTTAGTAGAAATTTTTCGATACGCCCATCAGTGTTA
>DESS01000112.1:8181-8316 GCA_002361335.1 Richelia sp. UBA3308
GACGCTGTATTTCTAATTCCTGTAACAGTTGACTTTCCCGTTAATAACATTACGGATACAGGAGTGCAAAGAATTAGCGTAGCACCTTACTTTGGTGCAGGAATTTCGATTAATACTGATGATGATACTGATGAT
>DESS01000122.1 GCA_002361335.1 Richelia sp. UBA3308
CCTCATACAGAATTGGTATTATCAATAGCTTCAGAAAAGACTATAGAATTTAATCAACTGACCTTCATAATTACACCAAGATAAATCAAGATGTAATTTCCTGACTCTAGAAACTTGATTAACAATCAAAAGACAAAAATAAGATAAAATGTTCTAATTTTTGACTTGATTAATGAACTTTGTGGTATGAAAATAAACACACAATTTATGATAAGTATTATAAGAACTTATCTTTGTAATATTTACCGATGAGGTAATTCAGAGAAGGCAATAATGCAAATAGATAACACCTGATAAATTATGCTACTTCTGTATCAGTACTTCAAGTCAAAATAATTACTATTTTGTGATGTAGATTTTTAAAGTCGAAAAAATATTCTTTAAATATAATTAGTTATTAATCTGTTTTTTAACTGAAGATAATTAAATAGATAAAAAAATAAAACCCCACCCTTTAGCAAGCAGAGGAACTGAGGGTGGGGTTTTAATTTAAATAACAAAATTATTGGAATTGTCTAAGAGGGTGTAAGGATGCGTGATTAATATAACTGAAACCTTTTTAGATCCCCGTAAATCCCTCTTTTTAAGGGGGGATCATCGTAGAATTGTGTTAAAAACTTGACATAAATAATTTTGCATAACCACTTAGCCAATTATTTTTATAATGAACTTTGGGAAACTTTTTGATTTTGGTACTGATAAAAATCCTTATACCATCGAACAAAATTCTCAATTCCTTCCTCAATGGTTGTAGTGGGTTTGAATCCTATATCCTGGATTAACTCGTCAACATCAGCATAAGTACAAGGAACATCACCGGGTTGCATCGGTAAAAAATTCTTCTGGGCTGATTTACCCATTGCTTTTTCAATTATTTCAATAAAACTTAATAACTCTACAGGTTTATTATTTCCAATATTGTAAATTTTATAACGAGCATTACTATTATCATTTTTATGCTGTAATATTGGAGGCTGATGCATTACGCGAACAACGCCTTCAATTACATCATCAATATAAGTAAAATCACGCTGCATCTTACCATAATTAAATACATTAATCGGCTTATTTTGTTGAATAGCCCGAACAAATTTGAAATAAGCCATATCAGGTCTTCCCCAAGGGCCGTATACTGTAAAAAAGCGTAATCCTGTAATAGGTAAACTGTACAGATGACTGTAAGAATGGGCCATCAATTCGTTAGCTTTTTTAGTAGCTGCATACAGGGAAACGGGATTATCTACATTGTCTTTGAGAGAAAAAGGAATTTTGGTATTTGCACCATAAACCGAACTAGATGAAGCAAAAACAAGATGTTGGGGTTGAGTGTGACGAGTGGCTTCGAGAATATTTGCAAACCCGACTAAATTGGTATCAACATAAGCAAAGGGATTTTCTAATGAATGGCGTACTCCTGCTTGGGCTGCTAAATTGACGATACAATCAAAATTTTGTGATTGAAATAGTTGTAATATCCCCTGACGATTGTTTAAATCTAAAAGTTGAAATTGGAAATTACTATTTGGTGTTAATTGTGCTAAACGAGCTTTTTTTAAATTGACATCATAATAATCATTAAGATTGTCTATTCCGTAAACTTGTTCGCCATCTGTCAGCAATCTTTGTGCTAAATGATATCCAATAAAACCTGCAACTCCAGTGATTAAAACTTTCATGATGATTTTCCTCTTAAATAGATAGTTATGTCAGACATAAGGCTGCTCTGTGTAACCATAGCGCTATAGTTATAAAATAGGCATTGGTAAATTTTGGCTGCCATTAGGCTGTAAGCCTGGGGCTATAGTCTTAGTAAATGTAGCGATACCCTTATAGAGTATTGCTAGGTTCAATTGCTATCTTTCAAAACTTTTGTGGTACGGGCATCCCTGCCCGCCGGTGCAAATGTACCTTATTAAGATGAAAATTGCTGTATCTTGATTGGCATACTCAGATAATATTTATTGCTTGTAATACTGTTTGATTTTGCGATGTGGGATAAAAAAGAATACTGATTTCACCTGGATTTATTTGTAGTGATAATCGCGATTTGACTCCCAAAATTTGACTTAATGTTGTAGAAATTGTATTTGTATCTGCCACTACTAAACCAGTACTAAGCCCATGATAATTTTGGGAACGTTTAGATATTTTTTGATGCCAAACGTCAAGAAAATCTTCTCGCGATACTTGTAAATTAACTGGAGGATTCGACAGAGATTTGAGAATTGATTCTGCAAGAGATTGAGTACCAGGAACATGACTGCTAATACAAAAATCTAATTCAACATTTTTGAGAAAATTAGCAATTTTTTTGCTCTCATAATCTGCTTGATTTTCTTGATAATTTACGGGTAATAACAATAATCTCAAACCATTTTTACCATTTTTCAGCTTTGGTAAAACCTCACCTAAATGTTGGGTAAGATTAACAGCAGCAATTTTCGCAGAGGTTGATGAAAATGTATTTCCAATATTTTCAAAATTGAGAATGCTAATACCGCTATTCGATTGTTGAATCAGGTGATAATTCTGAGGTTGAATTCCTGTTGCGGTACCAATTAAAGCGCGAATTGTGCCACCGTGACTTACCACTAAAATTGTTTTATTTTGATGACGGGGTAAGATTTCTTGCCAAAATTTTATTGCTTTTTCGTAAAGTTCTAAAACAGGTTTAGTTTTAGTTTTAATTAAAGTTTGTCCCTTTAATTCAGTCTTTTCTAGAGTAAACTCGTGAGGAGTTTCTTCCCAAATCTGATATTCATCAGCAAACTCTTGACGGACATATTGATAAGGTAAACCCTGCCATTGGGGTAAATCAACTTCTTTAAGGTTTGAATTTAGATATAATTTTGCTTTATTGTCAGAAGCCCTTAATATTTCCCTGGCTGTTTCCTGAGTTCGTTGTAATGGACTAGCATAAATAGCATCGAAGTTAATTTTACTTAATGCTATTCCCGTTTGAAATGCTTGCAGTTTTCCCTTTTCTGTAAGCACAGATTCATCACAACAACCTTGATAAAGTTTTTGTTTGTTGTAAGTACTTTGTCCGTGACGTACAAGTATTATACAGTTATTAGTCATTAGTCATTAGTTATTAGTTGTTAGTTGTTAGTTTTTAGTTGTTAGTTATTAGTTTTTAGTTGTTAGTTGTTACTCTTTACTCGTTACTCGTTA
>DESS01000244.1:0-6062 GCA_002361335.1 Richelia sp. UBA3308
GGGCCGAAGGGCATGGGGCATGGGGCATTAGGCATTGGGCATGGGATAAGTCCCCATTTTTCCATCTCCTCATTTTCCCATACTTTATTTTCTTGCTCAAGAAGCGAGTAAAAATTGCAAATAAATGTAAAGTAAAGAATATATATAGGTATACAAAAAGTAGATTCACTCATCCATAATATTCAACGTAATTAGCTCCATGTCTATGACCACTATTGCCCCAGAACAGGTTAACAGCATTATTTGGAACCAACATCAAGATCCTTTTGAAATTCTTGGTTCCCATCAGATAGAAAAGGATGGCAAAAGCGTCTGGGTTGTGCGAGCTTATCTACCCAATGCTAGTAAGGCTTGGGTGGTTCTTCCAGAGGAACGAAAGGAAGAACAAATGCAAAGCGTACATGACCCGCATTTTTTTGAATGTACTATAGATACAGAAGAATTAGCTAACTATCAGCTTAAAGTTAAAGAAGGTGACCAAGAGCGGGTGATTTACGATCCCTATGCTTTCCGCTCTCCACAATTGACAGAGTTTGATTTACATCTATTTGGTGAAGGAAATCATCACCGGATTTATGAGAAATTAGGAGCGCATCCCACTGAAATTAATGGTGTTAAAGGTGTTAATTTCGCTGTTTGGGCTCCAAATGCACGCAATGTGTCAGTGTTGGGAGATTTCAATAGTTGGGATGGGCGCAAGCATCAGATGCGTAAAGGTTCTACTGGGGTTTGGGAGCTATTCATTCCTGAATTAAAAGTAGGTGAACACTATAAATACGAAATCAAAAATTTCGCCGGACATATTTACGAAAAATCCGATCCCTACGGTTTTGCTCAAGAAGTTCGTCCCAAAACTGCTTCTATTGTCACTGACTTGGATGTTTATCAATGGGGCGATCGCGATTGGATGGAAAAACGTCGTCATCGCGATCCACTTGCTACGGCTATTTCTGTTTATGAAGTACATTTGGGTTCTTGGTTGCATGCAAGTAGTGATGAACCACACAAGTTACCAAATGGACAATCTGAGCCTGTGGTTCAAGTTTCCGAACTCAAAACCGGCGCTCGCTTTCTCACTTATCGAGAGTTGGCTGCAAAACTCATTCCTTATGTCAAAGAATTGGGATATACCCATATTGAACTTTTACCCATCGCCGAACACCCCTTTGATGGTTCCTGGGGATATCAAGTAACTGGTTATTACGCTCCTACTTCCCGGTTTGGTAGTCCTGAAGACTTTATGTATTTTGTGGATGAGTGTCACAAAAACGACATTGGTGTACTTGTGGATTGGGTTCCCGGTCATTTTCCTAAAGACGGGCATGGTTTAGCTTTCTTTGATGGTACCCATCTGTACGAACACGCAGATCCGCGTAAAGGGGAACACAAGGAGTGGGGAACTCTGGTGTTTAATTATTCCCGTCATGAAGTACGTAATTTTCTGACGGCGAACGCTTTATTTTGGTTTGATAAGTATCATATTGATGGGATTCGCGTTGATGCGGTGGCTTCAATGCTTTATCTTGATTACTGTCGCAAAGAAGGGGAATGGGTTACGAATGAATATGGCGGTAGAGAAAACTTAGAAGCGGTAGAATTTCTGAGGAGTGTAAATCACCTGATATTTAGTTATTTTCCTGGTTCCCTTTCCATTGCGGAAGAATCAACTTCATGGCCGATGGTATCTTGGCCTACATATACTGGTGGATTAGGATTTAACTTAAAGTGGAATATGGGTTGGATGCATGATATGCTGGATTATTTCAGCATGGACCCTTGGTTCCGTCAGTTTCATCAAAACAATCTTACCTTTAGTATGTGGTATCACCACAGTGAAAATTTCATGTTGGCGCTGTCTCATGATGAGGTTGTGCATGGTAAGAGTAACATCATTGGTAAGATGCCTGGAGATAGATGGCAAAAGTTCGCCAATGTGCGTTGTTTATTTGCCTATATGTTCGCTCATCCCGGAAAGAAAACCATGTTTATGAGCATGGAATTTGCACAGTGGAGTGAATGGAATGTTTGGGCAGATTTAGAATGGAGCTTGATGCAATATGAGCCACATCAACAGTTAAAATTATTTTTCCAAGATTTGAATCGACTTTATCGTAGTCAGCCTGCTTTATATACTCAGGATTTTGATGAACAAGGGTTTCAATGGATTGACTGTAGCGATAACCGTCACAGCGTAGTTTCATTTATCCGTCGCGATAAAAATTCAGAAGATTTTGCGATCGCTGTTTGTAATTTTACTCCACAGCCCCATTCTCACTACCGTATCGGCGTACCGGAGCCGGGATTCTATACGGAATTATTCAATAGCGATGCCCGGGAATACGGAGGCAGCAACATGGGTAATTTAGGCGGAAAATGGACAGATAATTGGTCAATGCATTCTCAAGAATACTCTTTGGATTTATGTCTTCCACCTTTAGGAGTATTAATTCTGAAATTAGATAAAAATAAAACTGCTCAAGTAACTGAAGAAGAGTAGGTAATTGGGATGGAAGGGGAGAAGGAGACAAGGGGAAAAGGAGACAAGGGGACAAGGGGATAAATAAATCTTAACTATTAACTCCGTTTCTCCGTTCCTAATAACTCTTAACTCCTTATCCCTAACTAATGAAATTGTTGTGTGGGGATGGTAATTATAAATTCGGTTCCTTTTCCTGGTGCGGAAATACAGTTCAAAGAACCGCGATGTTTTTCTACTATTATTTGATAACTAATTGATAAACCCATTCCCGTACCTTTACCTACAGGTTTAGTGGTAAAAAATGGATCAAAAAGCCGTGTTTTAATATTTTCGGGAATTCCCTTTCCGTTATCGGCAATGGAAATTATTACTTGTTTAGAATCGACAAATTGGGTTTTGATACAAATAGTAGGAGATTTTGTATAAGATATATTATCATCGACCATGTCTAATATCCCATGGCGCGTTTCCTCTTCTAATGCATCAAGTGCATTTGCTAAAATGTTCATAAATACTTGATTTAATTGACCGGGATAGCATTCTATTTTGGGAAATTTACCATAATCCTTAATAATTTCAATTCTAGGGCGATTAGATTTGGCTTTGATGCGATGTTCTAAAATCATTAAAGTGCTGTCGATTCCTTCATGGATATCAACTTGTTTGATTTGTGCTTCATCCATGCGGGAGAAGGTACGTAAAGAAGCAACAATTTCCCGAATACGTTGTGCTCCTACTTTCATCGATTTTAATAGCTTTGGTAAATCTTCTACTAAAAATTCTAAGTCTAATTCTTCTGCTAATTCCTGTATTTCTGATGTGGGTTGAGGATAATATTGACGATAAAGTTTAATTATTTCTAATAAGTCTTGAACATAATTGTTTGCGTGGCTGAGATTTCCGTAAATAAAGTTGACGGGGTTATTAATTTCATGGGCTACACCTGCTACCAATTGTCCTAAACCAGACATTTTTTCGGTTTGTACTAGCTGTGTTTGGGTGCGTTGTAGTTTGTGTAGAGCCTTTTCTAAGTCTTTAGCTTTTTGATGTACTTCGGTTTGAGCTTGTTTACGAGCGGTAATATCGTTACTAATGGCAATGTAGTGTAAAACCTGATTTTGTGCGTCTAACATTGGCACAATAGTTGTATCTAACCAATAAAGGGTTCCATCCTTGGCACGATTTTGAATTTCTCCTCGCCAAGCTTTACCACAAGTAATGGTTTGCCACATTTGCACAAAGAAAGATTTGGGATGATAACCGGAGTTGATAATACGATGGTTTTTACCAATTAATTCTTTGCTATTGTACTTAGAAATTTCGCAAAATTTATCGTTAACATATTCAATAATTCCTTGATTATCAGTAATTACAACGATAGCAGCTTGTTCTAAAGCAAATTTAATATCAGCCGATTCTTTTAAAGAGTTACGTAATCCGATTTCTGCTTGCTTAGGTTGGGTAATATCTAAAGATGTGCTTACAAGTCTGTACACTCTATCGTCATCATCTTTTAAAGGATTAATAGTAGTCAACCACCAAGTTTTATCATCTTTAAAAGTCAGACATTGTTCAAAAGAAAAAGATTTGCCAGTCTCGAGGCATTTACGATAATTTTGGCAGAGTGCTGCAGCTTCAACTTCTCCAAATAACTCTTGGGGAGTTTTTCCAATAAATTGTGCTTTCTTAAAACCAGTATCTTTTTCTGCTGCTAAGTTCATTTCTGCATAGCGAAACTTAGCATCTTTTGTAATATCTATAATAATTAAAGCATGATCCACTCCATCGTAAACCGTGCGAAGAAATTGCTCTTGTTTCTCTAACTCGATCAATTGTGCATCATGAACTTTAGACTTTGTAATATCTTGAATACAACAAACCATACCAGCAATTTCACCATCAGTATTAATCAAACAATGTTTACGGATATTTAACCAGATTTCTTTACCTGAATTTAACCTAGATACAGAAGTTTGCTCAAAACTAGTATTATCTTTTATAACATGGCGATCGCCGGCAAAAATGGCGCTTTTACTCTGGTTCCCCAAAAAGGTTCCATTCTTCAAAGGTAATTCGTCATCCGTTTTACCCACAATCTGTTCGGGGGAAGTTAACCCTACCGCTTTAGCAAAAGCTAAATTACAACCTTGAAATACTAAATCATTATTTTTCCAGTAAATCAATTCCGGTAAATTGTCAAGAATTAATTGACACATAGGTAAGGAATTGATAGTATTTTGGTTAATCTGTGTTGTAGCCGGTTGTAAAGATTTAAATTCTGCCGGTAGCATAAGTTAATTTCAGGAAACACATTATTTTATAGCTAGTGTTCCCAAATTAAGTTTATTAATCAACAATCAACCACTATAAATTAGTTAAATTATCAATTAAGAATAAGAACTTAGAACTTAGGAATTAGCAGTTATCAACTACTACTGCTACGCGTCGATCAAAAGTATCAAGGTAATCAGTCAAAATATTGTAATATAAAGGTTTAAAACTTTTTATATGGTTGTGCCCTTTATGCGCCCACTCTACTAGGAATTAGAACTTAGGAGAAACGGAGTTAAGATTTATCTCCTTGTCTCCTTGTCTCCTTGTCCCCTTCCTTGTGCCCTTGTCACCATCTCTAATTCGCTAAATAGTCAAATGCTGCTGTAATAAACCAATGATAATTTCAGGTGTTTCTAAATGCGGTAACACGCCTGTATCGGGAATGACATGAAAATGTCGAATTGCATTTGGATTTAAATTAGCTAAACGTTTTCCTAACTTAACATTGATAAATTGTGCTTTTTCACCCCAAACTATGGCCGTCGGAATAGTAAGTTGTCTCATATATAAACTAAGATCAAAATATAAATCACCACGTAAAAATGCTAAAGCTGCAAACTTAGCATTCGGTTGCTGTGCAGAAGCTAAATAAGCCTGTACAATTTCTGACGATATTCGTGCGGGTTTTGCAAACAGAAAACTGTGTAAAAAATTCCTAACAGCAATTTCATTTTCCGCACCCAATTTATAAATTAAACTATCTAAAAAAGCTGTATTAATAACCTCCAAAGGAAGTCTACGTCCACTACCTTGTCCAAAATCATCAAATCCAGAAGGACATGATAAAAATAAACTTCGCAACAATTGCGGTTGTTGAATCCCCAAACGAATAGTCAAAGCAGCAGTAAGAGAAGATGCTACAACTGTTACAGGTTTTTGACAAGTTTTCTGAATAAATTCTGCAATAATAGTGATATAATCGTTGATTTGATAATTCCGCACGGGATGAAAAGATTCACCCCAACCGATTAAATCTGGTGCTAAAATTCGGTGAGTCGCAGCAAAAGCAGAATATACTTTTGACCATTCATAAGCAGACGCACCACCACCAAAGTTATGCAAGAAAACTACTGGTGGTAGATTTTGAGTTTCAGTAATACACCAAGGTGCAGCGGTTTGGGTGTAATAAACCATCGCTCCGAGGGATGTTTGAATAATTTTATGCCCAAAGCCAGGAGGTTGAAACTGAAGCATAATATTCATGAAAATAGGGGAATAAGTACAAGTTAATTTAGAATTTAGAATTTAG
>DESS01000244.1:6141-14581 GCA_002361335.1 Richelia sp. UBA3308
AGAATTTAGAATTTAGAATTAATCATTAATTCATTTCTTAAGATGTACGAGTTTGTCGAGATTGTCGCCCTTTATATCATAAGCTTCTGAGAATCCAATTACGAAACGACCATTATGGGGAGTTAGCTGAAATATACGAAAATCGGCTAAACCACGGAGAATTTCAATAATTGCGCCAAAACGCCCTTGGAATTTCCCTACAATATTATTCCATTTATCGGTTTCGCGCTGTATTAAAGTCGCGGTACAATTATAAGTCAGTCTGCGACGGGCAAATATTTGTGGAGTTTTGGCTTCATCTTCAATAAATAAAACACTTACGTGAGGGTTAACATCTAGATTTTGCGTGTGTGTTGACAACCCGCTAACGTAGATATAAAGATTTTTCGATTCGTCCATTACAAAGGGAGTATAACTACCGTTCGGTAATCCCTGATTGTTTACCGTGCTGATGATAATACTTTCAAATTCTTGAGTGAATTTCTGGTACTCTGCTGTAGCTTTTTCTAATTTATTCATAATCTAAGCTTCCCATAGTCTAAAAATATTAAATAAAAATATTAAACCACGTAAGGTTGTCCTGTAATCCAATAGTCCGATGAGAAAAAATATCAGAACTCTTAGAGTTTTGATGGTAATGTATTTGCTGTATACCTATTATATAAATCTATAATATATTTTTTTAACATGGTGCTTCTAAAGGTTGCTTCTGAAAATATAATGGCAGCTATCCATTAACAATCTAGTTTTTACAAGGTTGTTTTTAGCTGTTATATAGTTTAAAGACTAACGTTCATTTGAACAAGTAGGACCGATCGTCCAGCAATTTTCTGGTTGAGGCAAATCTACCATTAACAAAAATACAAAGATGTGTATATAATCAGAAATTCTTATCAATTTACTTTTGGTGATGAATTCTGGTTTAATTACTTTCTTTACCCTATTTTAAACCCCCATTAGAAAAAATAATTTGAATTTTAGTAGATGTACTAACCTATAGGTAATTTATTCTTGGATTTAACAGTCTTAACAGTCTTCTCGTGTAGATTACTTTTTTTGGCGAGAGACATTTTTCGCTGTAAAGTGGTTGAGATAGATAACATACTGTCTCTAATACTTGATTGCATCCCATGCCGGGTAAAACGATAAGTTTGTTGTTTAGAAACTCTTGTATCAGCCTTGACGAACGAGAAAGGCAAGTTTCCAACCTTGTTCATTCTATAACCAACACCCCTATTACTATGACTGAGTTTAACGAAATCTTGAGTTTGCTCGAAGCCGAAAGAGAACGCTATATACTAGAAGCTGCAGGTTTAGAACGCCGTTTGTCATCGATTCGCACTCAAGTTGCTGCTATAGATAACTTAATATCAGGTTACATCCAAGAAAAACAATATTATCAATTTTATCAACACTTTCACCAATCTCAAACCCAGGCATATTTAGAAGAAGATAGAATTAACAATAATAATAATATCTTATCTCTCGATCGCAATATTGAGAATAAGGTAAAATCAAACATTGATTTACCAACAGAAAAAGTTAATCAAATTACCGATCCGCGCGAACCTAAACCCCAACAAGAAGAACTTGATATTTCCGACATTCCAAAAATAAAAGGAGGCAGGCAATCAGAAAGCTTGCCGATGTTATCTGAATACCAAGGATATTCAATCAGAAACGCCATTCTCATCTTAATGCGTTCCCGACCCAATCTACATTTTCATATAAATGCTATTGTTTGCGATTTATATGGCGATAATTTGACAAAAAAACAATATCAAACTGCTAGGGTAAGTGTTACTAAAGCTTTATCCCTTGGTTTTAAATCCGGTTTATGGTTTAAGGTCCTACGTTCCCCTGGTGTATACACGTTACAGTATGAAAAAGGAATTACTACTAAAACCCCTAAAGCTAAATAAATTAAAGGAATTGGTTCTAAGTTAACTTAAATATATAATATTTAATGTTTTGAATCTCAAAATTCAAATACATATATTTATGGTGTTACGAAGTACTAAAACATACATCTATGATGCCATATATACTTATTTATTGACCGCTATATCAAAAAAAATTGAATTAAAAAAAACGATAGTAGCGATATAAATTTGTTCAAGTTTTCAGCCTTGGTAGATTTAGTGAAATGATAAGTGATAACTGATAATTTATATAGGTTCCTAACTTAGGATGTTAGAGTTTGCTGTAAGGAAATATGATAATTAAGTGGGTATGCCTTCATTATTTGTGTCATTACGAGGGACAGCTAAGCATATGTCCTATCGGACACGCTGCGCGAACGCAACACTTTGGGATGGCTACCCTACTCTTCGAGAACCCCTTTGGGGAACGGGAACACATAAAGGTGAAGGTTTCACTCCGTTCCATTCGCAATGACAAATGTACAATTAATTTTGCCTAAGTACTTAATAACCGATAATTAATAATTGAAAGATGTGGGATTTGAATAGATTTGTGAAAACTCTTACTTTCTTTGAGGTAATCCCGTTACTTAACTGGGTACAGGATTTAGTCAAAGGAGTTTCCCAGGATAATCCAGATAAATTAATTGGAGCAAAAAACGTGGGTGTAGTAATGGTGGCAGGTGCAACGGGTGGTGTTGGTAAAAGAGTGGTGGGGCAACTGATTGAGAAGGGTTACAAAGTAAGGTGTCTGGTGCGCGATATCGATAAAGCTAGGTCAATTCTCAATGATAAAGCGGATTTAGTTGTTGCAGATATTACCCAGCCAGAAACTTTAAATTCCCTGTTAATGGGAAATATCCAAGCAGTGATTTGTTGTACTGCTGTGCGGGTGCAACCTGTAGAAGGAGATACTCCCGACAGGGCAAAATATAATCAAGGTGTTAAATTTTATATGCCTCAAGTTGTTGGCGATACTCCAGAAAATGTGGAATATAAAGGTGTAAAAAATTTAATAGAGGCAGCTAGTAAATATTTATCGCCATCAAACGAAAAGTTACTATTTGATTTTACTAATCCATCCATAGAAATTAAAAATGTATGGGGTGCGATAGATGATGTTGTGATGGGTGGAGTCAGTCAAAGCAATATTCAATTGTCTTCAGGTAACGCTTTATTTTATGGTAATGTTTCCACGGAAAATTCTGGTGGATTTGCTTCTGTGAGAACTAAAAATTTCGATCCTTCATTTAATTTATCTGGTTATGAAGGGATAGAAATTCGTGTTAAGGGAGATGGACAACGCTACAAATTTCTTTTACGTACAGAGACAAGTTGGGATGGTATTGCCTATAGTTATTCCTTCAACACTGAAGCAGATACTTGGATAAATGTTAAAATTCCTTTTACAGAATTAACACCAGTTTTTCGTGCCAAAACTGTAAAAGATGCTCCAATCATTAACGTGAATAAAATTTGTTCGTTACAACTGATGTTGAGTAAATTTGAATATGATGGTGAATTAAATGCTGAGTTTTCACCAGGAGCTTTTGCCTTAGAAGTCGAAACAATAAAAGCTTATGGAGGACAAAATTTACCACAATTTGTTTTAGTAAGTTCAGCAGGAGTAACTCGTCCGGGAAGACCTGGTATAAACTTAGACGAGGAACCACCAGCGGTTAAATTAAACGATCAACTTGGAGGAATTCTTACTTGGAAGTTGAGAGGAGAAGATAGTTTAAGAGAAAGCGGAATTCCTTACACTATAATTAGACCATGTGCTTTAACAGAAGAAGCAGGTGGTAAAGAATTAATTTTTGAACAAGGTGATAATATTAAGGGAAAAATTAGTCGTGACGATATTGCCAAACTTTGCGTACAAGCTCTACAACAACCATCAGCTTGTAATGTCACCTTTGAGGTAAAATCAACAGAAAATAACTCTAGTTATATAGATTGGGAAAAATTATTTTCTCAATTAAAACAGGATGAAATTCAGAATTGAGTAATGAGTAAGGAGTAAGGAGTTATTTATTCTCTCCCTATCTCCCCATCGCCATCTCTTTCTCATCTAGTAAGTACTTAGGCACAATTAATTGTATATTGTCGGAAGTGAGGAAGGTAGCAATGCCAAGAACTTGAAAATGACAGAATATAAAATTTATTTTGCACGACTACTTATTTTTATGCAAGATGTTTAAAAAGTTTTTATTGGTAATATTTGTAGTTATCCTGATTTGGTGTGGTTTACTTTCCGATACAGCTTTTGCTAGATTACTAGAATCGCGTCTAAATAATTTAGAATATGATTTTTATCGTTTAGAATCCCAAGTAAATCGTATTGAAACACAGTTAAATCGAGTAGGTTTACCGTCACCAAAAATTCCAAATAATCCTCAATCATCCCAGGGTATTCCCAGAAGATTGTCATCGCAAGAGCGTGACAAAATGTTTGATAGACTAGCGACTTTAGTAATTGAAATCAAAGATGATATAAAAGATTTACAAAAGCGAGTTTCTCAGTTAGAACATAATCATAGTTGATAGTTTTTCAATTAAAAACTAACGATTAACGAGTAACGAGTAACGAGTAACGAGTAACAACTAAAAAATAACAACTAACAACTAAACACTAACAACTAACAACTAACAACTAACAACTACCGATCGACAGAACCCATCACCACATCAATACTTCCTAAAATTACAAAAATATCTGCGACTTTTACACCTTTAATTAATTGTGGTAATGCTTGTAAATTATTGAAATCAGCGGGACGAATTTTCCAACGCCAAGGAAAAACGTTGTCGTCACCGATTAAATAAATTCCTAATTCTCCTCTACCGGATTCTATACGCACGTAATGTTCGCCTTGAGGAATTTTAAATGTAGGTGCAACTTTTTTGGCAATATATTGATAATCAAAATTGTTCCATTCAGACTTTTTACCCGCTGCCATGCGTTTGGCTTCTAAATTTTCGTAAGCACCACCAGGTAAACCTTTAATTGCTTGTTTAATAATACTCACAGACTCGCGCATTTCTCCAATTCTTACCAGATAACGCGCCAAACAATCGCCCCTTGTATCCCAGTTTATTTCCCAATTAAAATCGTCATAACATTCATAATGGTCTACTTTACGTAAATCCCACTTTACACCAGAAGCTCGCAACATTGGACCGGAAACACCCCAGTTGATGGCATCTTCTCGACTAAGTACTCCTACACCTTCGACTCGACGACGAAATATGGGATTGTTAGTAATTAATCTTTCATATTCATCTATCTTAGGTAATAAATATTCACAGAAATCCTGACATTTAGTAACCCAACCATAAGGCAAATCAACAGCAACGCCGCCAATACGAAAATAGTTATGATTCACCATACGGTATCCCGTAGCAGCTTCAAACAAATCCAGAATCATTTCGCGATCGCGGAGGGTGTAAAAAGTAGGACTATGTGCACCGACATCACTAACAAATGGTCCCAACCACAGCAAATGATTGACAATTCGGGCTAATTCTAGCATGATTACTCGGATATAACTAGCCCGTTTGGGAATTGGAATATTAGCCAATTTTTCTACCGCATTAACTGTAACTGCTTCATTAAACATGCCACCGTAGTAATCCCAACGGCTGACGTAAGGAACGTACATGATATTAGTACGGTTTTCAGCGATTTTTTCCATTCCCCGATGCAGATATCCTAAAACAGGTTCGCAATCGATTACATCTTCTCCATCAAGAGTGACAATAATTCGGAAACACCCATGCATGGCTGGATGATGGGGACCAAAATTTATCGTCATTGGCTGGGTTTTGGTTTCAATTTTTGGCATATTATTCTCCCTTTTTGGTAAAATGATCGTCTTTCTTACCAATATGGGAAATTAATTCTTAGGTGTCTTGTAGATTCCTCCGATTTTTTGTACGTTTTTGGGATCAATTATATGATGTCCGGTTAAACAGTTATCATATTTGTGGGGGCAATGAGTAATGAGTAATGAGTAACGAGTAACGAGTAACGAGTAATGAGTAATGAGTTAGGAGTTAGGAGTTAGGAAGCCCGGAGTTAGGAGTAATTAGTTAGGAGTAATGAGTAATAGCTAATAACTAATAACTAATAACTAATAGCTAATAACTAATAACTAATAACTAAAATATATCAGTTGAATGGTACTATTTCATCAAAGTTACTGCTGTCGGTATAAGTTGAAATTGATATCGATTGGGATTCTTCGTTAGACGGTTGGCCAACAAAGAAAGCGAAAACGTCTTGTAAGGTTGTACCTGACAAAATCTGAGAGATCACATCGTTGAAAAAATTCCCGAAGTTTAGCAAATTATTCAAGTCGAAGCCGAGAAGATTTTGAGCTGCTTCAGGAGTTTGTGATTCGGGGATACTAGTGTCGAGATTTATTACGATTGGATCTGCGATCGCCATATTATCAAAAATAAAATTCTCTGATGTTAAACTATCTTCATCAACGCCAGTCAATATTGCTAAAAGGTTTCCTTGTTCGTAAATATTAGTTGTACCGTTAGTTTCCTCAAAGGTTAAAGAGTTGAAATCGATACCTTGAGAACTGATTTCGATTTTATCCATACTAGGATTAAAGTCTAATATGGTATTTGCTGACTCTGGATTACTCCAACTAATAATAGAGAATATATCGGCACCCCCTCCTCCCATCATCAAGTCGTTACCATCAGCGATCAACACATCGTCTCCTTCTCCGCCTATTATGCTGTATTCACCAGTATCACCTTTGAGAGTATCGTTTCCTTCCCCACCCATGAGAATATTAGAATATGAGCTACTCCCCAACATTGAAATCCGATTGAATTCGGGGAATAATGATTGTTCATTCAAGAAAGTTGTTGCGTCAATCTTAGAAATATCATTTAATTGGTTGGGTATTAATTCTGAGAATGAACTATCTAAATTAAAATTAAACATACAATTACCTCATAATTACCATAATAGTTGGGAAACCCGGTTAGTTATTAGGGAGTAGTGAATGGTGAATAGTCGGGAATATACAGCTAATTTCATGTTAATGAGGTACATTTGTAAGGACAGGAATGCCTTGCCACAAGTGTTAAAAAAAATAGTAGTGTACTTCATTTACCTGAAAACTGCTGTAAATGTAATTATTGCCTAGCCTTTGTTGAGTGGCGGCAATGTTTTACTGTCAGTACTGACTGATTTTGTCAGTAATTAAAATATAATTTCTGCTTGAAAGTAGTGACATTATGTTGTCTCGCGGTTAGATACTTTAACGCTATTAAGGACAAAAGAATCTGTTTATCTTGTTTCTTTTGAATTCCCTTAAAAACGGAAACTTAATGGTGTTTTGATGCTTCAAGCTGATTGTAAATCATTTAGTGATTTATTCACAGTCGCAAAAAAACTCTTCAGATCTTATAACTAAATCATATATAATAATTGAGGTTTTTAAGAGTATTGATGATTACCTATAAAATAAATCAGGTGTAACGTCAATTACATAATAGAGATAAATAAAAAGATATTATCGATTATTTTCTGACTTTCCCAGGTGTTACGCCAAACAATTTTTTAAAATGTCGATTTAAATGACTTTGATTAGCGAAACCAACAATAAAAGCAATTTGTGCAATACTATACTTTCCCATCAGTAATAATTCTTTGGCACGATTGACACGAGTTTGAATTACATATTGATGGGGTGTCATTCCCATTGACTGCTTAAATAGATGACAAAAATAATGGGGACTCATCTGTAACAAACTTGCTAATTCGTTTAAACCTAAATCTTTATCTAAATTGTTTCTAATGTATTCAATAATTTGAGTTAACTGACGTTTTGATAAACCATTTGTATATTCTTTAATTTTTGGTTTTCGGGCAGAATAATGTTCTAATAAATGTACCGTCAGGGCGTTTACCATAGTCTGAGCATACAAACGACTTCCTGATGTATTATTTGCTAAAACATTTTTTATCGCAAGTCCAATTTGTAAAACTAATGGGTCTGGTGTCGCAAAATGTGGTATTAATTGAACTTGTTCTGGTTCTGCCGATTCATCAACAGCACGGGCAAAATTTTTCGTTTCAATACCTAAAATGATAAAATCGCCTTCGGCATCCCAAGCAGCTTTATGACCGATATTTGCAGGAACAATTACTATATCACCGCCAACTACCGAGTCACGATGAAAACGTCCATCCAGTTTTCTATCTGCGTGAATAATATAATTACCGTGAGTAAAAATAGCAATACTGTGTCCCAGAGGCGTAGAAACTTCGGGAGTTTCGTATGCAGGTTGGAACATATATTTGAAGGATATGCCATCCCAACCGGCGTTTTGACTCGTAAGAATTGGCGATCGCGGAAAGAGTTTATTTACTTCATCTTCTTCAGTCAGAACTAAAGGTTTATCTTCTGACATAGCCCGAATCAAATTCTACATTGTTAATGTATCAAAATTTTTATTAATGTAACCTACTGCTACATAAAACCAGGACA
>DESS01000246.1 GCA_002361335.1 Richelia sp. UBA3308
CAGCAGCAGTTCCACAACTAGTTATAAAAGTAGTTCCAGTAATAGTTCTAGAACTAGTTCTAGCAGTAGTTCCTGGGATAGTTCTAGCAGTAGTTCTAGCAGTAGCAACTTCGGTGGTGGCGACAGTGGTGGTGGTGGTGGTGGAGATGATTGGTAAATGTAGTTTATTCTTCACCAATTCATCAAAAAACCTTGTTAAAAGGTAAAATACCATCATCCTTCATCCCCATTCACGGGGAGCATGCGGGCATATAGCAATTAACCATTCCCAATTCTCAATCTTCAACTCTCTCCCTGTTCTCCCGTTTTAATTGCATCAAACAAAGATGAGTAATCTTCGTTTTGCATTGACATTTTCATGGCTATTTCCAGGATTTCTCGCACACCTTGGATACTACTAACGTTTAAACCGACTTCTTTGGCTTCTTCAATAAAGTAATCGGTATCTTTAACTAAATGTTTCATGGGGAAATTAGGATTGGCATAATTTCCATCCACCATGCGTTGCAGTTTTTTATCAAATGTAGGGGCATAAACTGCACTTTCACGCAAAATCTCCATAAATATGTCTGGATTAATACCTTGACTTTGGATAAATCCGAGACTCAAACCAAAGGCAGAAGTTAAGGATGCAATTAATTGATTTAAGGCTAATTTTACAGCTGCAGCACTTCCCACGGGACCTACAAGTATAGGTTCGGGACCAAAATGCTTTAATAATTCTAGGCTGCGTTTGTATTGATCTCTTTGTGCGCCTACCATGACAATTAGTTTACCAGCTTTGGCTTCCGGTCTACTACCAAGTACCGGTGCTTCCATGTAATCTCCACCAGCTGCAACCACCGCATCTCTAATTTCTCTACTTTCTGTGGGGGTAATTGTCCCCATTTGGATAATCTGTTTTCCTTTGACGCAGCGCGAAGACATATCCGAAAGCAAGAGGCTGTAAATAGCAGCTGTGTTGGTAAGCATAAGTACTACATATTCCGCAGCACTAATTGCTTGATGGGGATTGTCTACAACTTCCGCACCTGCTACTTTTAAAGGTTCTAATTTTTCTGGGGTACGATTGTAAGCAATTAACTGCACATCTTTCTCTAACAACCTTTGTGCCATTGGTTGTCCCATTAATCCAGTACCCAGAAATGCCACCTTCATGTTTTAGTTCCTTATTATATTGATTTCAAAATAATCTATGAAATGGGGGGATAGGGAGATGGGGAGACAAGGAAAGGATGTAGTCGCGGTTCAGGCGGTTAAAACCGCTGCTACACAAACAAAGTCCACCTGCGTGGACTAGTAAATTTTAAACCCGTGTTCACCGTGCTTGTGTGGCTCAGAGGGGTTTTGCTTGTGTAGCGGCACCTATCGATCGCCATGGTTTTGTATATAATTCGACTTTACAAACATCCTCTTAACTCCCAACTCTTAACTCCCAACTCCTAATTCCTAATTTCTCAGGAATTACGCAATTTTCACAAAACCCTGGTTGGTGCGTGACACGAAAAGGTTATTATTGCGTTAACAATCAAGCATTTTGTCACGTGCCCCTACAAGAAAATATGCCAGTTGCGGCCATTCCTACTTCTAACTCATTACTCATTACTCCTAACTTTGTTAGCCTCCCGCAGCGAAAGTTACCATTATCATTACTGACAGTAAAATTCCGGGAATGAGTAATCCAATTAACATTAATAAATCGTGAGTAGACATAATTATTACCTTTGTTGTGTTTTTATAGCGCTGCAATTATTGTTATGGTAAACTAACAATTGCTGATATAAGTTGAATAAATTTTTAACTTTTTAACTTTGTAACTTTTTAGATACACCCTTACCTAAAATTACTGTGGTTGAATAAAACCTTTAAGTTGCTCAGAGATTTCTGTTTGTTTTAATCCTTTCCCTTGAACTAAAACGTGGAAACCACCAAGCCCTAAAGGATCTAAAAGTTGGTGTAGTGAGTCGCGGCGTTGTAGTAGAGTAGACAAAGGTAACTTTGATTGCGATAAATTTGCTATACGTTCCCCTAATCCTAAAGCCATCAAGAATAATCCTTGTTGGGTTAAACCAACTTTTTGTAAACCAATGCGATCGCCATTTTTTTCCAAGGCTGCGAAATCAACGTGAGCAGTGATATCTTGTTGCCCAATGTTAATATACGGGTCATTATGGCGGTGATGTCGAGTGTAGCACTGTAAGGTTCCTCGATCGCGCCTAGGATTATAGTAACGGTTCTGAGTATAGCCATAATCAATTGTTAGCATATAGCCGCGTTGCAAACGGTCTGCTACTACACCTAACCATTCCAAAGCCGCTAAATTAATTTCGCTGCGATATCCGGAAGGGTATTGATTAATGTCAATCTCTAAAAAATTTAAATAATCAGCAAGTTCCGGTGTCGAAGGTTTATCTACAATTTCCCTAAATAACTCTCCTTGTCCCCTTGTCCCCTTGTCTTCATCTCCCCTTGTCACGTAAATCTCCCGCAATTCTCCATCTTCCAAGGTGAATTGATGAACTGGGAAAGCGTCTAATAATTCATTTGAAAAAAAGCATCCGGTGACAGAATTATTTGGTATTTCTTCTAAATTACACCAGTTTACTTTAAAGTCTATTAAAAGTTTTTGTTGAAGTTGTTTTAATTCTGGTGATTTTTCAACTATGGTGTATTTTAAAATTTGGAAAAAATCCGGATATTTTTGTTTAATATAATTGAGAATATCAGCAGCTAAATATCCTTGTCCGGCACCCATTTCTATTAAAAAAAACTCTGTGGGTTGACCTAAAATTTCCCACATTTGGAAAAATTGAATTGCCAACATTTCACCAAAATCAGCACCAAGATGTACCGAGGTGAAAAAATCGCCTTCTTTTCCTAAGTTTGTCGCTTTATGGGAATAGTAACCGTATTCTGGATGATATAGGGTTAAGTCCATGTATTCGGCGAAGGTGATCCGTTTTTCAGGATTTGCGGTGATGCGATTGATAATTTCTTGATATAGTTGTGAATTTGATTCCATGCTAAATAAATTTGAATGAACTTAAAATATCTTACTTAAAATACCTTAATTTAGATTAGTGAAAAACTTCACCAATATTACTTTTTACAGTACTTTTGCAGTAAAGTTGTAGCGAGTTTAAAACTGTTGGGTTGAGTTTGTACTGTATAGGCTTCCATTTCTAAATCTTGCCTATGGATATTGTTATAGCGTAAAAAAAGTCGTCTAGTAGCTATTGTGGGTTGAATCTTTAAACCCAAAGTTTGCATTTTACCTTTTCCCGCACAAAATTGTGCGGCATGAACAGATTCATGAATTAGAGTTGGAGTCGCAAATTGTAAATCAAAAACTACTGGATTAATCCATATTTTCTTGTTAGTTGGTTTGAATAAACCATAAGCGCCCCGTTTCGGTGGTAGTTCAATTACGACTTCAAATCCATACTTTTGTAATTGATTTTTTAATTCTAAAAATTTTGGTGGTGGAATTTGGTTTTGAGCAATTAGTAATGAAGAAGAAAGAATTGCGATTTCTAACATTTACAGTATATTTCATCTTTATGAAGTACATTTCGACAGGCAGGATGCCCGTACCACAAGAGTATTTTTGTAGGGTGTGTAGTTTATAACAAATCTGAGAGGATGTTTAAAAAGTATCGTTTTTAAACTAATTATTGGCTTTATCCCCGCTCTCACCTTAAAAACTGGGATTCAAGTCCCCCTTTTTTAAGGGGAGCCACTGCGTTGCGGAGGTTTCCTCCGTTGTAGCATGTGGCGTGGATTTAGGGGGATCCCACCATGAATGTGAGTTTCATTTATGACTTTTGGGACCATCCTCTGAAGGTATTAATAAGACAATAAGAGTACGGCACCAACTGATTTTCCTCGCACATGCTTATAAACAAACAGTATAAGCTTAAAATATATTATTTTATCACACCTTTGCGAGCAAATTCAAAGAGTTAATAAATAAAAACAATTTGATAACGCAGTAAACTGCTGCCATGGCAAAAAGTCCCCAAGATATCCAAATCTCACCAATTTTTAATATCCATAAAATAGCTAAAATTAATCCAGTGATATCAGCAATTAAAACTGGTAAACGTTCGCTAATGTTCCAAGGTTGGATTATATTTTCTCCTGACGTATTAATTTTGATGTTAGCAAATAAGTTAAACCAAATAATACCGAATAAAATTATCATTAAACCCCATCCCAAAGATATTGATGAAATATAAAATCCAATTAATTCTATGATTATTGTAATGATAGTAGTTATTTTAAAATTATCTAAACGAGCATCTTTAAGTTGTTCTTTAGCTAGGTCAACTTTTTGTAAATCTTGATTTGCCATATTGGCTTGTTCTATACACAGTAAAAATATTCCAAAAGCTAATAATTGATGCGTTAATTCCGAACTCCAAATCACTTGTCTTAATATTGCAATACAAGCAGGGAAGAACAATAAAAATATAACTTTAGAAATCACAGTATTTGATATTTGATATTTTATTTATATTTGATATTTTAGATTGATAAATAAAGGTCAACCTGGGGATCCCCAATGCCCCATGCCCCATGCC
>DESS01000201.1 GCA_002361335.1 Richelia sp. UBA3308
GCCCATCAAGGAGGATTTACAATCGCCGACAAAAGCGAAACTGTAGAAACATTTTTAACTCGGATGGAATGGGCGATGCAAGGACTTACTCATACTAAGGATTTACAAAGCGATTTAGAAGTAAAACCCGAGTGGTTGGAAGTGTTGCGACTTGCTTTTGAAGAAGGTTTGCAAGATAAAGCTATTGCTCAATCAATGTATAAGTCAGAACGTATGATTCGTCACTACTGGTCGAAAATTCAGGATGCATTAGGAATTTATCCCGAACCAGGAAAAAACGTTCGAGCATTAACGCAAATTCGTGCGCGGGAAAAAGGTTTACTAGATTAATTACTGCTAACCGGATATTATGTCTACCATTTTAGATCCCCAAAGTAAACTAAAGCGTCGAGTGGTTCTAGCTGTTTTGATTTTAATGTTTGTGGGTGCAACTATTGCCACTATTGTCCATAGATTGGAACCCAATACTTACCCGCTTCATTTAATTATTCCTCCCCTATCCGCAATTACATCTTTAATATTACTGATACGTCTTTATACAAAACCCGATAGTTTGCAACAAGTAATAAATCTGGGTATACTTCAAGGTGTTATGTTTATTGTGGTGCCCTGTTGGTTTTACTCTCTGAAGGCGTTCACCTCATCTAACATAATTCTTGTAGATAATTTACCACCGATATCCTCAGTATCGTTGATGTTGATGACGTTTATGTTGATAACTGTGCGTCCTCAACGATTGTTCTTGGCAACTATACTCCTCTGGATAGGTGTTGCTGGACCTATTTTGACCTACTTCATTTTTAACTCAGAAGAACTATACTCCCTACGAGGGCTAGATTTACTCATCTCCTTCGGACCAGTAATGGGGACGCAAACAGCACTGATTTTTTTGCATAATCGTCTCCAGTCAATGGTGGAAAGCTTGTATGCCGAACGTCTCCAGTACTATGCTCAAATCATAGAACGGCAGAGCATTCGCCAAAAGGCTTTGGAGCAAGCTTTTACCCAAATTCATAATGGACCACTGCAAACCCTAGCATTACTGCAAAGAGATGTGCAAACCGAACAGATATCTCAAACAAAATTTTTACAGCGCTTGAACGAACTCAATAGTGAAATTCGCGCAGTGGGACGCAGTCTTACAGATGAAAATAATACAGCTAGTAAGTCAGTAAGCTCGCCAGAAACTTTAGAATCTGCTAATTCTGAAAATTGTCTTCGCTTGGGGGAAGGAACCTCTATCGACCTAAATCTTCCCTTGCATAATTTACTTCATGAAGTATATTCTTCAACCCTTAAGCGCAGTCTTCCTTGTTTCCCAACTATTCGAGTCAAAGTACGGAATTTTGCACCTATTACCCAACCTTCCCTAACCTTGGAAATGAAACGCGACTTGTGTTTGTGGTTGGAGGAAGCTTTGTGTAATGTAGGTAAACACGCTCGTGGTGTAACTCGAATTGTGGTTACGGGGGAAGAACGTGAAGGTAATTATATCATTAAGGTGCAGGATAATGGCTTAGCTTAATGGTGGGTTGATTTAATTCTTCCTTGAAAGTTTCTAACTCGGCTTAATCAAAATTAGCAGTTGGTCTGGTTTTACCTTTTTCGTAGCGCACAGTTAACCTATCTTGCTGCACTTAAATATAACCCTGATTTCTGAAAAATTAAGTCGGGGTTTTTACTTTATGGATCTTTTTTATCCATTACCGAAAAGTGCAATGATTAATTGTCAAAAAATACCATAAGTCTTTTCCGTAATTGCCAATGTTTCCCCTGTAGCATTCAACTATACTGAAATTGTTGAAACAAACAACAATTAAATCAACTCAAACACAAGGAGAAAACCATGACTTATACAACTCAAAACACCAGCACTCGTCGCACTGTTAGCCTTGGTAGCACTGGTGAAGATGTGAAAGACTTACAAAAAGTTTTGGATGGTACTGTTGCTGATTTAGTAGTTGATGGATTTTTTGGAGAACAAACAAAAGAAGCTGTCATGGCTTTTCAAAAAGAATATGGTTTAACCATTGATGGAATTGTTGGCTCCCAAACTTGGGCAATAGTAGACACAATTGATGTTTCTGAAAACGATACAAATTCTCATCCCATTTTGCGTTTTGGTAGCAAAGGTTCAGATGTTGAATATCTACAAAGAAGGTTAAATGGTATTGGATTTGGTACTATAGTAGTTGATGAAATATTCGGTGTAGGTACAGAAGAAGCTGTGAAAAAATTCCAAAAATACTATGGTTTAACTGTTGATGGAATTGTTGGTACTCTAACTTGGGCTAAATTAGAAACTATCGATGTTTAGAGTTTAATTTACTCATCAATACTAATATCAATAAACGCTAATCTTTCATCGCTATTAACGATTAAATTAATGCTATTAATAACGAGCAGTTAATTAAAATATTCTGTGTATTAAAATGTAACCCTGACTTATGAAAAATTAAGTTGGGGTTTTTGCTTTATGGATATTTTTTTATTCATTACCGAAAACGGCAATGACTAATGGTCAAAAATAACAACAGGCTTTGTCCGTAACTGTCAATGATTCTCCCTTGAAATTAAATGATACTGAAATTATTGAAGCAAACAAATAAATTTCAGCACTATTGCAATGAAAGATATCGAATCTCCCCAGGCTGATGGTTACAACATCTTGTTTATATTTACAGACCAAGAAAGATATTTCCATCAATGGCCTCAAGGGGTAACTTTACCCGCACATGAGCGTTTACAACAAACTGGTATTAATTTCCATAACCATTACACTTCAGCAGTGATGTGTACATCATCACGCTCAGTACTTCTAACAGGGCTATCTACCCCAGTCAACGGTATGTTTGAAAACACCAATGCGCCCTATGTCCCTAACCTTTCCACTGATATTCCTACTTATGGGCATCTATTACGCAAATCTGGTTATTACACAGCTTATAAAGGTAAATGGCATCTCAACCGTAAATTTGATTCCACCAATAAGCCTGTAAATTTAACCAAAGCCATGGATAATTATGGCTTCTCCGATTACGATTACTACGACCCTGGTGATATTATTGGGCATACTTTAGGAGGGTATCTTCACGATAATTTGGTTGCAGGTAATGCTATTCGTTGGTTAAGAAATCAGGGATGCGCTCTCAATGATGACAATAAACCCTGGTGTTTGACAGTTAGCCTTGTTAATCCCCACGATGTCATGTATTTCAATACAGATGCAGAAGGAGAAAACCGACAAGATACTGGCAAGCTAATCTTGGAGGCAGCTAGAGCACCTGCTCACAAACTTTATCAGGCTAAATGGGATATACCTTTACCTAGTAATTTATACCAACCTTTTGATGAACCCTCCCGCCCCCAAGCTCATGGTGAGTTTGATAAAATGTGGAGCTATCTCTTAGGTGCAGTCCCTCCAGAAGATGAGCCTTGGCAACGTTTAAATCATTACTACATCAATTGTATTCGCCATGTCGATCAACAAGTAAATACGATTTTACAAGAGTTAGATAATCTAGATTTAACCCGGAATACTATTATCATTTTCACCTCGGATCATGGTGAAATGGCTGGTGCCCACGGGCTTAGAGGGAAAGGTCCATTTGCTTATCAGGAAACAACTCATTTACCTTTTTATATAGTTCATCCTGATGTGAAAGGAGGACAAAACTGTAAGGCTTTAACTTCTCACATCGATTTTGTACCAACATTGTTATCCATGGCTGGGGTTAGTGCCGAACGTCAAGTTGAGCTAGCAGGACAAAAGTTACCTGGAAAAGATTTGACAACACTACTCAATCAACCAGAAAAAGCTGGCATCAATGAGATACGTGATAGCATTTTATTTACTTATAGCGGTCTAATGACGAATGACAGCGAGTTTTTTGGCTTCTTATCCACAGTAAAAGATCCAGATGGGGGAGTAAGAAAAGTGATTAAACAAGCAACTCTCCCGAATATGAAAAAAAGAGGTAGTCTTCGCACAGTTTTTGATGGTCGGTATAAGTTTACTCGCTACTTTTCCCCCACCGAACATAATCAGCCATCTAATTTAGAAGATTTATATGCAAGAAACGATTTAGAATTATTCGATTTAGTCGAAGATCCACAAGAAATGAAAAATCTTGCTTGGAAAAAGTCTGAAAATGCAGATTTGGTTTTATCTATGAGTCAAAAGCTTGAGCAGCGAATCCAAGCAGAAATCGGCAAAGATGATGGAAGCGAACTACCTAAAATACCTGGTATTAACTGGTCACTGACAAAAATAGATTTGTAGTGCCATCGAGTCACTACATTACCGAAAACGGCAATGAGTAATGGTCAAAACTTACAACAATTATTGTCTGTAACTGTCAATGATTTATCCATTTATTTATTCGATACTAAAAATATAGAACAAAACAAATGAATTTGAGGAGAAAAACAAGTGAAGGTACTCGTGCAGGACACTCTAACTTAAGAAAAGGTGATACTGGAGTCGAAGTGAAAACATTACAAGAATCACTCAATCTTTTCTTTGGTATTGTACTTAAAGTTGATGGTGTTTTTGGAGATAGAACTGAGGAATTCGTCAAAAAATTCCAATCTGCTTGCAATATTACAGTTGATGGAATTGCTGGACAAGAAACTTGGCTTTGTCTAGACCAAATTAAGTCTCACATTGGAAAATCCCATCCCACCCAACGAAAAGGTGATAAAGGAGATTATGTTAAATATCTCCAAGTTTGGCTCAATGGTTACTACAATTCTCAACTCGCTGTTGATGGTAATTTTGGTTCTAAAACTGAAGATGTAGTTAAACAATTTCAACTACAGCGAGAAAAACGTCATTTATTACAACAACTACACTGTAAGCAACAGTTAACAGAAAAGACATTTGCAGAAATTCACAACGGTCCAATGCAAACCTTGGCATTTCTCATCAGAGAAGTTGAAATTCATGAAGTACCCCAACAAGAATTATTAGAGTATTTACGTGATATTTACCATTCGATTCTTGTGGGTGTTGAAAATTTAAATGACAGTAAAAATTAATGAAGGTGGCTGCCCGTTTCAATATCGCAATAATGAAGTAAAAAACTTGCTAATGACTATACTAAATTACTAGCAATACTACCCCGAAGTTCACAATAAATAATTAAAGAAGTACTTAATTCATGGGGAGAAGAGGTTTTGCAACAAATAGAGTAACACTTTTGGTTTTGAAGACTTACCCAATGGTGGAGATCAAGACTTCAACGATATTGTTATCAAGCTTGAAAATTTCATAAGTATTAAATTTACCATCCCGAAACTTAGATTACAAAATTGTAATCGAAAACCACACTAAAGCGTAATTTTTAACTGGCTTAATCATAAATGTAAGCAACTGATTCGGAGTTAAATTATGATTAACAAAGCATTAACCCTTACCGCAATCTCCCTACTATTAGGAACAGTAGCTTTTACTTCAATTAACAAAACCGACGCAGCAGACACAACTCAAACTATCGCTCAGAATCAACCATCCCAAAGAAAAGGCAGACGACACAAACCAGATTTTGCAGCTGCAGCAACTAAGTTGGGACTCACAGAACAACAAATAAAAGATGCTTTAGGAAAACCACCACAACCAGATTTTGCTGCCGCAGCCACCAAGTTGGGAGTTTAAAGATGCCTTGGGAATACCCGCAAATCGTCCCCAACGTAATTAATAATTCGTAATTATAATGGTTTTCGGTTGTAGAGACGTTATATATAACGTCTCTACATTTACCGGAACAACGAAAAATCTTAGATAAAGGTTTTACCATTGAATAACCAGCAGTTGTGTAGAAACTGGCGGTTGAAACCGCGCGCCAGTTGCCGTACTGTCGGGAAACCCGCCCAACGCACTGGCTTGTCTACACAAACAAAACCCAACTTCCACGGGTTTCAAAATTATTAGATTGTAGGGTGTGTTAGATGCACTTTGGAACATCTGTTAAAACATATAATCTTAATACATCTAACGCACCAAGGGTTATTGGTGGGTTACGGCAAATCTTCACCTGTTATTTTTCCCATGGAATCCTAATTCCGTACTACACCCGGACTTAAAATTATTTTAAGTTCCTTTCCGACTGCGAATATCTTCGGGAATATGATAGCGATCGCCTAAAATTTCTAATAAGGGGCCGTGAACATCAAATTTTACCATACTTACTGAGGCGACTAAAATATTAACCCGATAACGATAACGTCCTAAATCAATACCTAATAAACTACATAACATAATCCGAATGGTAGCTTTATGAGAAACCACTAAAACATTACCTTGGGGATGTTTTTCTTGAATTTCAGCAATTACAGGCATAGCACGATTTGCTATGTCTACGGCAGTTTCTCCGCCTTTGGGTGCATTCCAAGCTGGCTCTGTTAACCAATTAACATAGTTTTCTGAGTAATTCTGTTGAGCAAACTCTTTACTTTTACCTTCCCATTCACCATAGCTACCTTCTCGAAGGCCATCGCGCAACTGCATATCCATTCCGATGGCATCACACAAGGGTTTTGCGGTGGCAACAGTACGCTTCATGGGACTAACATAAACGGCTTCCCAGTTAAGTTTTTGATAAACATCAGCAAAAGCTTCCGCCATTTGTAAACCTTCTGGGGTTAACTCCGCATTAGTTATGCCGCAAAAATTGCCTGTTTGACTATAAGTTGTTTCTCCATGTCGCAGTAAATATAAATTTAGAGTCATAAAATTTGTCCCGATTGGGAAATTTATAATGGTACTTTGCAATGCTATCGAATATGCCCAGAAGAAAAAGTAACATCATGTTCAGATGAACTGTTGTAATTGTTTATCGAAACCTCACCCCCATCCCCTCTGGTTGTAATTGTTAATCGGAACCTCACTCCCATCCCCTCTCCAAAGCATGGTCGAGGGGTGCCCGGAGGGCGGGGTGAGGTTGTAGAAATTGTAAAATAAAAGTATAAGTACTTGGGCAAAATTAATTGTATCTTGTCATTACGAGTGCAGCGAAGCGAAACGAAGTAATCACAAGCGTTTGCGATAGCTTCACGCCCTTCGCTATGACACAAATAATGAAGGCATACCCACTTATTTAATTAAGCAACTATGCTGTAGCATTATGAGAGATGAAAAGTTTATTTTTTATTGGTTTTAATCCCCTTATACCAATTCTGTATGAAGCTGCGGTGAATCGCTCTGGGCCTGGAAGGCTGGAGCTACCCATTCAAAGCCAACCGAAATGGTGGCTAAATTCGGCGTATCTTTATAAATAAATGGTATTAAGTAAGTCAGCACAAATAAACCCGAACTTACTTACAGCTTGGGTAAACTGGCTCCAAAGCCTTGTTGCTATTCACCTCATCACCCCATCACTACTCACTAGTTCTAATTACTATTTTCAACACCAACCTACTTATTCAGATTATTATCGAAGATTGGGAAGGATAAGCTGTTTGAAAGGGATAACCTTGGTTTATACACCAGGGTTTATTTTTTATTGGTTTTAATCCCCTTATATCAAATTCGTTAGGATCGGGATTATATATTTTTCCAGCCTCGGGGCGCGGAGGTAACTGCCTCGGGACGCAGAGTTTTTTTTAGCTAATTTTTAAATAATTCTGATTTATCTGGAAAGGATATGAATCCTTAGTATGCCCTAGTTTTTTGTAGCATCTTGCTATTCTATCTTATTTTTATTTTTAATTGTATTCCAAAAACTTGAATCGTTTTATAGAGGCATGAGAAATTAAAGATATAAATATATTATTTGTATCAAATATATTTATTTCAATAAAGGATTATCACCATTTTAAGTTAAGGATAATTATTTTAGATTGATGAAAAAATTGTTTTCTATTGGTCGTTTTTATAATTACTATCGCTCAATAAAAAAATTTAAGTTTTTTGTAATTGCTTTTATTTGCTTTTTGATTGTTTTTTCCACAATTCCCTCCCAAAGCCAATCTACTGATTCTTCCCCTCGTCAAGAACTAATACGTGAAATAAAAGAATATGCTAAACGTCATTTAGAGAATGATAATCCATTGGCTACAGAGACTGTGGTTAATGTCTTGTATCCTGATAACGAAGCTGGAATGAGTAGGGGTGAGATAGGAAAAATTTATGAGATAGAATATATCAAGCTGAAAAGAAAACAGGATGCTAATATTTGGAATAAAATTCAGAGGGAAATATTTTATGTTCTTAGTTGGTTTCCTGCATTTTTGATGCTTATTCTATTTATTTTTCGTGATTTAGTTGTTGAAATTTTTAATAATTTAGTACATATAATTTATACTTTTATTTGGAATTATCTAAATAACATTAGTCAAGCAAATAGATTTTTCAGACGAAATTCTATAAAAAAGTATCGTCAAAAATTAATTGATGACTATCGTAGAAATCAAATTTCATATCTCGATAATTTTGTTTTAAATGTTGAAGATATATTTGTCCCACTTAAAATTTATAATAATCAAGATTTTGACGATAAATTTGATCATGACCAAAATGAGGAAAAAGTTACTATTGAAGAAGTTATAGGAAAATATAATCACACAGTTGTTATAGGATTACCCGGCTCCGGTAAATCTTTATTTATAGCTAATGCACTTGCTTTTAGCAATTCACCCAATGCTGCTTCATTTCTAGCTACAAGATATTTTCAGCCTGAAGTAAAAGAAGCTTTAATTAAGATGGGTGATGTAGCAATAGAAGAACTTGTTAAATTAGCTGAAAAAGATTCTGAGTCAGATTCAGCTTTGGCTGCTTTAGGAGAAATTAATCAAGTTGTAGATTTTTTGTGGAATGTTTCGTCTAATATAAATATCAAAGCAGCATGGCGTTTAGGTGTATTGTTAAAAGAAATTAGTGTAAAGGAAATATTACAAATTTATCCAATTACAAATCAACAAAGATTAGAAGGTTTTTATTGGGTATGGAAACCTTTTGATGAATTAAAAAAATCATCTCTTTCCATTATTGCTGGTAGAATAGCTTTCTTAATTGCTAAAAGCAAAGTTGAAGATATTCCAAAACAAGAATTAAAGCTTGATGCTCGATTAGTTATACCTCTATATTCAATTAAGAGTTTAGGTATTATAAAAGAAGTACGTAATTATTTATTAAATAGTCTAGATGATGAAATGAAAGATGATTTGAGTGAAAGGTTGAAATCATCGAAAAGAGATATATTTATAAATGATTGGTTAAATATTTTTAAACCTCTAGAGTATACATTTGACACGAGTTTGGAAAACATAATTATTTGTATAATATTTACATTTTTCGGTATATTATGTTTATGGTCTTTATCTTCACTAAAAAATTATTTAATTTTATGGGGAATTAAGTTTGATATCTTCGGATTATTTCTATTATTATTAATTTCAGGGTTTTTTTACATTGGTTGTGTAGTAGCTATATATCAGTCGGTAAGAGAAATTATATTTTCTTACAAAGGTGTTTTTTACAAAGATATATATAATTTATCACCGACGATTTTATTCTTTTTGTTTCTTTGGGATGTATATAATTTTTGGCATTCTAAAATCGTGAAATCTCAAATACCTTTCATTAGTCAATACCCAATACATACAATAGTTATAAGTTTATTTTTATTCATTTGTTCATATATATCACTTTTCTACCGTGGTAGAAAACGAATAGAAAAAGCAAAAAACCCTTTACAAGGTATAATATAGAAACTTTGAATTTGGTCATTATCTAATATTTGATTTAAATTATTGGTTCGTTTTTGTAATTTTTAGCAATTATTTGATAAAAGTTTTTACATTTCAGAATTGAACTATGATTCGTTCGCGGAGCGTGCCGCGAAGCGGCATATAGCGCAGCGGCGTAGAGGCAGGCTTTAGTATTTAAGGTTTTAACAGTCTCTACGCAATCGAATCAAGCGAAGCGGTAGTTAAATTCACCGCTCCAACGAGTTAATTCGCCTTACTTCAATTCACAGTTCCAACGAGTTATATCTTTTCCGGTTGCTTTGGTATTATAAAAAAATAATCAAAAAAACTCTGTGTCCCGAGGCAGTTACCTCCGCGCCCCGAGGCTGGAAAAATATATAATACCGATGCCAAGGGATTTGATATTAATTCGCAGCGGTTTCAACCGCCACTAAACGTATGAAATTAGACGCATTCTTACATCCTCTTAGAATAATACCCCATGCCCAATGCCCTTTCGGCCCCATGCCCAATACATCATTTTAAAATAGTAGTCGGCGGCAAAGGCAAAATACTATCATCAAATCCTCCAACTTGATTAGTTCTTAAAACCCATTCTGTAGCCCCTTGTTGAAGAAAAATTTCAGCAGTTTCATCTTGAACCCTCTTAGGTAACACACTGCGCCAACTGATCAACATTTTGATTAAATTACTAATAATATTGTCATTTTCATAATTAATTCCAAATAAATCCTTGACATTTAGCTGCCAATCTCGCCGCACTACCCCAAAAGGAATTAACTGTTTTTCTAAAGCCTTTCCTAAAGCAATTAAACTGTTAAAATACCGAGTTTGTTTATCATACGGATACTTTTCTAACCATTCCCGAATCCTGGGATTTGATTCCACAAACTTTTGGATATCATAAATTGTGGCATAAAGCGCTTGACTGGAATCTTGAACACAGGAAGTTGTTGGTGTTACTATTGATGCACCGCTTCCATCTCCAACACGATACCGAGCCGTAATTTCTCTAAGTTCCTCAATAAATTCCTTTAAAGGAGATAATTTAACACCATCAAAATCATAATCCGTAGTTATCGGTTCATACTTCACTAAAATATCGCTTACCGGACGATTTCCTAACCAACCCCGCCACAAACAACCCATATAGGCAGCCCAAGTTATACTACCCGAAACGATCGCTTCACTATTATGAGCATAAACTTGATAGTAAATAATATCGAAACGTAATTCCGACGTAATGCGATCGCGAACTACTTCTGCGATACCATAGGAAAAATGACCTGTAACTGGAAACCAAGCAGGAGCTTCTGCTTTTTCTCCACCAATACCGCCAAATAAATGCATCACCAATGCTTTATCACCCAACTGCCATTGAGACACAGCACTTTTGGCATTTACCTCATCGCTTGCTAATAAAACTGTTTGATAATTTCCTTTTTGCAATTTAGTTTCTGCCCATATTTCTCGATTGAGATATTCCAATGCCTGGGTAGATTTGACAATTACTTGTTGTGGTTGCACTTTCATTAAAGCGCGGGGTTCAATAGCTTGTACCACAAAAGTTCCTTCTGCATTGGCTGCCCCGTAAATATACCAACCTTGAGAATTAAGGGGTGATTTTTCGATATTTTGATTAGTTGAACGAGGAACACCCCGTCTATCCTGTGGTACTTGGGGTATACAAATAAGTTCTTCAATTCCCTGATCAAAACTTTTGGTAGCTTGGTTATAATGACAAACTCGAAATAAATCCTTAACAGAGTCAACTCTCGTTAAAATTGTCACCAAACCAACAAAACGCCCAGTAATTTGAATTGGTTCCCACTTAATAATTAATTGTACTTCTCCTGCTACATCCTTTTCCACTTCTGGTTCTAATAGCATAACGCAGACATCATCCATAGGTCTTGCACCTGCTAAAGATTGCAAAGGATCAACTTGAGAACGTCCATCTAATCTTATAGGATGAACATAACCATTTTTGTGACTTTTTTTTGCTTCCTTAGTAAATTTTACGTCAAAACTGACCCGTTTAACATATTCTTGTACCTTCTTATCCTGACTCCACTTCAACTTCACAACCTTACCAACTAGATATTTATATAAATCAGGGGCATTTTGCACTTCAAATTCAACAAAACCCTGCTTCTGATGTTCCGATGGTAAAATTAAACGACCGCTCCATTCTGCTACAGGTTGATAAACTTGTCCATTAACTGTTTGATTGATGGGATAATAATCGCTATGAAATAAAGGCGAATTGGACAATATTTTATAGTTCGATGTATGAATCGTTAAGGACTTTTTACTCAAGAGTCTATAAACAATAAAACAAATTGTCAGAAATACTACAAATATGATGATATTTGTCATAATTTTTAATAAATTGTTACTTCGCGATCGGCAACGAAAGGGTGCCGGAGGCAATC
>DESS01000109.1 GCA_002361335.1 Richelia sp. UBA3308
TATATTTCCCAAAATTGCTCTTAATTTCCAATGCCCAATGCCCAATGCCCAATGCCCAATGCCCAATGCCCAATTCTAAATTCTAAATTCTAAATTCTAAATTCTTACTTATCTTTATTAAATTTTCCTTACGCCATTTTGCATCAAGTTTACGATTAGTACGTATTTCTAAAACTCGAATTCCTTCATTTGGTAATGGATTTAATTTTATAGATAACTCTTCCCAAGAAGTAATTAACTCATATTCGACACCGTAAGTTTTACAAAGTTGTTCAAAATCAATATTCTGAGGAGTCGCAAATAACTCTTCAAAAGGCGGTTCAAATTCCGATATTGGCAGCATTTCAAAAATTCCACCACCATTATTATTAATTAATACAATTGTCAAATGTCCAATAAACTTATTTCTAATTAAAAAACCATTAGTATCATGCAATAAAGCTAAATCACCCGTTAACATTACACTACTTTGTTGACCATGGGCAACTCCTAAAGCAGTTGATAAAGTTCCATCAATACCATTTGCACCCCGATTAAAAAATGGTTTAATCTCTAAATTATTCTCTTTCCAAAAAAATTCCACATCCCGCACCGGCATACTATTAGCGATAAACAAAGGCGTTTGGGGTGGTAAAACTTGAGAAAGCAACCAAGCAACTTTACTTTCAAATAACTCCTTTTTTTCCGCCAAAATTTGATCAACCTTTTCTCTCACCTGCCCTTGAGCATTCAACCACATTTGAACATAATCAGAATCACCTTGCCCCCTTATCTCCTCATCTTCCCATCCAATATTTTCCACATTCATCCGTAAATGAACTACCCTCCCATGTAAAGCATCAAGATTTTGATTCGAGGGTTCAATTATCCATCGTTGAGAATTATTCCCACTCAACCATTTGCGTAATTCTTTACTAGTAGGCATTTCGCCAATTTGAATTACCACTTCTGGAGTTAACTTGCTTGCTAAATGCTGATTTCTTAAAATTAAATCGTAGCTGGAAATAATATAGGGGTTAATTGAAGCATGATTTCTAACTGGTGATAATCCCTCTGCTAAAACTGGAAATTTTAAAATCGAGGCAAGTTTAGCGATCGCACTACAATATTTTGGTGGTTGTTGTGGTTGAGCAACTCCAGCAATGATAATTCCTCGTTTCAGCCATTCTTGGGGAATTGAGAATAAGGAATGGCGAATTGGAAATTGAAATTTATCTGTGACTGCTGCAAAAAATTCCTGATAGTTAAATGTTGACTCTAATAATTCTAAAGAAGCTGTATTTAAATGGTTATCATCCTGAATTGGTGCAAGGGGGTCGCGAAACGGTATATTTAAATGTACTGGGCCAGAAACCGGATAAAGCGCTTGCTCAAATGCGTATATCGTCGTTTGACGCAAATAAGCTAACATTTCCATTGTTGCCGAAGGTATTGCTAACTCTACTTGCCAGTTAGGATAACTGCCAAAAAGTCTCAATTGTTCTATAGTTTGTCCAGAATGACAATTACGTAATTCCTGTGGTCGATCGGCAGTTAATAATAATAAAGGTACCCGACTAAGATTTGCTTCCACAACTGCGGAATAAAAATTAGCTCCAGCAGTTCCCGAAGTGCAAACCACAGCAACCGGTAACCCTGTAGCCCTTGCTCTTCCTAAAGCAAAAAAAGCAGCACAGCGTTCATCAAGAATTGGAATTACTTCTATATCCTTGGATAGTTGTGCAAAAGCAACTGTAAGAGGAGTAGAACGAGAACCCGGACAAATCACCACACAATTCAAACCCAGTCGCTTAAGGGTTTCCGTAAATATAAAAGCCCAGAGTTCATTGATATTTCTAAATCCAATCGACATGAGAAAATAAAATTAAACATTAAAGTAATAAGGTTAAATTATAATGGTCAATAATTTCAGGTTTTAGCTTCAAAATTTATAACTTCTAACTACTCACTAATCACCACTCTCCTAACTCTTAAAATTTTCTCATTTTATGGACTGCATTTACTTAACAGGAATTTGCGCTTACGGCTACACTGGCTATTTACCAGAAGAACAAGTTCTTGGACAATGGTTTGAGGTAGATGTGAAATTATGGCTTGATTTAAGTACATCTGTTGAAACAGACGCAATTGAAGATACTATTGACTATCGTAGCGTCATCAGCATAGTACAAAATTTAGTCAAAAACTCGAAGTTTGCTTTAGTGGAACGTCTTGCTGGTTGTATTGCCGATTCTATTTTGGATTCTGGTGATTTGGTAAAGCAAGTGCAGGTGATTCTGAGTAAACCTGCTGCACCAATTCCTGATTTTGGCGGCAAAATTTCTATTGAAATAATTAGAAGTAAATATACAGTTGAATAAATAAAAAAAGTCTACTACTTAATGGCATATATTCCTTCTATAGGATCGCCGTTTGATTATTAAAAAAATCTACTTCCTTCACGCTTATCAGATTACCTATAAAAATTTCTCCTGCTGCACCCCCTGCTCCTGGTACCTCAATCAACACCGGTAATCTACCGGGATAGGAGTAGGTATTGTAGGCTGCCGATAAACAAGACTACTACACCGGGTACGTAAATATATCTAATTGCAGTTGATCCAATACAGGAAACTACCCCCCATTCCCTCTGCCGAGAGGGCAGGCGTAGTTACCTGTTGTATTGCAATAAGCGTGAAAATCCCTATAAACCAACCATATAAAAAGCCCGGATTTCTATATCCTTAATAAAAATATTTTCAAATGGAGTTAATATTCTTCTACAGGAACTTAACAATATTTATAATTTGATTTATTAAGAGTTTAAATATATAAATCAGGTTGATTTATAGAAAATTGAAATCCACAAGATTTGATTTAAAACCGTATACTTTAGCTTATTTCGAGATTAATAATTGGTATATTGAAAGACAATACACAGTTTTTTGATTCAAGTTAAGATTCTTTTAATTTTTATTTATAGTAAATCAAATATATCAAATAAGTAAGTCGGCATAAAAAATTAAAGGTATGTCATTAGGAGAGTCGTTCACCTTTATGTGCGGCTCAGGTGTTCCCGAAGGGTAGGGTAGTAATCGCAAGGATTTCGTTAATATTACATTATGTTACATAGTTCGATTTATTTGTGCTCACTTACTTGTATGCATTTAATACCAGTACATTTAGTTGTTAGATGGTCAATATTTAGCTAATAACTACATTCGATATTCATCGAAAGATAATCTTTGTCCGGTATTGAGGGTTTTTAACCAAGTTTTAAGGGGTAAAATGTATTTCTATGTTGAGAGTCATATTTGTTTGTTTTGTTAAGTGAAAACCGCATTATTGCCTATTTCTAATTAACAGAATAATTAAGGTTTATGATTTTTAAGATACCTTTTATACAAAGTATTTTCTCATATTTTAATATTTAGCTATACTTAATATTTAACTTGTAAAATAACGAGTTAAATTGAATATGTATTCAGATAGATGATAAATGACAATAAAATTGGTGAACACTATGGTGATGCAAGCAGAATCTAGGTTTCGAGATTGATTATCATAGAACTATTGAGATTTTAGTTAAGTTGACACCAATAAGCTTTCATGCATTAAAAATGCACAACAGCTTAGAAGTTGGAAGAGGGAAGATAGAAGTTGGGACAAAAGTTATAGCCATTAACCAATGTCAAATGAATATATAAGTTAAATGCGTAGCAGCTTAGTCGCAACTCAATCTTAGTCAGTAGGTGAAACTCCTATGAATAGTCCAAAAAATTTATGTCATAAGGATGAGGAAGTCCCTACCTTATTAGAAAATTTACCTTAATTTTTAGTACAACTTTGTCGGGAAGCACTAATTCCGTTGAAGCACTAATCACATTTATTGATATCTGCCTTATAGTTGATTTATAATTGATTTTTTTATGCTTGACTTAAGCAAAATACAAATATTATTTAAAATGATGATTCGGCGTTTTGATTACATTTAAAAGATAATTCTAAAAACACAAAAATTGTTAATAAACCGTTAGCTTATCTATTAAAAACCTTAGTAAAGAGAGAATAACATATGGCTATCGAAATGGCTATCTACAAGCACCAAATACACAAAGGATTGCAACAAGAAAAACAGCAGTTAGGTGCAATAATTAACAGTATGGGCTGTGGAGTAATTGTCACAGATATAAATACTTGTATCAAAATTATTAATCCGTTAGCAGAGGCACTAACTGGTTGGCGAAGAAAAGAAGCTATTGGTAAAGAATTGTTAGAAGTTTTTCAACTAATAGATGGGGATACAGAAGAAAAAATTGATAATTTAGCCGCATATGCGATTAGAACAGGTGAAATTGTCAGATTACCGGAAAACAGTAAACTAATTGCAAAAGATGGAAGGGAAACATCAGTTGGAGATACTGTTGCACCAGTATGGAATGAAGACGGAAAAATATTGGGTGCAGTATTAGTTTTTCAGGATATAAGTCAACGTAAAAAGACAGAAGCAGAACTTATACGCAACGCTTTTTACGATTCAATAACAGGATTAGCCAATCGAATTTTATTCAAAGATAGACTTACACAAGCTTTGGAACATAGTAAGCGAAGAAAGAATTATCGCTTTAGCGTTTTGTTCCTAGATTTAGATGGCTTCAAGAAAATTAACGACAAATTTGGACATGGAATGGGCGATAAATTGTTGATAAATATAAGCCAACGTTTGAAATCTAGTTTACGTGGTGGCGATACTGTCGCTAGATTTGGCGGCGATGAATTTGCCATCCTTTTGGAAGATATAAAAGATATTACCTATGCTACAAATGTAGCCCAACGCATTCAACATAACTTAGAAACGCCATTTCATATCAACCAGCATCAAATATTTATTACGGCTAGTATTGGCATTGCTTTAAATCACGAAAGTCATGAAGAAGCAGAAAATGTGTTAGATGATGCAGACTGTGCAATGTACAAAGCTAAACAGCGAGGAAAAGCCCAGTATGTGGTGCATAGCATAACTCAGAATGCTAAATAAAATTAATACCATTTGGCAGAACTTAGAGGATTTTAACTCAATTATCGGATTATCCCCCCTCTCCCTCCTCCGGAATTGGGGGGTTAAACCTTTTTGAAGGGGGATAATGGGGCACCTAGTGATTTTAAACAAAAGAGTTATAATAACCATATTTTATAAGACTGAAGGCGATTGTCACAATATCTATATAATAAATGCGTGACAGGAAAAGCGTTATTTTTCGTTTCACATCATCATCAGGTTAGAGTTGCGTAAGTTCTACTTAAGATAGAAAATAAAGTTTCAAAGCTTTAAGAAATACAAACAAATATAATCGCGAAATTAGACACGATTAAAATAATTTATCGTGTGAAACGTAGTGTCGATCGCACTGTGATTTGAATAACAATTAATGTTGAATTTACAAGTAAGTAGCATGGAAATAAAAATATTGCAAAAACTCAAATTACGAGTGTTAGTAATATTTATAAGTGTTGCATTTGGGATGACAATTGTGTCGATATACCCAGGCCAAACACAGCAGCCGGTAGTGTTAAATTTGCTGATGACAGCTCCCGATGCTCAAGCTTGGAAGCAGGGGATAGTCAAAGAATTTGAAGCCAAAAACCCCGGTATTAGTATTAATATTATTGAAGGTCCCAATGCGACAAATTTAATAGAAGATTTATATACTTCTGCCTTTATTTTGGGCGATTCTCCTTATGATTTAATTAATATGGATGTCGTTTGGACACCGAAATTTGCTGCCGCTGGTTGGCTGTTGGATTTGACAGATAAAATTTCTCAAGAAGAATTAGCAGCATTTTCCCAAAAAGATGTAGAGGGGCGACGTTACAAAGGTAAACTATATGCAATTCCCATGCGGAGCGATGTGGGAATGCTTTATTATCGGGAAGATTTACTCAAAGAAGCGGGATTTAATCCTCCAGAAAGCTTTAATGATTTAATCAAAATATCCCAAACTTTACAAGAAAAAGGAAAAGTTGATTGGGGTTATGTTTGGCAGGGTAAGCAATATGAAGGATTAGCAGCTATGTTTGTGGAAATCCTCGAAGGTTTTGGTAGTTATTGGGTAAATCCTGAAACCTTGGAGGTGGGATTAGATCAACCAGAAACATTAGCAGCGATTGAATTTTTGAAAAATACAATTCAAATAGATATTTCTCCTCCGGGAGTAACTACATATCAAGAAGAAGAAACGAGACGGATTTTTCAAAATGGTAATTCAGTTTTTTTAAGAAATTGGCCTTATGTTTGGCCTCTTGCCAACAAAGTATCTTCATCAATTGACGGTAAAATTGCCATTAAACCGATGGTACATACCAAAGATGGAAGTAGCGGCGCTTGTTTGGGAGGTTGGGCTTTAGGAATATCTAAATCGAGCAAACACCCCGAAGCAGCTTGGAAGGCAATTAAGTATTTTACATCAGAAGAGGCACAGCGAAAATTTATTTTAGAAGCTGGTTTTGTACCCAGTCGGCGATCGCTATTTCTCGATCCACAAATAGTAGCAAAATATCCCCATTATCCACAATTATTAAAAGTTGTAGATCAAGCAGTATTACGTCCACCTATAGCCCAATATGCCCAAGCTTCTGATATTTTACAACGTTATCTTTCTGCTGCATTAACAAATCGAATGACTCCCGAAGTCGCAATGAAAAATGCAGCCTCCGAGACTCGTCAGCTTTTGGGAACTAAGAATTAAGAATTGGGCAT
>DESS01000299.1:0-14209 GCA_002361335.1 Richelia sp. UBA3308
GGGGAGTGGGGGAGTGGGGGAGTATTGTTTAACTTCCCCCGCTCCCCCGCTCTCTCTTTCTCTCCCTCCTTCTTAATTTCTGCTGCTGTCTTTTTACCAGAACGCACTAATTCCTTTACCAAATCGTGGCTTACTTTGGTTAGTTGACGTAGTGCTGATACGCTCCATTTTTGGACATTAGCACGCACTAAACGTTGCAGCCGTTGCGGCAGCTTTGAAAACCAATTGTAAATTTCTATGGCAGCTTTAGCTATGTATCGTGATGCTCCGAAGTCATCGGATGCGAGCCAATTATCAAATATTTTTTTACCTTTTGACGAATTCGCAATGCACTCCTGATAGATTGAATTTAATGCTTGCCCGTTTTCCAACAAGCCGTCGAAGGTTTTGCGAACAAAGCCGATGAAATTTGATAATGTTTGTTGAGCTTTGGATTCAAGCTCCGAATTAGAAAAATTGCTGTAGTCAAATGAGTAGATGATTGGGAATTCGTAAGGCATAATAAAGATAGCTCCTGTAACTAATGGAGAACCATACCCCTCGGTTTGATTGGTAGTCGATGCGGGGGGTTTTGGTCTTTTTAATCTAGATATACTTATTTTACTCGTTTTTCATGGCACAATCTACCTTCTCAAAATAAAAATTTACTTAACTATTTATGTCGTTTGCAAGGTGCAACTTCAGATACCTGTTCTAAAAGTTCGTTTATCGCAGGTTGAATTTCCTCTAATTTCAGATATAAACTATTGATTGTGTGAGCTATTTGAAGGATTCGCACTACAGCATCAGGTCTTCTTTCAAATTGACCTCCCCAGTTCTTATCAATAGTTTGATGTGAATAGGCTCCAAAAGTTGCTTCAGTTAAAACTCTCACGCAAGCGGCTCTATAACCTCTTTCTCCTGGTTTAGGACTCTCAACATATTTTTCACAATATTCAAGTGGCTCCATCAAAGGTTATTCAATTAGTTACAACTATTAAATTGTGTCTCCTATCACGCTATCTTTAACACCCATTTTTTATGGTAAAATACCACCATTGATAATACAGGAGAAAGAGGCGCTAATTTCTTGAAAGTTAGGAGTCACTAAGCGTTGTAACCGACCGCCGGTACTTTGAATTTGATTGGTATTTGATAACTAGGATTTTGACTTTCAGTAATTTATATTTTCAGACCATAACACATATTGATGTCATATTTACTCAGTAAAAAGGTTAATTGATGTAAAGTTGTATTTGTTTGATATGAGGAAGTATGATGGCGGGTATGAGCAAACGTATCCAAGTTACACTTCCCGATAGGCTTGCAGAAGATTTAGAAAAGTGGGCGACCTATGATGGACGACCATTATCAAATCTTGCTGCTTATCTTTTAGAACGTGCTGTCGCAGAAGCAAAAAAAGAAAATGCACCTTGGGAGGCTAAGGAGAATCAAGAAGAAAAGTAAACGATTACATCTAAGGTAACACCTGTTATCCCGTTAGTCAACATTTTGGGATAACAGAGAGGTTAATTCGTATGTACACTTGTCATCCCTTGGCTTTTATTGATAATTATAAATAGTTTCAAAATGATTGACAGAGGAAATTTGATGGCTGAATCAAGGTTAAATATTAGAATTTCACCACAAAAAAAGGAAGCTTTTTACGAAAAAGTTAAGCAAGAAGGAAAAAACGCTACTGATGTCCTTATAGATTTAATTGACCAATATCTGGGAATAAAGGCACAGAGTGGTGAAATTGTAGAACTCAAGCAACGAGTTGAAAAGCTTGAAGAAGCATTGCTGGGGGAAGCAGCCGCCTGAGAGAAGAGAATAATTCTCTCAGGCAGTTATTAGAACAACTCAAACAGATGCTTAAAGATAAACCCGCCGATAGTTAGGCGGGTTTAGTGGTTTTTAATCCTTAATACTTTTAGTGATAACAATGTGCTACTAATTGGGATAACAAAAATGGGAGAACACCGAAAGTACTCTAAGGGTGCAGGTCCCTTTAGGAGGGCAACCTGTAAATGACCAAGCAGGGCGTGCATTCTCCGATAAATTAAAGATGTCTTTTGAAGACTTTGTAAATCAGTATCCTGTGGTCAAATTATAGTAGAAATTAACAAATTAAAATTTACTTAGATTATGGATTTTTAAGAAAACTATGGGAATCCATAATCGTTTATCTGTTTGCAAAAAGCACAAAACGGGTTGAAATGATTTCAACCCGAATCGCGGCAGTTCCAAAATAAACTTTTAATTTTTCCCGTCTTTTATAATTAATAGTCCCTATTGTCAGCGGAATCACCGATTCTTTTATTCGGCTTTTAGCTACGTTCAAATCAATTCTTCTAATTGTGTCTCTGGTGGCTTGGTTGTATCTATAATTTTTAAATAACTTTTTTCTTCATCTGAAAATGGTTCTGCATTTTGTAGCTGTGATGACAATAGATTAGCGGTAGCATCAGTAATATCACCACTGCGCCGATTTAGGCGATCGCGCAGGATTTCTTCAGGTGCAGTACAGTAAATTATTTTCAGAGGAATTTGATGTTTCTTAGCTGCGAGGATAACATCAGCGCGTATATTTTGTTTGTCGTATTTAGCATCTAAAATTACGGTAAATCCTTGAGTTGTCAGCATTATTCCTAGCTCTAAGAGTTTGCTGTAAGTTTTTGACGACATTGCATCTGTATACAATTTATCGCTGCCTCTTTCTAATAAAGGTATTCCTGCTAAATGTTTGCGAACAGCATCAGAACGAATTCGTATCGCTTCTAACTTCGGAAATAAATAGCGGGCTACTGTACTTTTACCAGAACCGGAAACTCCGGACATTAAAAATAGTTTACCTTGTTGGGGCTTAGTATAACTCCAAGCCTGTTTGTAATAATTAGCAGCAATTTTTCTCGACTCTTCTTTTTCATTAATAGAAACTTCTGGCTCATCAAGCAAAAAGCAAGCTACCTTGGCTCTGACATAAGCTTGTCTACTTAAATATAGGGGTAGTAACTGTAAACCTTCCCAGTCTCCTGTCTGCTCTAAGTATGTGTTTAAGAAAATATTAGCTAAATCTTTTCTTTTACGAGCTTCCAAATCCATGACTGTAAAAGCGATATCGTACATAACATCAACAAATCTGAATGATTCGTTAAATTCAATACAGTCAAATAGTAAGATTTGCGAATTCCACATACAGATATTTCGTAAGTGTAAATCTCCATGACACTCACGAATGCGTTGATTTTTGATGCGATTAACAAACAAATGTGGATGTTGAGTAAAAAAGTTATCAGTATAAGCTTTGGTTTCTTTATACTGAGTTTCTGTTTGCGCTTTTGGGATATACTTACTAGTTACCTCGTAGTTCTCATCAATTGAAAGCCTAACTTTATCAACTTCACCAAAACTACGGATATAATCCGACGTTTGGGCTTGAGTATGATAGCGAGCTACAACTTTGCCTAACTCTTCTACATCCGACTCACTTAATTTTCCCCGTTCGAGCATAGTACTGAGCAACCCGAATTGTGGGAACTGATGCATTTTCAGTGCATATTCTACAGGCTTTTTTGTACCTCCTAGATGATATTGTTCGCCATCTTGAGTAATAGGTAAAACTTCCAAATACAGTTGTGCTGCTCCCCTTCTATTTAACCGCAATTCTTCTTGACAAAAATGCTCGCGCTTCTCCAAAGTAGAGAAATCTAAGAAACCAAGATTCACAGGTTTTTTGATTTTGTAAGCATAATTACCAGTTAATAAAATATAAGAAATATGAGTTTGAATTAACTGTATGTTTTTGCTAACCGGATGGGGATAAAAATCCGGTTTTAGCATTTGGTTAATTAAAGCTGGGATAGATGCACAATTCATTACGGGTACCCATGACAATAGTTTACACAAAGCGGGCTAGAAATCATCTAAACCCGCTCCTTGGTTGGTTCACAGAGCTAACTTTTTCCAATGCTTAATAGTGTTTATTGTCAGCAGGTTCACCGTCGTATGGTTGTACTCCCGATTTAGGATAATCGTCATTGCTAGGGCTAAAAATTCGACTTACTCCATTAGTTGTAGCTGTAATTAATTTTTGCGGAATTTCTACAACTGATTTAATCATTCTTCTAGCTTTGGATGCAGTAGACATAAGGAAATACTCCTTTTTAATTAATAGAAAAATCTTCAACAAACTTTTGTCTTGTCAGTGGTTCAGCTAATATTAACCCTTCACCACCAAGGGGATTTTCTTGATTTAGTAATTCACCCTCGATAGAAAGATATACATTAGCTGATTCTTCAATGCTCGAAGCAGTGTAAAGCACTTGAGCTACGCGATAAATCATCGAAGTTGAACCACCACCATAACGGAATTCATCGGATAGATTTACATGAATTCCTGTATCATCAATTCGTAAGCCTAATAATTTTGTTTCTGGGGGAATTGTGGATGTAAATTGATTATTTTGATTGTTCTCAAAAAGTTGATTTAAGGTTTGTTGCAATGCAACTTCCTTCGATGCTCCTTTTCTAATAGCAACTGGTTGTGGAACTAAGTTAATTTTTTCATCATCAACTTGCAAGAAGTAAGCTTTTGGCTGTAGCTGTACTACGGTTGTGTTTTCTTTGGGTATTAATTTTTCTGTTTGTTTGGGAATTGTAAACGGAATTGTTGGTTTGGGAACTGTGTTATTTTCGGTAGAAGTTGGTGATTGCTTTACTTGTTCGGGTGCGGGAGTTAGAGTTTCTGTAGTAGTTGGATTTTTATTAACACCTACACCATTCAACCAAATTACCGTGACAATTAAACTGAGTAATGACAGGATGTAGATGATAAAAATATTTTGCTGAACCGGACGGGTATTTTGGGTTTTCATAATTTTTTCTCCTGTATTATTGATGAGTAAATTATTAAATCTCAGTTAAATCTCAGATTTACCCCGATACCTCATCCTGGAAAAAACACCCTGTATATTCAGGTTTACTCAACTGGTAGACTACAAAGGTGTATTAATTTCTGATTCAGTACGAGAGTGCATTGTTTCTTTTAAATGTTCGCCCTGTTGAAGTTGCTGTTTAATTCCCAATCTTGCTGACTTTGAAATAACAGCATCATGAGGATTCTTTAATTCTTCTTCACTCCGAGAATGAATTGTTTCTTCAAGATGTTCTTCATGTTGACGCTGTTTCACCATTGCTTCCCTAGCTCTTTCTTGCATAGTTAAATCAAGCTTAATAACGTCGTGTTTTTCTGTCTGAGATTTAGGTAGACTTAAGGTTAAAAGACCGTTATGAATTTCTGCTTTCACCTGGTTATATTCAACACACATAGGTAAAGGTATTATGCGTTGAAAGTGTCCGTATTCAAATTCAGAACGGTAAATACCCTTTTCGTTGTGAACTTTCTGTTCTTGATGTTCTCCAGAAATAGAAACAGCATCTTTAGTTACATGAATGTCCAAATCTGAAGGTTCTATTCCCGGTACTTGAGCTTGAAGAATAAGATTATCATCCGTCTCCTTAATTTCAACCGCTGGTTCCCAAGTAGCATTTTCAACTTTAGGAATAGCACTCGCAGAATTATTGACTGCTTCCTTATTCGAGGGGTGAACTAACTCATCAAATAAACTATTCATTTGATGACGTAAGCTATTTATATCCTTACCCGGATGCCATTTTTTTAAAGACATATGCTTATTCCTTCCTTGAATCCTCATTAATTTTTTGCTGCTTGAGCCTTTTTTCTTAGCTCTATTTTCAAAGTAGGAAAATAATTTGAGGAACTTGTGAGGAAGAGGGAAGAGGGAGTGAGGGAGAGAGGGAGTGAGGGAGGAAGGGAAAAATAAATTACTTTTTACTTGCTACTTGCTACTTACTACTTATCATCCTCCCAACCGAGAGCTTGTGAAATTTCCTGTGCTAATGTTAACGGACTGAAAGGTTTACCGATAGCTGCTTTGATACCTAAATCTTTATAGCGGTAATTATCAGAGCTTTGAATAGTCGCAGTTAATATAATGACTGGAATTTCTTTTGTGTCAGAGTTTTCCTGCAAAGTTTTAAAAACAGTAATTCCATCCATTCCCGGCATCATTACGTCTAAAAGGATAGCATCTGGTTTTTCTATTTCGGCTTTTTTAATACCTTCAAGTCCCGAGCTTGCTGTTATTACCTGGCATTTAGTAGTACTTTCTAAACAAATTTTGGTAACTTCTTGAATATATTCTTCGTTATCAACTACTAATATCTTTCTTGTTGCCATTATTATATAAATACTAATCAGAGGTCAGAGGTTAAAGGTTAAAGGTCAAAGGTTTAAGGTTTAAGGTTTAATAATCATAGCTTTCATCCTTAATTAATTTCTTAACTTTACTGCACAACGCTATAACTACTAATTAATAACTGTTAACTGTTAACTGTTCACTGTTCACTGTTAATTGGTAAGGTAAAATAAAAAGTGCTACCAACTCCTAAATTACTTTGTACCCAAATTTTACCACCGTGCATTTCTACTATGCTACGACAAATTGCTAAACCTAAACCCGTACCTTCGTGATTGCGAGAATCTGAAGAATCTAATTGTTGAAATCGCTCAAAAATAATTTCTAATTTATCTGAGGGAATACCGCTTCCGGTATCTTGAACTGTAATTAATATTTCTGAGTTTTCTTCAAAAGCTTTGATGCTCACAGTATCATTTGGAGAAGAAAATCGAATTGCATTACTAAGTAAGTTTATTAATATTTGAATAAAGCGATCGGCATCTACTTTTAATTGCAAAGATGGATTTTCAACTAATAGTTTAATTTGTGCTTTATCAGCTAAAGGTTGAACTGAATTGATTGCTTGCTGGATTAATTGAGTTAAATCACAGGTTTGTTTAGACATTGTGATTTTTCCCGATTCGATACGTTCGATATCGAGAATATCGTTAATTAGTCTTACTAAACGTTCGGTGCTATCAGTTGCAATTTGTACTAAACGTTTGCCATCTTCGGAACACATAGGTATTAAATCGGTACTCAGCATTCCTAAAGAACCATGAATTGAAGTTAAAGGTGTACGAAGTTCGTGAGAAACTACTGAAACAAAATCGTTTTTCATACGTTCAATTTGTTTGCGATGATTCACGTCTCGTAAATAAACTGTATAAACGATTTTATTACCCAAATTTAACTTTGAAATCGAAGCTTCAGCTCTGAAGGTGCTGCCATCTTTACGTTTACCATGAATTTCACGACGTTCGCCTATTTTTATAGATTTAGCTTCGGAATTACCAAAATTCCTTACATATTGATCGTGAGCTTCTACAAAACGTTCTGGTAAAAGTAAGTCTAAAGATTTTCCCAGTATTTCATCTACTGAATAACCAAAAATGTTTTCTGCACCTCGATTAAATAGAGTAATACATTGATTGTTATCAATACAAATAATTGCATCAGAAGCAATTTCTACAATACCTTTAAATTGGGCTTGTACTCGCTGACGCTCTACTAATTCTGATTGTAAGCATTCATTCATTTTTACTAGCTCTGCTGTACGTTGAGCTACCCTATTTTCCAATTCTGCGGATTTTTGACGTAGAGTATTTTCTATATGCTGTTTTTCTATAGCACCAGTTAATACGTTGGCTACAGCTTGTAAAAAATAAATATCATCTTGATTAAAGTTACGTTTTACAGAAGAATAAACACCTAAAACACCATAAGTATTATCTCCGGAATCGAAAATTGGTACGGTTGCACCGCTAATAATTCCGTGTTCTTCTAGTAAAGTCGGAATTTTGAATCTGGTTTCTTGATGAAAGTTTTCGATGATAATCGGTTCTTTAGTTACTAACAAATCATCGAAACTTACTAAAGCTAATCCTATTAATTCCTTAGAAAAACCAACTCCTTGACGCAACAACATCGCATTACCAGATGGTAAATTTTCTAAAACATGACAAAATTCTACACCTAAACTTTGAGAAACCAATACAACAGTTTCATTTATTAAAGTAGATATATCTTGATTAACTAAAGCCAACTGTCCCAACTTCGCTATAGATGCTTGCTGTTCAACTTTAGTTTTTAATAATTGATTGATTCTTTCTTTTTCGACTTCAGCTTGTTTTTGCTTGGTAATATCTCTTGTGATTGCTAATTGAACTAATTCACCATTATCTGGATTAAGTAAAGGTACTCCATGAGTTTCTAAAAAACGACGTTGACCTTTACAACCAATCATTTCAAATTCTAAACTTCCTTGATTTCCCTGACAAACGCTTTTATTTAAATCTTCAAAAGCTTGACGATATTTTGGTGCAATTACAGAATATATACTTTTACCAATTGCTGTTTCATCTGATTCAATCATTGCTAAACCAGCGGGATTCATTTCTAATAAATTTCCATCGGCAGATATCAATTTAATACATTCTGGAGATGCATTAAACATTTTTTGCCAGCGTTCCGATTCACTCTGGTTATATTTTTCTCGTTCTTTTATCAACCTTTCTTGAGATTTTATTCTTTCCAAACGATTGACAATTCTAGTTACTAATTCCGGCCCCACAATCGGCTTACTGACAAAATCATCTGCACCAACGCTAAATACTTGATTGATAATTTCAGGTTGATTATGAACTGTTAAAAACAATATCGGTAGCTCGCTCCAATGTGAATGATTGCGGACTTCTTGACAAAGTTCAATCCCGCTAAATCCAGGCATTTCTACATCTAAAATTAATAAATCTGGCTGTATTTCTTCTAAAGTTTCCCAAAATTTTTGCGGTTTTGCTAAGGTTTTAATCGTAATTCCCCAATGTTTGAGTAATTTTTGCAGTACTTCTAAAATCTTTGGGTCATCATCTACAGCTAATACGGTAACTTGCGCTGCTTCCGACTTATTTATTAATTGCTTCGCAGTTTCTAAAATTTGTTCTAGGGATGCAGATTTTTGTAATACTATATTTTCACTATCATGAATAATTTGCTGATTATTTTCTGTTTCTTGACTTAAAACTATTACGGGAATTGATGGTTTACGATTTTTAAATTCTGTTAATAAACTTAAACCATCATCTGAATTTAAAATCGACTCATCAACTACCGCTACATTTGGATGTTCTTGATAAAGTTTTTGTCTTGCATCAGAAATACTATCAACAATTCGAGTTTGTAATTCCCAATCATTAGCTTTATTTACTATATCCTTATTTATTCCCTGATTGATATCAACAAATAAAACCAAAGGATACTCATTTAAATTAGAATTACAATTATTCTTATTCTTGTCTTGAGAAGATACGTCAATTTCATTTGATAAAGCTTTTACCAAATCACCAAGTTGAATTATTTCATCCTGCTCTAAAACTCTATCGACTTTGAGTAAATTTTCAATTTTACGAGCTAATTTAGAACCATTTGTAAAACCAAAAGTGCCTAAAGAACCAGCTAATGTATGAGCTTCTGCTGCTGCTTGAGAATGCAATTGTGTATTTAATGATTTGTCCTTTTCTAAAGCTTGTACGGCTTCAAATAATAAATTAACCTGCTCGGATACCCTTCCTTTATATTTTTCCCAAACTCCAGCCACAGCATCCAAAGTTTGTGCTTGAGTTACTTGATTGCTCGATATTTCTTCCTCATCCCCTTGTTTCCTTGTCCCCCTGTCTCCTTGTCCCCTTGTCTCCCCTTCCTGGGGTTTTAATCTATAACCAATACCATATACAGTTTCAATCAAATTACCAGGGGCACCCGCAGCTTTTAGCTTCATTCGTAATCCTTTGATATGAGTACGAACGGCTTCTTCCGAAGGAATATCTTCGTAAGACCACAAATGTTCTAAAATCATTCCACAACTGAATACCCGGCGACTGTTGCGTAAAAATAGCTCTAATAATGAATATTCTTTGGGAGTTAAAGATAAATTTTTTGTATCATAATCTACTTCGCAACTAGTAGGATCTAATCGTAAATTTCCCCATTCTAATACTGGCTGTAAATTTACTTTTCCTCTTCGTAATAAAGCTCTTACCCGAGCTACTAATTCCTCTTCCTCGAAAGGTTTTACTACATAATCATCAGCACCAGCATCCAAACCAGTTGCTTTTTCATGGGGACTGTTGCATCCAGTTACCAACATAATAGGAATCAACCAGCCACCAGTACGGATTTTTCGACAAAGACTGATACCGTCTAGTTTTGGTAACATGATATCTAGAATAATTAAATCGTAGTCAAAAGCTTGAACTAATTCCCAACCCGCTTCTCCGTCATCAGCTATTTCAACTGCATAATTTTGATGAGTTAGTACTGCACTCAGCGCTTGAGCAACAAATTCATCATCTTCTACAACTAGGATTTTCATAGTTTGTGACAGTTGAAATTTAATTAAGGTTTATATCAGAAAGAAAGTTTTTAATTTTATAAAGGATATGAAGGGCTTTTCTATATATATTTTAAGATAGAAAACGAAACAAATTTATTTTACTCAACAACAATAATTTTTATTTAATCATTTTACCAATCGCTATATATCTTAATTTTTGTCAGCGTATTTTTAAGATAAAATACTATTAATTACTTTGACTATTTATAAATTTATCGAGTCCAAACCCTCTCCTCACAACTTCCTCAAATTTTTCATTTAACTTTAAATTAGATGCTTTTATAACAGCGAACAAGTATCGAGATATTTCTTTTTCGCTTGGTACAGAAGAGGTAAAAATATGTTTAATAAAATTTTGGTTGCCATAGACGATGAGTACAGTAATCAACATATCGTAGATGAAGCTATCAATTTAGCTTTAGCGAGCAATGCTCAACTAATACTTACTAACGTAGTACCCCCTTTCAGTGAAATATATCCCGAACCAGGATATATTGCCGCACATGGTTATCATCCGACCATACATGGTGAAACCGCAGTTAATTACTATATGCAAAGATTGGAAGCTTTGGAACAAAAAAGCATGGAGTTGTTACAATCCTTTGCAAAAAGAGCTAGGACTTGCGGTGTAGAGGTTGAGTACGTTCAAGCCACTGGTTCCGCAGGATTCATGATTTGTAAGGTTGCTCGCAACCGCGAGGTTGACTTGATTATGATAGGTCGTCACGGTCGTACCGGATTGGCTGAATTTTTCTTGGGTAGCGTTAGCAATTACGTACTGCATCATGCACCTTGTTCCGTTTTGACAATCCAGGGACCAATTCATCAAGATGTGGCTGATTCTTTAACTATGGAAGCAGCTTTGATGTAATTTAAGATGAGTTTTATGTACCTCCCAATTGTTTTTGGGAGGTCTTTTATAAATGATGGTTTTATTTATTGATATTAAGATATTTTTTTTGAAAAAATATTCAGAAAAAACTGATTTAAAAATCATCATTTCAACAGATAATTATGAAAATTCATGTTTTTAACTTGCTAGCGGATGAGAAGATTTTACGATGTGTTTTCTGCGGAAAGACAATAGTTGATTGTTTTTCTTAGTTGGATTTAACTGTGTTGGTAATTCTCCAGGTATCGCTTCTGATGATGAAATAGATTGTTTTCTAGTACATACTGGCATAGCTTGCCAACAACTCCGACAAAACCAGTAATTTCCATTTATACCTACATAAGACAAAAGTATATCGTTGCAACAAGGACAGAAATTCATGGTTAAATCCTCAGTTTTCCACTGCAATGACTATAAATTTTAAATTTGAGGAACTTGTGAGGAAGAAGAGGGGGGAGAGGGGGAAGAGGGGGAGGGGGAGACAAGGAGAAATTGCTATTCCCAATTACCAACTACCAATTACCAACTACCAACTACCAACTACCAATTACCAATCCCCAATCCCCAGGAGACGTAGCAGTGCTACGTCTCTACACTTTTAAACCGTCCTCACAAAATCCTCAAATTATCTGGCTATAAAAATACTTGTGTGAGAAGAGAAAAAAAGAACGGAAACGTCGGTATTGCTCTAAATTGAGTTATGGAAGGTCAAGCTATGCGAAACACAGTGGTTAATCAACAATCGGAACGTCTTCGTTCTTCGGAACAAGCTCTAGTTTTACCTTTAAATGAAGTTGGAATTGCTGATATATCTAAAGTTGGTGGAAAAAATGCTTCTTTAGGAGAAATGATTTGTCAGTTGGAACCAAAGGGTGTAAAAGTTCCTACCGGGTTTGCGACTACTGCTTACGCTTATCAGCATTTTATCAAAGCGGCAGGATTGGAAACTAAACTCAGAGAAATATTTGCAGATTTAAATGTAGAAGATATTGATAATCTACGAGAACGAGGTAGAAAAGCTAGAATTTTGATGTTGCAAACTTCTTTTCCTAAAGAATTAGAGCAAGCAATAGCCGAAGCTTACCGAAATCTCTGTGAGCAGTACGGTACCGATACCGATGTAGCAGTTCGCTCTAGTGCTACCGCTGAAGATTTACCCGATGCTAGCTTTGCAGGACAGCAAGAAACTTATCTTAACGTTCACGGATTACCCGGTGTTTTGCAAGCTTGTCACAAGTGTTTTGCATCCATTTTCACGGATAGAGCTATTTCTTACCGTCAAATCAAAGGTTTTGACCATTTTGATGTAGCTCTTTCAGTCGGGGTACAAAAAATGGTACGTTCCGATTTATCAACATCCGGGGTAATGTTTTCCATCGATACCGAAACTGGTTTTAAAGATGCTGCACTGATTACAGCAGCCTATGGTTTGGGTGAAAATGTGGTGCAGGGTGCAGTAAATCCCGATGAATATCTGGTATTTAAACCGACATTGAAAAAAGGTTATCGTCCCATCTTAGAAAAACGTCTGGGAAGCAAAGAAATTAAGATGGTTTACGAAATGGGTGGGACAAAATTAACTAAAAATATCCCCGTACCAGTTAGCGATCGCCATCAATTTGCTTTGTCAGATGAAGAGATTTTACAGCTAGCATATTGGGCTTGTTTAATCGAAGAACATTACTCTAAAGTACGCGGTACCTATACTCCGATGGATATTGAATGGGCAAAAGACGGTATCAGCAACGAATTATTTATCGTCCAAGCTCGTCCGGAAACCGTACAGTCGCAAAAGGTAAATAACGTCCTACGTACCTATCACTTCGTCAAAGGGAATTCCCCCCCTCCCCCACTCTCCCCTTCCCCTCGTCCTCTCCTAACCGGACGCAGCGTAGGTGCAGCAATAGGACAGGGTAAAGCCAAAGTAATCCTTGACGTAAATAATCTCAATCTGTTTGAAGAAGGTGACGTACTAGTAACAAACCGTACCGACCCTGACTGGGAACCAATTATGAAAAAGGCTAGCGCTATAGTAACTAATTCTGGCGGTCGTACTTGTCACAGCGCTATTATTGCTAGAGAATTGGGGATTCCGGCTGTAGTTGGTTGCGGTAATGCTACAACAACTTTAAAAACTGGGGAAGATATCACCGTTTCCTGCGCTGAAGGTGAAACGGGGAAAGTTTACCGAGGTTTACTACCTTATGAAGTAGAAGAAATACATTTGGAAAAATTACCCCACATCCCCACAAAAATCATGATGAATGTGGGTAATCCCGAAGAAGCTTTTGGTTTGAGTGCTATTCCTAACGATGGTGTAGGACTTGCAAGGATGGAATTTATCATTGCTAACCAAATTAAAACGCATCCATTAGCATTAATCCACTTTCACGAATTAGAAGACAAATCTGCTAAATCCAAAATCTTTGAATTAACTCGCAATTACGACGATAAAATTCAGTTTTTCGTAGATAAATTAGCCCGAGGAATCGGAACCATAGCCGCAGCATTTTATCCCAAACCTGTAATTGTCCGTTTGAGTGACTTCAAAAGTAATGAATATTCCAATCTTTTGGGTGGTAAACAATTTGAACCACACGAAGAAAACCCAATGTTAGGATGGCGAGGTGCTTCTCGTTATTACGATGCACGTTACCGTGAAGGTTTCGCTCTAGAATGTCATGCGATGAAAAAAGTACGTGACGAAATGGGTTTAACAAACGTTATCTTAATGGTTCCATTTTGCCGTACTCCCGAAGAAGGTCGTCGCGTTTTAGCAGAGATGGCGAAAAACGGTTTAGTCAAAGGTGAAAACGGCTTAGAAGTATATGTAATGTGCGAGTTACCTTCTAATGTCCAGCTAGCTGACGAATTCTGCGAAGTTTTTGACGGTTTTTCCATCGGTTCCAATGATTTAACCCAACTAACTCTTGGTTTAGATAGAGATTCGGAATTAGTAGCGCA
>DESS01000299.1:14326-47602 GCA_002361335.1 Richelia sp. UBA3308
GTCAAACAAAACGGACGTAAAATCGGTATCTGCGGACAAGCACCAAGCGACTACCCCGAATTTGCTCAGTTTTTGGTAGAGCAAGGAATTGATTCGATGAGTCTTAACCCAGATTCCGTACTCAAAACGCTTTTAGAAATCGCTTCGATTTGATAATGCAATGGGCATGGGGCAATGGGCATAGGACATGGGTAATTATTAACTCCTCACTCATAACTCCTAACTCTTAACTCCTAACTATCCCCAATTCCCCATGCCCTAACAACTAACAACTAACAACTAACTAATTCTTATGTTTACTAAAATTTTAGTTTCGATTGACGATTCCGATATGAATCAACACGTTGTTGATGAAGCTGTATCTTTGGCAAAAGCAACGGGTGGAAGTTTAATGTTGCTACACGTTATATCTCCCCTGGATGAGCCATATCTTGACCCTTTGTTCATGCAACCAACTATTCTTTATTCAGAATTACATAAAGAAACTCAAAAAAAGCATTTGAGCGACTGGGAAAAATTTAAACAGGATAAAGAGAATTGGTTGCGTCGTTTGTCTCAATCAGCTACTTCTGCTGGTGTGAAAGCTGAATTCACTCTCAATATTGGCGAACCAAGTAGCAGGATTTGTGACATGGCTCGTGCTTGGGATGCTGACGTTATTGTAATTGGTCGTCGTGGTCGTCGTGGTTTTACTGAATTGTTTTTGGGTAGCGTTAGTAATTATGTAATGCATCATGCACCTTGTTCGGTATTGACAGTACAAGGACCGATTCCTGCAACTACCGAAGCATCTCAAACTCAAGAAGTAGAAGCTTCTAATTAAAAAGTCAGTAGTTAAAAATTTCAAACTGGACTTTCATCACGCATCAATAACCGAATCGGATAGAAGCATTTATCGAGGATTCAGGAGGTTAATAAACGTGAATAGACCAAACAAAAAGCAGTTTTGGCTTGGTTTTTTGGGATTTATAGGTTTTTTAGGTTTTCTAGGTTTTACCCAAAATGCTCCCTCGTTTTTGTTCTATTTTACGTTCTTTTCTTTTTTTAGTGCTTTTCGCTATCTAAAAGAAGAACTAAAATATCTGGGATTTCTGGGAATAATTGGCTTGATAGTCGCAATATTGGGTGTGTTAGGTATCATTCCAATCTAATTAAAATTAGTCCAAAATTTTGAGATTTGAATGGTTTTTCGGGAGGATTATTATGTATGAATTATTAACTATGTGGAAAGTAAAAGAAGCTGAATTTCCTCATCATGGAACCGTTGAGGAAAAACTTAAATTTATTTTAAATTATGCAATCTTAGCTCCTTCTAGCCATAATACTCAACCGTGGTTATTTAAGATTGATTCTGAGGAAATTTATCTTTATGCAGATAGAAGTCGCGGTTTATCAATTGCAGACCCTGAAGGTAGAGAATTAGTTATCAGTTGCGGTACTGCTTTATTTAATTTACGTATTGCTCTACATCATTTTGGCTATACAGGTAAAATTATCACTTTTCCAAATCCAGCAAATTCTGAGTTATTAGCTTGTATTAAATTGGGATATCGTATTAAAGAAAGCACCGACAACAATCTTTTATTTAATGCTATTCCCAAACGACATACCAACAGACAAAATTATCAGTGGTGGGATGCTCCACAATCTTTACTTAGATGGCTACAGTCGGATGCAGAACTCGAAGGAGCATGGTTACATATTGTCAAAAATAATCATATTCGCCATCAAATTGCAGAGCTAATAGTACGAGCAGAACATCAGCTAATGGCTGACCCTAACTATCGTCAGGAATTAGCAAATTGGATTCGTCCTGCTAACAATAGTAATCATGATGGTATTCCCGGTTATGCTCAAGGAATAAACAAACATTTAGATTTTGCAACTCCTTTATTCACTACAGTTTTACGTACTTTTGATTTAGGAAATTCTGTAGCCGAACGCAGTCGTAAACTTGTGGAACAATCACCAGCAATTGTAGTTCTGGGTACTCAAAATGATACTCAATCTGATTGGTTGAATGCAGGACAAGCTTTAGAAAGAATACTATTAAGAAGTCAAGCTGTAGGACTAAATTGTTCTTTCTTAAATCAACCCGTTCAATTACCACAATCGCGGAGTGAATTGAGCAAGGTATTATCTCAATCTGGTTTTCCACAACTTATTTTACGTCTTGGTTTTTGTAAGCAGGTAAAACCTACACCAAGACGGACAGTTGAGGAGGTATTGATTTAGAAACTGTTTATAGAGTTTGAAAACATTATGAGTCAACAATCTACTGAAAAAAATCCAAAAGTTCGAGCAACATCTACTATTTGGGGCTGTGCTATTGGTATGCTAGGCGTATGTATACCGTTAGTCGCCATCACTGAGAGTGGAATTATATTACCGCTGCTTGTGATGCTTGGTGCGGGAGGAGGAACTGCTGCGGTATGGTTTGCACCCGACAAAAAACGGCTAGAAGACACTCATTTAACTCAGAATGTAAAGGAGTTGGAGGAACGGGTGATGAATTTAGAGACGATTTACACCAGCCTTCCAGATACCACAAAAGCCTTTCCACCCTCAGAAACAAAAGAGTATTAAACAATACTTGAGGAATTGGGCATTGTATGAAATAGTTTATAGGTTAAAAGTTAAACAACTTTTAACCTCTTTTCCTACCCTAATCGTTCAACCAAAGCATGATTTAAAACTGTTTCGATACAATCGCAAAATATAAATTCGATGTTTTGGCAGTCTAATTCTGGTATATCTACTAAATCTTTTTTATTTTCTGTAGGTAATATTACACGTTTGATGCCAATCCGATTAGCTGCCAAAATCTTTTCTCGAACACCACCCACAGGAAGTATTTCCCCACTGAGGTCAATTTCTCCACTCATAGCTGTATCCGTGCGTACCGGACGATTCATTAATAAAGAAGCAATAGCCGTTACGATAGTCGCACCAGCAGATGAACCGTCTTTGGGTACGGAACCCGCAGGGATATGAATATGCAAGCCGTTAGTCCTAAATACATTTATATCAATATCTAATAATTCTGCATTTGACCAAACGTAATCATAAGCAATTCGAGCGGATTCCATCATTACTTCACCAAGGTGTCCGGTAACTACAAAATCTTTACTTTGAGGTAGTTTGACTGCTTCTACCAATAAAACCTCTCCACCCGCTACAGTCCAAGCAAGACCGCAAGCTACACCAGGTTGGGGTGATTTTTGTATGTGCGATGGTAAGAAATTTCTTGCACCGAGTAATTCTTCTAATTCTTCAGGAGAAATAATTACGGGTTCGGTATTACCAGATGCATGACAAACCGCAACTTTACGACATAAGGAACCCAACATCTGTTCTAGTTGACGAACTCCAGCTTCACGGGTGTAGTTTTCAATTATCAAGTTTATGGTTTGAGGGGATAGCACTACAGCGTTGTTGGGAAGTCCAGCTTTTTCAATTTGACGGAGTAACAGATGTTTTTGAGCAATAGCTAGTTTTTCAGTTTCTGAATAACCGGGTATCTCAATAATTTCTAATCTATCTAACAAGGGTGCAGGAACCTCAGATAAGTTATTCGCAGTAGCGATAAAGAAAACCTGCGATAAATCAAAGTCGCAATCTAAATAAAGGTCGCGGAAACAATTGTTTTGCTGGGGGTCGAGTATTTCTAATAATACCGAAGCAGGGTCGCCGCGATGACTATCCGTACCAACTTTATCTAGTTCATCGAGCATAATTACCGGGTTTCTGACACCACACCGATGCAGTGCTTGAATAATTCTACCCGGCATTGCACCAACATAAGTCCGTCGATGACCTCGTAACTCTGCTTCGTCGCGCAATCCACCCAAACTTACTCGCTCAAACGGACGATTCAAAGTACGAGCAATCGAATTTCCCATACTGGTTTTACCAACTCCAGGAGGACCGACAAAACATAAAACCGTACCTACAGATATTTGACTTGATTGCTTTTCTTTGTTTAGCAGGATAGCTTGCTTCAACTTAAAAGTAGCTAAATATTCAATAATTCTGTCTTTAACTTTAGTTAAGCCATGATGTTCTGCGTCTAAAACAACTTTTGCATCATCTAATTCAAGATTTACCTCAACAGTTTTATTCCAAGGTATTTCTAGTATCCAATCAAGATAGGTACGAATTACATCTGCTTCTGCAAGATTATTTCCCAATCGTTTCAAACGTACTAATTCTCTTTGTGCTTGTTTGTAGATAGCGATAGGTAAATTTGCTTTCCTCAAACGTATTTTTAAATCTTCAATATCATCTTTTCCTACATCATCAAGACTCCATTCTGATTCAATTTTATCTAATAAATCCGATTCAAATGATTTTACTTGCTGTTGATTAATCTCCTTTTTCATTTCTGTAATTATCTTGGAGCGCGAGCGCTGAATTTCAAGTTCTTTGCTCAAATATTCTAAAGCTATCTTCAAAAGCTGCTCCAAACTTTCCTCTTCTAATAAATTTTGTAGAACTTCAATATCGTTAATTGCTAAAACAGCAGTTTGATAAGCTAATTTTGAAGGTTTATTACATTCGGTTAATGTAGCTAATATTTGCTCGAAAGTATTACTGTTAAGTTCGGCTATTTCCTGCCAATGTGATTTGATAATCTTGATTAACGTTTCTATTTTTGCAGAATTTTCTTGCTCGCTTAATTTACTCAGTCGATTAAACTTAACTTCACAAATATGGTCAAATACTTGTAATTTTTGGATTTTTACGCGCTCCAATCCCTGAAATATACATTCTGCTGCACCTAGAGGTAGTCTTAAAAAACTTTCTACTGTAGCTAAAGCAGCAATAGGATAAATATCATCCAAGCTTTTAATTTCGGCATTTTTATCTTGCTCTAATTTCTGTTGAGTTTCTGGTCTAATTGTAGCTACAACTAATTGTTTATGATTAGATAACAATGCTGCTTCTACTACTCCAATTGAATTAGAATCTGTTAAGGTCATCGGTAATGCGACTTCCGGTAAAATTACAGCATTACTTGAAGGAAGCATTAAACTTGTTTCCACTTTATTTGATATCTCTAAGAATGGTTTGAACATATAGATTGTAGAGTTATCTCAAAATAATGGTTGACTACTATATAAAATTGTTCTGATATTGCTTTCAACGCTATCTACTAGTTGTTTGCAGTATTAACAACCTCTTAAATTAAATCTCAAAACTTTTTCTTTATTACTAATATAATTGAAATAAAAAAATATTTTAACCTTCCCGCAAACTATTCTGACTTGAAAGTCTAAGAGAACTCTTTCACTTTAAAGACAACTGTTTATGTTAAGTTTTTATAAGAGAAGCTTTGCGTAGACTTCAATAAAAAATACCTATTTAAAATTATTAAATAAAATATACAATAATCAAAACGTTTGTTTTTTGAAATCTAAGATGTTTTACTCTTTCAACTTTGCAAAACTTTACAGAATAAAGAGTTTTTCTATTATATGATGTGCTAACTTTATAATACAATATTTATCAAGAATGAATTTCGGTTCTATAACTGACTTAAGCTAATAATGCTTTTGGGAATCTCAATTTCTACCATCTTTAAGTCAGGAGGTATTATATGTCATTTAATACCATTAAGCTATCTACCATTTTAATCTATTTTGTTTTTTTTGTAGCCTGATACGTTTAGCAGCTTTCATAGCGAAAAAAGATTTAGTTAATTAATTGAAAGCTTTGAAAGTCTAAAATTGAGATATTTCAGAATATAAGCTATTACTGCCATTCCGAAAATCTGAACCCTATATCAGCCAGAATCAGTAACATAGGTTCAAACTCTAATCGATGCTTTAATGTGGCAGCGATAAAGAATTAAAAAACCCATTACTAACTTAATTTTTAGATATTTGTATAAGGAGGAAAAAGACATGGATGCTCAAGAAATTCTGAAGCGCTATGCAGCAGGAGAAAGAGATTTCAGTTGGGTGCATATGATTCAGGTCTGTTTAACTAATAATAAGCTAACAGGAACCAACCTACCACAAATAGAGCTAACAGAAGCTTACCCAAATAAAGTTCATCCGAATCAGTCACACCTACCTGAAAAAGAGATGGTTGAAGCGTGTTTGATTGGTGCAGAAATGATTGATGTTGACTTAAGTGGTGCTGATTTGAGTGAAGCTGATTTAAGTGGAGCCGATTTAAGTGGATCTCATTTAGGAGGAGCGGATTTGAGAGGAGCCAACCTTAAACAGACGAATTTGAGAGGAGCTGACTTACGAGGAGCGAATTTAACAGGAGTTAATCTGAAAGAAACTCTTTTAGAAGAAGCAGATTTAAAAGGAGCTTATTTAGATAGTTAAGAATTTAATTATTTAAGTATGTTTCAAATTCAAAATTGTCTCATAGTCAGTGGGGCAATTTTTTTATTGCTCACAACTTCCTCAAATTATTGATTTATAAATAAAAATAGATAAGTAAATTTACATTTAATAGAGAAAAATGAATCACAAAATGCAAGTCAACACTTCTTAAGGAGGTGATATGAATGACTACTACATTCCGCAACCGCACTGAAGCCGGACAACTTTTAGCGGAAAAGCTCAGAGTCTATAAAAACTGTTCGGATGCAATCGTATTAGCTTTACCTCGTGGAGGTGTTCCGGTGGGTTATGAAATAGCCAAGGCATTAAGTTTACCATTTGATGTCTGCGTAGTGCGAAAACTAGGTATTCCACATCATCCAGAACTAGCAATGGGTGCCATTGCTTCCAATGGAGTACGAGTACTCAATTACGACATTCTCAGTGAATGGGTTATCCCCGATAAGATAATCGACAAAGTTTCTGCTAAAGAACTTAGGGAATTACGAAGACGCGAATATTCTTATCGAAATAATCATTTACCTATTGATGTGAAAAACCGTACAGTCATACTCGTAGATGATGGTATAGCTACGGGTTCGACTATGCGAGCAGTCATTGCTTTAATGCGACAACAACAACCCAAACGGATAATTGTAGCGGTTCCCGTTGCACCGATTAGTGTGTACAAGCAGCTACAAATGGAAGTTGATAAGATTGTGTGTTTGAAAATGCCAGAACCTTTCTATGCTGTGGGTTTGTGGTATGACAATTTTCCACAAACGAGCGACGAACAAGTACACAAATTACTTGAAAAATCCACAATGACGGTTAGTGCAGCATGAAATTATACATATTGGGTGTGGGGAATAAATTGCTTTAGATAATATTTTTTTGATACTTGAATCATATATCGGAGGGTAGAAAAGTGGTTACTCATCTCTTAAATAATGTTGAAGAAAAAATAGTTTCGATTCCGATTGGTTCTTTCAATCTACAGGCTGAACTGGTAATACCGTTAGATGCTCGTGGAATTATTCTATTTGCACATGGTAACGGTGTTGGACGTTACAGTACTCGAAATCGCTATCTTGCTCATGTCTTGCGACAAACAGCAGGAGTTGGAACTGTATTGATAGACTTGCTAACTCCTCAAGAAGAAGCAATCGACTTACGCAGCAAACATTGTAGTAGCAACGTGCAGTTTTTAGCCAAAAGATTAATCGGTGTCACAAACTGGTTGATGAATAACCCACTAACTAGTAATTTGAAAATTGGTTATTTTGGCGATCGCACTGGTGGGGGAGCAGCATTACTTGCAGCAGCAGAGCATCCTATGGCTGTAGGAGCAATAGTTTCGCGCAGTGGAGAAACCTGTTTAACATCGGATGTTCTAAGTTACATACAAGCTCCAACCTTACTAATTGTCGGTGAAAATGACTTACCGTTAATTGCGATGAATCAAGATGCATTCAACCATATTAAAGCATCTAAAAAACAAATAGAAATGATTCCCGGTGCTTCTCAACAATTTAACGAACCAGGTGCTTTAGATGAAGTTGCTCGTTTAGCAAGCTGTTGGTTTAATTATTACCTTACATCATCTCAACAGCGAGAGCTATCAGTTCATGCAATACCTTGGCATCACATCGATTTTGGATTTTAGATTTTGGATTTTAGACATAAAAAATTTAAAATCCACAATGCTCAATGCCCCATGCCCAATGCCCCATGCCCCATTCCCAATTTTGGAGGTTTGAGTAATGCGTGCAATGATTTTACAACAGCCCGGATTTGGATTATCAATGTCAGATGTACCAATACCAAAACCTAACCCAAACCAGGTTTTGATTCGCATCCGTGCTTGTGGAGTCTGCCGAACTGATTTACATATTGTTGATGGAGAATTACCAAATCCCAAGCTACCTTTGGTATTGGGACATCAAATTGTAGGAATTGTAGAACAGCTTGGTGAAGAAATAAGTCAATTTAAAATCGGCGATAGAGTTGGAGTACCTTGGCTGGGGAATACTTGCAATTGCTGTCGTTACTGTCGCACTCATCAAGAGAACTTGTGTGATTATGCCCAATTCACTGGCTATCAAATAGACGGAGGCTATGCAGAATATACGGTTGCAGACGAGCGCTTTTGTTTTGCTATTCCTGCTAATTATCCAGATTTACAGGCTGCACCCTTATTATGTGCTGGTTTAATTGGCTACCGCGCTCTAAGAATGACTGGTGATGCCCAAAACTTGGGATTTTACGGTTTTGGTGCAGCTGCTCATATTTTGGTGCAAGTTGCTCGCTACCAAGAAAAAGAAGTATACGCTTTTACTCGTCCCGGAGACGATTCTGGACAGAAATTTGCTCGCGAACTAGGTGCTGTATGGGCTGGCGGTTCTGACGAGTTTCCACCTGAGAAATTAGATGCAGCAATTATTTTTGCACCAGCAGGACATTTAGTACCAGCAGCACTAAGAGCCGTTGTCAAAGGAGGAGTGGTAGTCTGTGCGGGAATTCATATGAGCGATATTCCATCTTTTCCTTATGATATTTTGTGGGGAGAGCGGATAGTGCGCTCTGTAGCAAATTTAACTCGTCAGGATGGAGAAGAGTTTCTTGCATTGGCTCCGAAAGTTCCGATTACTACACGGGTACAATCTTTTCCTTTAGAGAAAGCCAATCAAGCATTGGAAGCACTTCGTAATGGTGAAATTAACGGTGCTGCCGTCTTAGTAATTAAGTAAATAAAACTAATTTGATTTATTAAACAACATAAAATTTTGTAGAGACGCATTATATCGCGTCTCTACATCGTAATTAATCATGTTATCAGAAAAATTGTCGATTATAAGAAGAGTATTATTTATCAATCTCTTCTCCAAATTCTTCCAGATGTTCGAGGTATTTGTCCTCTAGAAAATCTTCCAGATGTACGAGGTATTTCCCCTCTGGAAAATCTTCTGGTTCTGCGGCTTATCCGCCTTCTCCAGCTACTGACGAGCCGACATCTTATTCTTCCTCGCGTGCCTCTTCTGAAGCAAGAATATCTCCGACAGCGTTGATATAGCCATCTTCTCGTCCGACGGACAGTAGTACAACGGGTTCTTCTGAATCGATATCCGCGTCGGCTAATTTTTTGAGAAATTAAAATCTCTTCTGCATTACCTTCAGGTAAATTTGCTTCCAGAGCAAATGCGGGTAAAGCTACCGTGCTTAATGTTAAAAGTGCTGCTAAGGCAATTGTATTTTTTAGTATTTTTTTCATTACTCGGATCTCCTTACAATAAATCCGAACTCCTACTTATATTATCTCTCTGTCAACAGGAAATTTACTGAAAAAAGTTAAGACTTACATAAAAATTTATTTATCTATCTATTGCTAAATGAACAGAGAATTATGGTTATTCAAAAAAAATTTTACTCACAACTTCCTCACATTCTTTTTCTACTCTTAAATAGAAAGATTTCAAAACCTTGAAATAAGAAATCCATAGGAGTTAGAAGTTATGCCAATTACTCGTTGGGAACCCTTTCAAGAAATAGAACGTTGGGAAGCTTTTGACCGAGAACCAATGTGGTCATTAGACCAAATGCAACGGCAAATGAATCGATTGATGGAGCGTTTTATGTCAAGCGGTAACGGAGGTTCCGCACTCAACTATATACCCTCAGCAGAAATGGAAGAAACTGCCGAGGAAATCAAGCTCAAGGTGGAAATTCCAGGAATGGAATCCAAAGATTTGAACGTTGATGTTACCGAAAACTCTGTTTCTATCAGCGGAGAACGCAAGTCTGAAACTAAGACAGAAGAAAAAGGTATGGTACGCTCTGAATTCAACTACGGTAGATTTGAGCGGAAAATTCCTTTACCAGCCCACGTTCAGAATGACAAAGTGCAAGCAGAATACAAAAACGGTATTCTTACGCTTAATTTACCCAAAATTGAAGGTGAAAAGCATAAAGCTGTAAAAATCAACGTGAAATAAATAATTGTTAGTTTTTACCGCAAAAACAAATGACGTTGCATTGCAACGTCTTTTATATGTTAAGTCCTAATTGTGTTAAAAAAAATATTGATTACCATATTTTTAACCGCATTGCTCAATATTTAAGAGATAATAAGAATAAGAGGTAATTAGGGATAAATAATTCATATCTCGACCTCTCAATTTCTTAATTCACTTACTAATAAACAAGTGGGGGTGGTTAACAATGAAAACTACTCACATATTAACTTGCTGTACTATTCTAGGTCTTCTATTAGGGAATAGTTCAACATCGGCTCAATCTCGGATAGCAGTTTCAAACACTGGTCAAGAACTTTCTACTACTGAAGTAATTAATATTGGTGAGGATAAGTCTACTCAATCGATAATTCCGATTAAAATTGCTCGAACAGACACTTTTTCTACCGATAAATTGGTCGCTAAGGGAATCATGTATGGTGTTAAAGGCAATTTTGAAGAAGCAGTTAAAACACTTCGTCTTGCGATTAGGCTCGATCCAAATCGTGCTGATGCATATGACAATTTGGGCAATGCTTTAGTCGGATTGGGGAATTTAGATGAAGCTATTGAAGCATATCGTCGTGCTATTGCTCTCTATCCACCCGAAGCCATTGCTGCGAGTCCCCATAACAATCTTGGTAAAACATTAATAGAGAAAGGACAATGGGAAGAAGGAATCAAATTCTACTGTCGTGCTATCAAGCTAGATCCGAGCTTCTCTAATTCTTATCGAAATCTAGAAGATGTACTACGACAAAAAGGCATTAATATTAATTTCCAGAGTCTTGATATTCGTAAAAACCCTGACGCTTTGGGTCAAATTGCTATTTTTCTAAAAAGCATGAATCAATTAGAAGCAGCACTTGCTTGTTTGCGCTGTGACGTGGAGCTAAACCCCACTAGTGCTATATCCCACAGCAGTCTAGGAGCAGTTCTAGCCGATTTAGGTCGCTTGAAAGAAGCAGAAGAGAATTATCAACGGGCAATTAAGCTAGATCCAAGTTATGCAATGGTCTATAACAACATTGCTACTTCATTAGTGCGGCAGGGAAGAATAGAAGAGGCAATACAAACATACCGTCAAGCCATCAAACTGCCAGATACTCCCGGTCAACCTGCAAGCGCTCATACACTTGCCTACGATAATTTAGGAACTCTATTAATTGGGCAAGCAATAATCAATAACAACACCGAAAATCTAGAAAAAGGAATTATATACCTTCGTCAGGCTAAAAAACTTGATGCCAATTATACTCCAGCTTACATAGATTTGGCCAGTGGATTAATCGCTCAATATATGTTGACAGACTCTGATGGAGTAGAAGAAGCAATCGCTGTGCTACAAGAAGAGTTGCAGTTAAGAGATATGCCTTATCGCTCAACTCGTACTCATGTAATGAGCCACTATTTGTTAGGATTTGCTTATATGGCTAAAGACCAGTTGCAAGAGGCAATTAAAGAATATAGACTGGCAACTCAGTTAGACCCAAATTTTACTGATGCTCAAAAACAACTTGAACAAATTGAGCAATTGCTTAAAGAGCAAAATTAAATCAAGAAATGGAAGCAACAACTCGGATTAATCCGGGTTGTTGTAGATATATTATTAACCTAACATTCAGCTAAGATTTGCTATTAGCTCTTTGAAAATCTGGTTTTATAAATGGAATCTCTGTAAAAACGTTTAATTGAAGGAATCTACGCCGAAATTCATATCCTGATTCAACAACCCCTGTAATCTAACTACTTATCTAAGCCGCAATGTATTAGTTAATTTTCTTATCACCAAAAGTAATGCTATCTACTTTATAAGCAGGTGGCTCAACATGGATAACAACCCGCACGGGATGAAATTTTTCTTGTATACGACATTCCACTTCTTCAGTAATACGATGTGCATGTTCTACATCCAGAGGATCTACAATTAAATGCATTTCAATAAATATTTGTCTTCCAACAACACCTCGCGATGCAATGTCGTGACAGTTAACTACTCCGGGAACCGAAAGTGCTATTTGATGAATAACTTCTGGTGCTATTGCGATTTTATCTACTAACCAAGGTAGATTATCTTTTATAATTGACCATGCGCTTCTAAATACCAACATCGCTACTGGTAAAGCCAAAACTATATCTAACCACTGATAACCAAACCAAACACCTATTAAGCCCCCAATAACCGTAATAGTTATCCACACATCACTCATCGTATGTTTGGCATCAGCAATTAAAATTGCACTCATAAAACGTTTACCAACAGCACGTTCAATAAATGCTACAGATATATTAATACCCAAAACAATTAATAATATCCACAACTCAAATTGTGATATTTTGACTACTACAAAACCTTGGATAATTCTATTAATTACACTTTGAATAATTTCAAAGCAAGCTATACCTAAAAAAGCTGCAATGCCTAATGCTCCTAAAGCTTCAAACTTTTGGTGTCCGTAAGGATATTCTCTATCGGGGAATGGGGAAGAAAATCTGTTAGCAACTAATCCTAAAATATTGTTGGCACTATCTGTTACACTATGGAGTGCATCAGCAATTAAAGTTAAAGAACCAGTTGATACCCCGACAAACATTTTTAACCCCATAACTGACAAATTAAATAACAAAGTAATAGTTAAAACTTTTTTAACTACTAGACGATTGTCGATATTCATAGAGTTACCCTGGTTTATTGTCTTGGTTCCATTAGAAATGACACCAAGACTTTTAATTATTGTGTACTACCCTTTGTTGTCTAAAATATATTGTCAGATTTCTAGATTTTTTGCAATTGTTACCTCAAACTTTCATTTAGCAACGCCCAATTTCTATTTGCACTGAGCGTTTGATGAAATATTATTAATCAAAGCTTATATCCAATCTGACGCAAAAAATCTTTACGCTCCATCATATCTTGAGAAGATTCTACACCCTTCGGCGCAAATCCATCTATAACACCGATAATACCCCTTCCTTGCTCAGTTTCTGCCACAATCACCTCTACGGGATTAGCAGTAGCACAGTGAATAGTACAAACTTCAGGAACTTGTCTAATGGTGTTGAGAAAATTCATCGGATAAGCATTTTTTAATAAGATAATAAAGCAGTGTCCTGCCCCTAACTCTAAAGCATTTTTCTGAGCAATTGACTGTAAATATTCATCATTTCCTGAATGTCGAACTAAACATTCTCCCGATGCTTCACAAAAAGCCAATCCAAATTTGACTTGTGCTACCTGTTGTATCATGACTTCGTGTAAGTCTTCAACAGTTTTGATGAAATGACTTTGACCGATGATGACGTTACAATCTTCAGGAATTTTTACTGCAACTGTTTGAAGTTTCATAATCTATTTGAGTTGATTGAGAATATTTTTAAATGATTACTTTTTGCGCTCGTTAATCTTTGTTTAACTATAAATAAAGATTATGGGGAAATCGTGAAGGTGTTATTTTCCGCATCGAATTTTATTTTCCTCATAAAATCCTCAAGTTTGATATTGCATAATTAGAAAAAACTGTAAGTATTTGTTATGTCATGTTTGAGGTTTACATCTATTAGATGCAGGATGGCCGTCTATTGCCACATATCTAAGCTTAGAATTTAGATTATTATGCAGCAGCCAAATTTTCATTGTACAAATGTAAAGCAATTGCAATGTCAGAATCAGTTTTGAAATATACTGATAATGATGCAGCGACAGTATTTAGCCAACATTTAAGTAGAAAATAAATTACAAAAGTCAAAGCAAAGTAATTACTAATGGGGAATACGAAATGAAGCATGATAGTTTGCAAAGCCCCCAGGAAATTCAGTCAGATACTAATCCAGCTATTGGGCAAGATTATCTTGATTTACCGTCGAACGAGACTGAATTAGTAAATAATGAGACAATAACCAATCCTCCTCAAAAATCTAAGAAGCGAATATGGCTGTATTTACTCTTAGGAGTTGGTATTATTGCGATAGTTGGCGCATTATTCCGACAGTTACAAGAGACTCCCCAGCAAACACCAATTGAAACCCCACAAGCAGCACGCTTAAGCGTCAGAGCAACAGAAGTCAAAATTCAACCTTTGCAAAAATTTGTTTTTGGTGATGGTTATGTTTGGGCTGTACAACGAAAGCACTTAGCTTTTGAGACTTCAGGAACTATCACCTATATCCGAAAAAATAACGGACGCGAGTTGCGAGAAGGAGATTTTGTTAAAGCAGGAGAAGTACTTGCAAAAGTTGACGATCGCAAACTCAGGGCAGAATTAGCACAAGCACAAGCCAAAACGGCTGAAGCCGAAACCCAAAGCGTCGCAGCACAAGCTAATATTTCTCAAGCAAGCGCATCAGTAGAGCAAGCCAAGGCTGATGTGATTAGAGCTTTAGCTGACAATGAATCCGCTCAAGACGCTTATAGATTAGCTGCATCGGAACTAAAACGCCGCGAAAAACTCTTTGCACAAGGAGTAATTTCTATTTCGGACGTTGATGTCTACAGAAATAAAGCCAAAGACGCTTTGGCAAAAGTCAAAGCAACCAAAGCCCAAGTCAGCGCTGCTCAAAGTCGAGTCAAATCTGCGAACGGTCAACTAGAGTCAGCAAAGTCTCAGTTGCAATCAGCTAAAGCCACCATCGCTTCAGCTCGTGCGGGACAAGTCCGTTCTAGCGTTCAAATGGAAGACACGGTAATTGAAGCACCTTTTAATGGTACTGTCGCTCACATGAATATCCGTGAAGGTGATTACTGGACACCTCAAAGAGTTTTAATTACGGTCGATTATCAAAGTGTAGTTGATTCGGTACCAATGATTGTAATTGACCCTAAAGCATACGAAGTCAGACTAAAACTACCAGCTTTTGACGGTACTTTAGTACGTCCCAACCAATCAGCTTTTGTAGTGCTAGACAAGGATATGAGTGCAGCTTCTACCAAGGGAATGTCACAACAAACCCTATTTCGGCTTGCCAGAGCTAAAGGTAGAGTATTTTCTGTTAGCCCTTCAATTTCTCCTGGTGAGCGTGCAGTAGAAGTAGTTGTTCGTTTAGATAGGGGAATAAAAAATGTACGAGATGGGGAACGAGTTTCCGCATGGATAGCAGTAGAAGAAAATCCCAAAGCTCTTGCAGTTCCACCAGATGCAATTATTTACCGCGACCAAAAACCCCATGTTTTTGTTGTCGATAAAGACAAACAAATAGTTAAACTGCGTCCTGTCGAAGAAGGAATTCGGGGAATTTCTCAACAAGAAATTAAAAGCGGCATCCAACCAGGTGAGTTAGTCGTCACCGAAGGACGTAATCGCTTAGTTGACGGTACACCCGTGGAGGTTGTGGGGAGATGAGGAGATGGAAAAAGTTAGGAGTTAGGAGTTATGAGTTAGGAGTTACCAATTACCAATTCTTAATTCTCAATGCCCAATGCCCAATGCCCCATGCCCAATGCCCAATGCCCAATTTAAAATCCTATGACTTCTGAATTAGCCCAAGAACGGAATAATAAGCATGATGTTAGTGGTGCTTCTGGTTTAGCAAAATTCTTTTTTCTTAAAACAGTCTTTGGAATTCTGCTGATAATTTTACTGTTTTTTGGCGGTTTGATGGCTTACCAATCAATGGTTAAAGAAGCCGATCCAGATATCAAAATTGCTAAGGCAATGATTACCACTACCTGGGGAGGAGCAGATCCAGAAACTATTGAATCTCAAGTTACAGACAAGATTGAAACGGAACTTAAATCCCTTAAAGGATTGAAAAAAGTTGAAAGTTCTTCTTTTAATGGTGTTTCCCAAATTAGCGTCGAATTTGTCGCGAATGCTGATGTCAACGAATCGATACAGTTATTACGACAAAAGGTAGAAGATGCAGAACCAGAAATTAATCCTGCTGCTGATAAACCAAAAATTCATCAACTATCCGTTCAAGATGTTCCGATTCTGACGGTTGCTCTCTATGGTAAATTAGACCCTCCGGTTTTAAGTCGAGCCGCAGAAGATATTCAAGAAAGACTGGAAAAAGTCCCTGGAGTACGAGAAGTTAATTTAGCGGGACAACGGGAAGAAGTTATTCACGTACAGCTTATACCAAGTCGTCTCAGTGCTTTGGAAATTTCTCCTACAACTATTAGCAATCGTATTCAAACTGCCAATCGGGATATGCCTTGGGACAAAATTGAAAATGCTCAAATTGGTTCTCAGGTGCGTCTGTTCGGAAGATTTCGCACTTTAGAAGATTTACGCAGCCTACCTGTAGCCCGTTTGGGAGGGAATGAAGGTAGAATAGTACGCTTGGATGAAGTTGCTCAAATACGTCGCGATTTAGAAAGAGAAAAAACTCGTGCTTTTATTAGTTGGCAAGGTTCGGAGTTTGAACCAGTAGTTAATTTAGAGGTTGTCAAGGTACCGGGTTCTGACACAATTAAGGTAGTTAATAATGCTTTGCAAGAGGTGGAATCTCTGAAGAAAGACCCAAATACCTGGCCTCACAGTATGGACTATCGCGTTACCTCCAGGGATGATGAAACTATTCAAGAAGACCAAAATGATTTGATTAGTAATGTTATTCAAGCGGTAATTTGTGTTTTTATTATTTTATTTTTTGCCTTAACTTGGCGAGAAGCTTTGATTGCTGGGTTGTCGATTCCCCTAACTTTTTTGGGAGCAATATTTATTTTATGGTTAACCGGACAAACCCTAAATAGCATGATTTTGTATGGGATGGTATTAGCACTGGGTTTGTTGGTGGATGTATTTATTTTAATGATGGAAGGGATGCATGATGGGTTGTTTGTTGAAGGTTTGAGTTTTGACGCTTCGGCTTTAAAAACAATTAAAACCTACGCCGGACCTGCATTTTCCGGTCAAATGACAACTATTTTGGCGATGGCTCCCTTGATGGTAATTAGCGGTACTATGGGTAAATTTATCCGCTTGATGCCAATTACAGCAATTATTTGTTTAATACTCAGTTATATGATTGCATTATTAGTAGATGTGCCTTTATCGCGTTTTCTTTTGGGTAACGTTAAAGGAGGAGCAAAAAAAACCCGCATTGATAAATTTACAGAATGGTTTTCTCAAAGATTTACCCGTTGGAGTCTAAATTTTACAGTACGTAACAAAGCCACTTCCGGAGCTTGGATTGCTGGGGCGATCGCACTATTTATTTGCGCTTTATTTGCAGCATCGCAGCTACCTGGAACACTTTTCCCCGACGATGACAGACGCAACCTCAGTATTAATGTAGAATTACCAGCTACGGCTACTTTAAATCAATCTGGGGAAGTCGCAGATGATTTAGGAGAAATTTTGCGCTCCAAAAATTACTTTGAAAGTGTCACCAAATTAGTCGGACAAAAAAGTAATTTAGTTCAAGAAAGTGGGATGAAACCCAATCAAGATAATTATTTACTGGGTTTTTCAGCAGTATTTACCAAAGAAGAGGAGCGTCAGTTACCATCCTACGAATATCTAGATGAACTACGCACCGAATTAAATCAAGCACTGCGTCGTTATCCCGGTGCATCCATAGTTGTAAATAGTCCCGGTACTGGAGAAGGTGGAGATCCAATTGCAGTGGAACTCAAAGGGAAAGATATGGATCAACTAAGGCAAATTTCCGGGGAAGTTCAACTAGCACTGCGTCAAATAGAAGGTACTCAAGATGTCCGCGACGGCTTGGGGGATATGCGCTCTGACATTAAACTCCAACCCCGACGGGAAGCAATGGATTTTTATGGGATTACTCAGGATGATTTAGCAATGCAGGGACGCTATATTATGACCGATAACGATATTGGTGATTATCCCATCGGTGGTGGCGAAGATGATTTAGAAATTCGTCTTTCGACAGCATTTCCTTCCCGTCAAGGTGCTGTGGGTGGCCCCACCCGTCGCGATGAGTTAACGACGATTCGATTATTTTCTCCACAAAAAGGAGCAATATCAAGAGGTACTGTACTTGATGTTGAAGAAGGAGTCGCTCCTCTCTCAATTACCCATACAGATACGGAACGCACAGTTACAGTTTATTCAAAAGCTAAAGATAGGACTGTTGGCGAAATTTTGGCAGACTTAAAGCCAAAGTTAGACCAAATGAAGAAAACATGGGACGCTGGTTACGATTACAACTTTGGTGGTGAAGCAGAAACTCAAAGCGAAACCTTTGGTTCGGCAGTTCAAATGTCCTATGTAGCCCTGTTTTTAGTTTTCTCAGTACTAGTGCTGCAATTTGGTTCGTTCACCCAACCTTTTATTATCATGCTCTCCATTCCTTTCGCTTTAATTGGCACCTTTGGAGGTTTCTCCCTATTGCAAATCCCTATTTCATTCCCCGCAGTTATCGGTATTATTTCTCTGGTAGGAATTGTAGTTAATGATGCCATTGTCATGGTGGAAACTATGAATAAACATCGAAAAAATGGCATGAAAGTACGACAAGCTGCTGCTCATGGTGCATCTGACAGGCTGCGACCAATATTAACCACCAGTATCACTACCATTGTTGGTTTAATTCCCTTAGCAATCAGCGATGCGGTATGGTTTCCTTTGTGTATGGCGATTATTTTTGGTTTGTGTGCATCAACTTTAATCGCATTGTTGGTAATTCCTTGTTTGTATTTGCAGTTGACACCGAATAATTAATATAGTGCTTTTTGATTAATGTTAAATTTCGTTTCGATAGCCACAACTTGAACATATAGAATTGTTCAAAATTCAACTCAATTCCTCACAAAATCCTCAAATTTATTATTTAATCTTTAAATTGAATCCGAGCAAGCCCACATAATACCGGGATTTTCTTATGACTATTAAATCTGATTTCCTCTATCCTCACTTTTCTTTTCATGGAGAAGTTAAACCAGAGAATTTAGTTTTTGATGCTAATCTCCAAGAATTTGCCCAGAAAGCTAGCTTTATTTGTAACCTTGAAACCAATGGTAAGCTTTCCCCAGAAGAAGCTTATCAAGAAATAAAGAAACTTTGGAAAGATTTGAAAAACAGTAAAAATCAACTTCAAATAGGCGAAAATCCTTTTCAAAAGGAGAGATAAAGTCACTCGATTTTATATTTTAGACTGTTCTATAAATCACAAGCATTTTACAAGTATGGCTGTGCTAAATAAAACTAACTTCGGTAAAGTTGTTTCAGTCAGGGGTAGCGTAATTGATGTTGAGTTTTGCGAATTTCTTCCAGAAATTTATCATCAATTAAGAGCAGGTGAAGATGAGCAAATCATTATCGAAGTTGTCAGTCATCTCAGCGATGAGATTATCAGAGGTATCGCTTTAACACCAACTTCTGGTTTAGCTCGTGGTTCTACGGTAGTTAATACAGGGCATCCCTTGCAAGTGCCTGTAGGTAAACGCTTGCTGGGTAGGATGTTCAATGTATTTGGAAATGCTATTGATGGAAAAGAATTTGTAAGTGATGGAGAATGGCGTTCTATACATCAAACTTCTATCCCGCTTTCTCAACAATCGACCAAATCGGAAATCTTAGAAACTGGTATCAAAATTATTGACGTGCTTGCACCTTTGGAAAGAGGAGGTAAAGCGGGATTATTTGGTGGTGCTGGTGTGGGTAAAACGGTTTTGATTACCGAAATGATTCACAATATGGTCAGCCAACATTCGGGAATCAGCTTGTTTTGCGGTATTGGGGAACGCAATCGCGAAGCAGAGGAACTTTACCGAGAAATGCAAGATGCTGGTGTTTTGAATAACACAGTTTTAATGTTCGGTCAGATGAACGAACCACCAGGAGCAAGGTTTCGTATAGGTCATGCAGCGATGACGATGGCTGAATATTTCCGTGATGACGCTCGACAGGATGTATTGCTTTTAATCGACAATATTTTTCGGTTTATTCAAGCTGGTCAAGAAGTTTCTGGTTTGATGGGACAATTACCTTCTCGTGTCGGGTATCAGCCAACTCTAGCAACAGAATTAGCCGAATTAGAAGAACGAATCAGCAGCAGTAGCAGAGGTGCAATTACCTCAGTACAAGCAGTTTACGTTCCAGCAGACGATTTTACAGATCCAGCAGCAGTTCACACCTTCGGTCATTTATCGGCATCAATTGTATTATCCCGCAAACGTGCCAGTGAAGGGTTTTATCCAGCAGTTGACCCCTTGCGTTCAAGTTCTAAAATGTTAACTCCGACAATTGCAGGTAAACATCATTATCAAATAGCGCAAGCAGTACGACAAACTTTAGCAAATTACGAAGATTTGAAAGATATCATTGCCATGTTGGGGATTGAAGAATTATCGGTAAATGATAGAAAAACAGTTTATCGCGCTCGACGATTAGAAAGATTTTTAACTCAGCCATTCTTTTCTACAGAACAGTTTATTGGTAAAGCCGGTAAGTTAGTAAGTTTATCAGCAGCACTCGATGGATGCGAGCGGATTTTGAACGATGAATTTTCCGAACATCCAGAAGCAGCACTTTATATGATTGGGGGAATTAATGAGGTGGGAGTTAGGAGTTAGAAGTTAAGAGTTAGGAGTTTTGACTCGTTCCCATGCTCTGCGTGGGAATGCGATTTAGAAGGCTCTGCCTTCAGAGAATTAACAAAAAATGATAATGAAACTCAAAGTATTACTACCGACGGAAGTATTAATAGACGAAGCAGCGAGCAAAATTACGGCTGAAGCTGAAAATGGCTGTTTTTGTTTGTTACCGAATCATATTGATTTTTTAGCTGGATTGGTTCCGGGATTGCTGTTTTTTGAATCAAGTAATGGAGAAGAAGTTTTTTTAGCAGTGGATGAAGGAGTTTTGGTGAAATGCGGTTCTGAGGTGTTGGTGTCGGTACGAAATGCTGTAAGGGGAACTGATTTAGAAACTTTGAAAAATACTGTGGAACAAGAGTTCAGAATTTTGGATGAAAAAGAACAGATGACTCGGAATGCATTAGCGAAATTAGAAGCTAGTTTTATCAGAGGTTTTCTGGAAGTGGGAGGAAAGCATGAATAAGAAGAAACAGAAAGAACCTTGGGAAGATTTTCAAGAACAGGTGAGCGTAAAATCAAAACGCAAATTGAAAGCACGACGAGAAGGAAATCACACTGTTTGGTTTGGTTTGGGAATGTTTGGGGTTGTTGGTTGGTCGATTACTATTTCAACTTTGCTTGGTATAGCGCTAGGGATTTGGATTGATACTAAGTTTCCCAGTCAGTATTCTTGGACTTTGATGTTGATGTTTGTTGGTGTTATTTTTGGTTGTTTAAATGCTTGGTATTGGATTCAAAGCGAGCGTGGGAATGATTGAGTCGGTGCATACTTTACCGCTAGTAATCTTATTAATGGGTGTGGCTCTTACCCTAGCTATTTTGATTAAGTCTTTACTGGCTAAGATTGGCATTCCTGCACTGATTGGCTATTTAATATTAGGATTTATACTCAAACTTTTAGATGTAAAGTGGAACTTTCTTTCAACACAAGCAGAAGAAATTTTTGAGTTTTTAGCCGAATTAGGAATTATTTCTCTGTTATTTCGAGTAGGTTTGGAAAGTGATGTAATAGGTTTGGTTAGTCAGTTACCAAAAGCATTTGGCATTTTAATTGGGGATGTTTTAATTAGTGGTGTTTTTGGTTTTTCTACCGCTTATTTTTTATTAAAAATAGCTCTAATTCCTAGTTTATTTGTTGCTACAGCCTTTACTGCAACTAGCGTGGGTGTTTCGGTGAGTGTTTGGCGAGAAAAAAACGCGATTAGGACTAATAATGGAGAAATTCTGTTAGATGTAGCGGAATTAGATGATATAGTCAGCGTTATTTTAATGGCATTTTTATTTGCAGTAGTTCTTTCTCTGCACAATGGTACCAACGTATCAATATTATCAACTCTTGCTCTAACATCCAAAGTATTTCTTATCAAAGCAATTGGTTTTGCTACTTTATGTCTGTTATTTTCTCGTTACGTTGAAAGACATTTAACTAAGTTTTTTAGCAAAATCGAAAAACCACCCGACCCCATGTTAGAAGTAGTTGGAGTAGGCTTTATTATTGCTGCGCTTGCTGGATTATTAGGTTTCTCCGCTGCTATTGGCGCATTCTTCGCCGGACTTTTATTTAGCCGCGATTCAGAAGCAGTCAAAATGGATGCTTCGTTTGGAGCTTTATATGAACTTTTTACACCATTCTTTTTTATCGGTATCGGCTTGAATATTGATCCTCGTGCATTGAATACTGGTTTAGCAATAGGTTCAGTTTTACTAATAGCCGCAGTTCTCGGTAAATTAATTGGTGCTGGGATTCCAGCTTTTTTTGCTACAGATTGTACTGGTGCAACACTTATTGGTTTTAGCATGATTCCCAGAGCCGAAATTGCGATGATTGTCATGCAGCGAGGGTTAATATTAGGAGATTGGGCTGTCCCTTCTAATGTATTTGCTGCAATGGTTTTTGTTTGTGCAGCAACCAGCGTCATAGTACCGATTTTTCTACATTCTTTACTCGGTAAATTACAACTTCAGGAGGAGTAAAAATGGATTATTCTATGCATTTATTACTAGCTTTAACTTTCGATTTTGCAATCGGAATATTTTACTTTAGTAGTCTTTGGGTAACAGTTAGACAGCTACCAACAACGCAACAACCAATATTATTAATTGTAGGTAGTTTGCTAGGTCGTTTAAGTATTGCTGTACTCGGATTTTATTTAATTATGGATGGAAGCTGGCAACGATTAGTTATTGCTTTATTGGGCTTTGTCTTAGCACGCAGTATTTTAATTAAACGTTGGAAACCGAGGACTTTTTTGAGATAACTATTCGTAATTTTCAAGATTTTTAATTAAACGCAAAGGAGCGCAGGGGAAAACGCAGAGGTACGCAGAGGTAATAAATTTTTAACTTATTTTGAATTATGGAAATCAGCCCTGACAATATAATTTATTGGCAATCTGGTGCAATTACTTTAAATGCGACGATTGTATTTACTTGGGTCGTAATGGCATTTTTAGTAATAGTTTCTTGGTTGGTAACTCGTAATTTATCACCACAAACAAAAATATCGCGCTGGCAAAGTTTACTAGAAATAATAGTTGAGGGGATTGCCAATCAAATTCATGAAGTCAGCCAACAAGAAGCTACAAAATATATCGGTTTCATTGGCACTTTATTTCTATTTATTGTCGTTTCAAATACCTTAGCAATTGTACCCGGATATCAGCCGCCAACGGGTTCGCTTTCGACAACAACGGCTTTAGCTTTATGTGTATTTGTAGCCGTACCGTTGTTTGGAATTATGAAACGTGGCTTTTTTGGGTATTTGAGAAATTACATTCAACCGACAATATTTATGTTGCCATTTAATATTATCGGCGAATTTTCTCGCACTTTAGCATTAGCAGTGAGATTATTCGGCAACATTATGAGCGGTACGATGCTTGTAGCAATCCTTTTATCTCTAGTACCGTTATTTTTTCCCATTGTCATGCAGCTATTAGGATTAGTATTCGGACTAATTCAAGCATACGTTTTCGCAATGTTAGCAATGGTATATATTGCTTCGGCTACTAGTACTCAAAAACAAAATTAAAGTTAGGAGTTAGGAGTTAGGAGTTAGGAGTTAGGAATTAGGAGTTAGGAGTTAGGAGTTAGGAGTTAGGAGTTAAGTATTAATTTCATTCACTGATAACTGATAAATGATAACTGTTCACTGTTCACTGTTCACTGATAACTGAAACATGGATAATCTTGGTTTAATTGGTATGGCATCGATTGTAACTGCTGGGTTAACAATCGCAATTGGTTCGATAGCACCTGCTATAGGTGAAGGGATGGCTGTTGCTCGTGCTTTGGGTGCGATCGCCCAACAGCCAGATAAAGCGAATGTCATTACCCGCACGCTTTTCGTCGGTTTGGCAATGATTGAGTCTACTGCTATCTATTGCTTTGTGGTAACGATGATTTTGCTCTTTGTAAATCCGTTTTGGAACCATTTTAAGGGAGGCTAAACCGTGCTAATAAATTGGTTTACGGTTATCGCTCAAATTATTAACTTCCTAGTTCTGGTTTTCTTACTTCAGCGCTTTTTATATAAACCCATAATGCAAACAATCAAAAAACGACAAAAAATGATTGATGCAAGATGGGAAGATGCTGAAATTGCTCAACAAGAAGCACAAAGGGAAGCGGATACTTATCGTCAACAGCAAGAAAAATTACAGCAACAAGAAGAATCGATGACAGCACAAATGCTTCAAAAAGTGAATGAAGAGCATCAACAACTTTCAATTAAAGCACGTCGAGAAGTAGAAGAAATGCAGAAAAAATGGAAAGAAGCACTATTACAAGAACAAACTGATTTTATTAGTTCCTTACAACAACAAATAGCAGAGCAAACTAATATAGTTGTACGTAAAGCTTTGCAAGATTTAGCAAATGCGGATTTAGAACAGCAAATAATTTCTAGTTTCACTCAGCGCTTACAAAATATTGATGAAAATCAAAGACAAATTATTGCTCAATCTTTTAAAGATACTCATCAACCAATAATCATTAAAAGCAGTTTTGAAATATCACCAGAAAATCGCCAAAAAATCATCCAAGCTTTGCAAATTCAAATTATCAACAATCATCCTTTAGAATTTCAAACTTCACCCGATTTAATTTGCGGAATTCAAATCAAACTCGCCGGACACGTAATTTCCTGGAATATAGATGATTATTTACAAACATTAGAATCAAAATTTCAACAGTTAGGAGTTAGGAGTTAGGAATTATGAGTTATGAATTATTAATTTCCCTCCCTCACTCTCCCTTTCCTCCACTCTCCCCCTCCCCCACTCCCCCACTCTCACTCCTTCTTCCCCCTCTCCCCCCTCTTCCCCTTCTACCCCTTCCCATCCCCATCATGATATTAAAATCACTCATAGAAGATACATTCTCAGATTTTGAAAGGGTATTCAATAATTACCATGCTCGTATAAATATCCGTGAAATTGGCATAGTTAAATCAGTTGGACGAAGTATTGCTAGGGTATCTGGTTTACCTGGTGTTAAATCAGATGAATTACTTTATTTTCCTAAATCTAATCGGAAAGAAACTTTATTCGGAATTGCTTTCAATCTCGACTCGGATGAAGTCGGTGTAATTCTATTAGGAGAAAGCGAACAATTACAAGCTGGTGATGAAGTTTACCGGACTAATAGAGTTATGGATGTGCCGGTAGGAGAGCAACTTCTAGGTAGAGTTGTTGATGTCATGGGTAATGCTTTAGATGAGGGAAAAAGTATTGAAATTACAAAGCGTCTTCCTGTGGAACGGGAAGCTCCACCGATTATTAACCGTTCTCCGGTAACTCAACCTTTACAAACTGGATTAAAAGTAGTTGATGCTCTAATTCCTATTGGTAGGGGACAGCGAGAATTAATTGTGGGTGATAGACAAACCGGGAAAACAGCAATTGCTTTGGACACGATTATTAATCAAAAAGGTAAAAACGTTATCTGCGTTTATTGTGCTATCGGACAACGAGCTTCAGCGGTAGCGAAAGTAATTGAGACTCTGCGACAACAGGGAGCAATGGAATACACGGTTGTTGTTGTTGCTTCCGGACAAGATTCTCCGGGATTGCAATATATTACCCCTTATGGAGCAACCACGATGGCAGAATTTTTCATGGAGCAGGGAAATGATGTATTAATTATCTATGATGATTTTACCCATCATGCCAGGGCTTATCGAGAACTATCTTTGTTGCTTCGTCGTCCCCCCGGTAGAGAAGCTTATCCCGGAGATATTTTTTATATTCATTCCCGGTTGTTAGAGCGCTCAACCCATTTAAACGATAAATATGGAGGTGGTTCTTTAACAGCATTACCTATAGTAGAAACCCAAGCGCAGAATATTTCGGCTTACATTCCTACTAACTTAATTTCTATCACAGACGGTCAAATATATCTGTCTCCAGACTTATTTCAAAAAGCTATTTTCCCCGCTATAGATGTAGGTAAGTCTGTTTCCAGAGTCGGCGGTAAAACTCAATTAAGTGCTTACCGTGCTGTCGCTGGAGATTTACGACTTTCATATTCTCAATTCCAAGAAGTAGAAGTTTTTGCTCGTTTTGGTACGCAGCTCGACGAACAAACCAAAAGAACTCTAATTAGAGGACAAAGAGTCCGAGAAATACTCAAACAATCGCAGTCTCAACCCCTACAAGTACCCGAACAAATAGCGGTGCTTTTAGCGGTAACTAATGGTGTTTTTGACTCAATCGCTGTCGAAAATATTGAACAAGTAAGTACAGGATTGTGTCAAACAGTCAGGAGAGAATTAGCATCTGTTTGTAAAAGTATTGAAATGGGTGAAAAGTTAACTGACGAAGCATATCAAGCAATTTTGAAAATAGCCAATCACGTAATTAAGGAGTAAAATTCGTCATGCATCTTCCCGTTTTAGAAAATCTTCCTTTATTAAGAAATTTACCTTTTATCAATAACTCAAATACACCGTACTGGGTAAAAATTAGGACGACTCAACCTAAATGTATCTATTACTTTGGTCCTTTTGATAATCCCCAAGAAGCTAAATTTAATCAGAACGGTTATATCGAAGATTTAATAGGGGAAAATGCTTCGGGAATCTATGTTGAAATTAAGAAGTGTAAACCCAAAATTCTGACTGTTTACGAGGAAGAATAATTGTTTGATGATTAACAATAATGTAGAGACGTTATATATAACGTCTCCCAAAGTTTATCGCAACAGCAAACTAATTAAAATCAATCAAACAAACCATTACTAACTTTATAATAGAAAACGTTTTATATAGCGTTTTTCATTTGAGTGCAATACACTTTAAAAAACCTCACCCCCTTCCCCCTCTCCTTATTAAAGAGAGGGGGTGTATTCTATTCAACTGAAAACTGCTATAGCTACGAAAATAATCAAACCTATGACTGTATAAACTTTTGAAACATAATTGCTCATTTAAGGTCAATAAAGAATTATAATTTATAGTGTAAAGACTTATCTGTGGAAATAGTCTTTTTAGCAATCAACAAAGGCAAGATTATATTGCCGTAAACAATAGTTATATCCAAGGAAAATACAGAGATTTTCCAAGGAGGTAAAAATGAATAAAACCTATAGAATATTCTTTGCTACTTGTGGAGGGTTATTAATCGGTTTAGCAGCAGTTTTGCAAAGTGCAGTTGCAGGAGAACCAATTAATAAATCTACCTCTAAAATTAACCCCTGTCCGAGTATTTTCTACGAAAAACCCCATTACTACCAAGTTTTGGTTCCCCCTGGATGTCAGCCGAATGATTTTACACGTAGAATGATTCAACAAGGAAAACTTCCTATTGGTTGGGGAATCGGCGGTGAAAGAGGAATTACACAAGCCCCAGCAGCACAACCACCTATTTACAAATCTGTTTCTAAAGTTAACCCCTGTCCGGGTATTTTCTACGAAGAACCACACGACAATCAAGTATTAGTTCCTCCTAGATGTCCTTTAAACAGTTTCACACGCATGATGTTAGATGATTAAGCAATGCTTTTAGTATTAAAGCAGGGAGGTTTAAATAATGTTGAATAATTCATCTCAACAGTATTCTCAATCAACTGAAAATTTAGGATTGCTATCTTGGGTGATAAACGTACCATCAGAATGTGTCAGATAACAATTAACAATAATGTAGAGACGTAGCAATGCTACGTCTCTTACTTTCAATATATTTACAAATCTTGCCCTTTACAAACAATTACAATTTAGATACAAATCAAAATAATTCAACATATTATGATGCAAGCTCTTGAAAAAATTATTGCTCATTTTTGATAAAAATCTATAACTAACTTTATATGTATCTAAATTTATCCAAAAGGCATATTTCACGCTATATGTTTAAAACCGTACAGATATAAGTTTTACTGTTGTATACTCTTGAAAGGGAATAAAAGGCAATAAACAGCGTAAAACAACACAAAATATGAGTTGTTTGCAACCTAAAAACTACTAGTAAATATATACTATCTATCAATTTGCCTATCTATGTCAAAATTGTGGAATAACCTTTTTGTATTTATCTACGGGTTTTGTGGCTGACAAGATAGTTATATTTGTGACAATTTACTTACTTTGATTCAGTCAACAACCCAGGTCTGAAGACACTGGGCTTCTAGCCTAAGACTTTAGATCGTAGTTGACCAGACTTTCGTTAAAGGCAAGCGTTAAAGAACCTACCAGGGGATGCGTAGCTAGTCCCCTGCTCTAGAACCGGAGGATTAAACAGGTTTATTGGGTTAAGTCAGTGTCTTTCGGAAAGTACCGACCTTTAACTGTGTCGAAGCTAACATAACCATTGAGCGGACTAACCATCCACCAACTACGGAAGCCACGGTGGTTCAAACCACCCGTGTCGCTTCCCTCTCAGGGCTGAAGCCTCTGAGTTTCCCGCTTTCCGCGTGTTTCTTATGAAAATGCTTTTGAATTTATTTTTGAATGCTGCTAGTTACTCTACTAGAGAAATTAGTAGCGTCAAACAAAATGCTGTCTAAAAAATTTAGTGAGGAAAATGTTAATCGATTATTAGCGGCTTTATCACCGAAGGAATATCAACGACTTTTACCAGACTTTAAAGAAGTTTGGTTAGAGCAAAATCAAGTTATTTATCAGCCTAATGAAGAAATAACAGAAGTTTATTTTCCCGTTGATGCCTTGGTTTCTATAGTTTCTACTTTGAAAGATGGTTCCACAACTGAAATTGCTGTGGTAGGTAATCAAGGAATGGTTGGCTTACCAATTTTGTGGAGAGGAAGCACTTCTATTGTGAATACAGTAGTACAGATTGCTGGAAATGCCATTAAACTTAGTGCTGACAAACTCAAAAGCGAATGTTCTAAAAAAGGACAGCTAGAAAATCTACTCCAACTTTACACTCAAGCACTATTTGCTCAGATGGCTCAAAATGCAGCTTGCAACAGCCACCATAAAATAGAAAAAAGACTAGCTCGCTGGTTGCTCACCGTCAGAGACTGCATTCCACAAGATGAATTACCGCTAACTCAGGAATTTATGGCTAGTATGCTGGGTGTACGACGCTCGGGAGTTACTCAAGCAGCCGGAATGCTTCAGCAAGCACAAATAATTCGTTATGTTCGAGGTAAAATTACTATCCTTAACAGAGAAGCATTAGAAGAAAATTCCTGTGAATGTTATCAGGTTGTTAAACAAGAATATAAACGTTTGTTTGATAATTTATAACAATAAAAATCAAAATAGACTTTTTTTTGATATTTCGGTATGATTTTAAAAGAACAATTTTAGGCATTATTACGTATTTTCGGGGGGGTGGTGGCAGGTATACTTTAGTGTTTCAAGCATTGAGTCTCCCCTAGTTCCTCTGATTTATAGAAGCATTACCACTATCGGATTGGAGAAACCGGCTTTCTGCTTACTAGTGCGTATAAAATTACTATCTAACCATAAAAAGTAGTCTTAGACAGTTTCAACAACAATTCCCAATGGAAACTTCTTTAAGTGGTAATTCCCATGAATATAAAAATACCTGCTTCAATTGAGAATAATTCATTAAAAGAACAGCTTCAAAATCAATCTCTTGGTGATTCCACTTCTTTAGAAAAAATAATCGATTCCAATCCTTTAGTAGTAACTCCTTCTACCCCTCTTTCAGAAGTTATTCATCTTATGAGTCAGCGTTGGGGTAGTAGCTGTCAGTTATCAAATTCCGAAACGGAAGGTAACATAGTAAGTTCATCTTCTGCTAGTTGCGTATTAGTAGCCGATAAAAATCAACTACAAGGTATTTTTACAGAACGAGATTTAGTAAAGTTAATTTCTGACGGTGTAGAAATCGAAGGTGTAATCGTAGCGGAAGTAATGACTAAGGAAGTTGTTACCCTCAAACAAAATAATTTTGAAAATATTTTCACTACTATACAACTGATACGTCAGCATCGAATTCGTCATCTACCAGTTGTGGATGAAAACAATTGTCTTATCGGATTGGTCACAAAAACAAAATTGCGACAGGTGTTGCAGCCGAATGATTTGCTGAGATTTCGCCAAGTTAGCGAGGTGACGAACGAAGAAATTGTTCATGCACCTCCAACAGCATCGATACATCACCTAACTCGGTTAATGTCTCAACATAAAATTAGCTGTGTGGTGATTGTAGAAGAATCAAGCGATAAAACTAGTGAAAACAATAGAAAAATAGTTGAGGTTATTGAGGAAACAACACCAAAGAATTCCCCTCCTCTTTCCCCAATCGGTATTGTCACCGAGCGGGATGTAGTTCAATTGCAGAAATTAGGAATAAGTTTTGCCACAGAAGCTCGTACCGTTATGAGCGCACCGTTAATTTTAGTTAATCCGTCAGATTCTTTATTAAAAGTAAACCAGTTAATGAGTTCTCATCACGTGCGACGATTGGTAGTAGCTGGTTCACAAGGAGAATTACGGGGAATTATTACTCAAAGTCAAATTTTAAATATATTAGATCCCCTGGAAATGTACGGGGTTGTGCAAATATTAGAGAATAAAGTCAACCAGCTACAGGCAGAAAAATTTGAGTTATTGCAGCGTCAAACTATAGAAATGCAGCAAAGAGCAGAAACCGCAAACAGAAATTATCAAGAAGCACAAGCGCTATTTAATTATGTAAATACAGAGAAGAAACAGTTAGAGCAGCAATTTTACCACGCCCAACGTTTAGAAAGCATTGCGACTTTAGCTAGCGGTGTCGCTCACGATCTTAACAATATTTTTACACCGATTCTAGCAACCGCTCAACTTTTACCTTTAAAATTACCCGATGCTGACAAGGAAACTAAATATTTAATTGACTTGCTACAAAACAGCGTGCAACGGGGGACAGCTTTAGTCAAACAAATTTTGTCCTTCTCGCGAGGAGTTGAAAATAAGTTTGTTGTTTTACAGCTAAGACACGTATTAAGAGAAATTCAACAGGTTATCACAGAAACTTTCCCGAAATCAATTGAAATCCAAACTGATTTTGAGAAAGAACTGTGGACAATTTACGGAGATGCGACACAGATACATCAGATACTAATGAATCTCTGTATAAATGCCAGAGATGCAATGCCCGATGGTGGTACGCTTAAAATCTCCGCTGAAAATCTAGCAATTGATGAAACCTATGCTCAAATGGATAATGATGCCGAACCGGGAAATTATATTGTAATTACAGTTTCCGATACGGGTGTTGGTATTCCTCCTGAAACATTAGAGCATATTTTTGAGCCATTTTTTACAACAAAAGAACAAGGTCAAGGTACGGGATTAGGTCTTTCGACAGTAATAGGTATTATTAAAAATTATGGCGGTTTTGTAAATGTTTATAGCGATGAAGAAGGAACTTGTTTCAAAGTCTATCTAAAAGCATCGCAAGCAGTTGAAATATCTCCAGAAAATTCTTCTCAAATACCAAGAGGTAATAGAGAAACTATTTTGGTTGTTGATGACGAAGCAGTAATTCGCGACGTTACCAAAATTTCTTTAGAAAAATATGGTTATCAAGTATTAACCGCTGTTGATGGAATTGATGCACTTGCGGTATACGCTCAAAATATCAATGAAATTCAACTTATTTTAATAGATATGATGATGCCATTAATGGATGGTGCAAAAGCTATTAAGACCTTGAAGAAACTGAATTATAAAGTGAAGATTATTATGATGAGCGGTTCTACATCGGGTAATCAGGAGGTTTTAGAAAATATTCCGATTGAAGCGTTTTTACACAAGCCTTATACAGCAGAAGAAATGTTGACAACAGTTTATAATCTCCTGAATTCCTGAATGGGAATAGCGGATGGGGGATTGGGTATATAGCAGTTTTCACTTAGATGGAATACACCTGTATATCCTAACGGACACGCTACGCGAACAAATACTCCTCTCCTTAATAAGGAGAGGGGAAGGGGTGAGGTTTCGGGTGTATTGGAATCAACTGAAATTCGCTATAGTAAATAAAGCAATTAGTAATAAAAAATTGCTTCTTCAGTCCCTCCTTTTTCCTTTTCCTATTATCTGTTCCTTTGAATTAAATTAATAAAAAAATAAGTGCAAAGAATATATTGCTAGAATCGCGATTAAACCCCGCCAAGGCATTTAAAAAAATATTCTTTACACTTATAATAGTGGAAGGAACTTGTAAAAGCAGTATACACAAGCTAAGTTCAACCCGGATAGTAATTCAAGAAACCAGGAGATAATTGCTCTTTTACTTACACTCTATATGTGAACTTATAAAAAATATAATTGACATAAGAGCATAAAGTATTTTCGTTAATTAGTATCGCTAATAACAACAAGATTAACTTATTATTAATAGAGATAAAAGCTTTTCAAGAACAAAATAGAAGCTTCTCAATTACTACAAATAGAAACTACTTCATAAATATGAGGAAGTTGTGAGGAAAACGAAATTTTGAAAAAGTGATTTTTATAAATTACTTTTTATATAATCATAAAATCAGGAATTATGAAAAGCCTAGAAGCATTAACAGCAGAAATTGAAAGCATCAAGGATTTGCAATCTGTTGTCAAAACCATGAAAGCATTAGCGATGGTAAGCATTCGTCAATATGAGACAGCAGTAGCAGCACTGACAGACTATAATCGCTCCGTGGAAATGGGGTTACAAATTTTGCTTCGCCATCGGTACTTTAGCGAGCAACCAATCATGATACCGCAAGCTTTCACCAATCATAAAAAAATTCAAACCCTGGGTGTAATTATATTTGGTTCAGACCACGGTTTATGCGGTCAGTTTAACGAGCAGATTGCATCCTACGCAATAAAACAAATTCAACAAACACAACCAAAACCCGAAAATATTATCATCGCAACAGTTGGCGATCGCCTAATTCCCTACTTAGAAGCAGCAAAACAACCAGTATCCGAACAATTCAATTTACCTAATTC
>DESS01000299.1:47754-47972 GCA_002361335.1 Richelia sp. UBA3308
CTTCTACCCATAAATCCTCAATGGTTGCAGCGCTTAGAAAAACAAGCATGGCATGGAGAAGGACTACCAAGCTTTACAATGAATTGGGATGATTTATTTTCATCATTAATTCGTCAATATCTTTTTGTATCCTTGTACCGAGCGTTTGCAGAATCCCTCAAAAGTGAAAATGCAAGTCGTCTTTCCTCAATGCAAGCAGCACAAAAGAATATTGAAGA
>DESS01000301.1 GCA_002361335.1 Richelia sp. UBA3308
CCTACAAGAAAAATATGCCAGTTTAGAATGATTTAATAAATTCCCTCTAAGCTTTTTGATAAACATCTAATTCAGCTTGAGTTTTTATATAGCAAATTTCAGTTGGGTGCAATACAGAGAAAATTAGTAGAATTCCCACGGGCATCTGGGGCCCGTACCACAAGAATGTATTCTACTCAAATGAAAACCGCTATATTCCAATACCACTAGGTTTCTTTGTAAAGAATTGCAAAGCGAAATCAATTAATTAAGTATTTAAAAATACAATTATATCTTTGACAAAACTGTAAACCAAAAAACACTTGCACGCTTAACTGGACTCAGTTAAAAATAAATACGGCAAAGCACGCGGAGTAATGAGACGGTGAGTCAGGCATTTGATTACGATTTGGTGATTGTAGGCGCTGGAGTAGGTGGACATGGCGCTGCCTTACACGCCGTTAGCTGCGGATTGAAAACTGCAATTATTGAAGCGAATGATATGGGGGGAACCTGTGTTAACCGTGGTTGTATCCCCTCGAAGGCTTTACTTGCAGCTTCTGGAAAGGTACGGGAGTTACGCGATGCTTACCATCTCAAGGCACTGGGAATTCAAATTGATAATGTTCGATTCCAAAGAGAAGATATCGCCAACCATGCTAATAATTTAGTAGCCAAGATTCAAGGAGATTTAACTAATTCTCTCAAGCGTTTGGGTGTTGATATTATTCGAGGTTGGGGTAAACTTGCCGGACAACAAAAGGTGAGTGTTGATACCTCCACGGGTGAAAAAACTATTACAGCTAAAGATATTATTGTTTCGACGGGTTCGGTTCCTTTTGTGCCACCAGGAATTGAAGTTGATGGAAAAACTGTATTTACTAGCGACCAAGCTGTAAAATTAGAATGGTTGCCGCAATGGGTGGCAATTGTCGGTAGCGGTTACATTGGTTTGGAATTTTCCGATGTTTATTCAGCTTTGGGTTGCGAAATTACCATGATCGAAGCCCTGCCACAGTTAATGCCGGGATTTGACCGGGATATTGCTAAACTTGCTGAAAGAGTATTGATAAATCCTCGTGATATTGAAACTTATTCGGGAATATATGCTAAAAAAATTATTCCTGGTTCGCCGGTAATAATTGAATTAGCAGATTTTAAAACTAAAGAAGATGTTGATGTATTGGAAGTTGATGCTTGTTTGGTAGCTACCGGGCGGATTCCAGCAACACAAAATATAGGTTTAGATTCCGTTAATGTAGAACTTGATAGACGTAAGTTTATCCCAGTAAACGACTCCATGGCGGTATTAAGTGAAGGGGAACCCGTACCCCATTTATGGGCAATTGGTGACGCTACAGGTAAAATGATGTTGGCTCATGCAGCTTCGGCTCAAGGTATTGTTGCCGTAGAAAATATTTGTGGTAGAACCAAACAAGTAGATTATTCCAGTATTCCCGCAGCAGCATTTACTCACCCAGAAATTAGCTATGTAGGAATGACTCAGGAACAAGCTAAAGAGAAAGGTGAAGCCGAAGGATTTGAAGTTGGAATTAGTAAGAGTTATTTCAAAGGTAATTCCAAAGCATTAGCAGAAGGAGAAGCCGACGGAATTGCCAAAGTTATTTATCGTAAAGATACCGGAGAAGTACTTGGAGTACACATATTCGGACTTCATGCTGCCGATATTATTCATGAAGCCAGTGCAGCGATCGCCAATCGTCAAAGCGTCAATACCCTGGCTCATTTAGTCCATGCCCATCCCACACTTTCCGAAGTCTTAGACGAAGCCTACAAACGAGCAGCAGTCAATTAAAGGAGTTAGTGGTTAGTAGTTAGTGGTTAGTAGTTAGGAGTTAGTTGTTACTTGTTAGGAGTGAGGAGGGCGGGAGTAAGGAGTAAGGAGTTATTGTGAGTAGAAATTTTCTCCCCTTCCTTGCATGCCCCATCCCTCATGCCCAATGCTCAATGCCCCATCCCCAATTAAAAAACCATGGAAATCCGCCGTCGTTCACCCAATCCCGATATCGCCGTTTCTTCATTACGCTATCAGATTGCGACATCTGATGCCGTACCCAATAATATTTTGGAAGAAATTATTTGGTATAAAGAAGCAGAAATTGACCAAATGCGTGAAAAGCAATCTTTACAGGATTTGCAGCGCCAATTAGTCAATGCACCACCTACTCGCGATTTTCTGTCAGCATTACGACAAGGTAAGACTAAACCGGCTTTAATTGCAGAGGTAAAAAAAGCTTCTCCTAGTAAAGGAATTATACGAGAAGATTTCGACCCGGTACAAATAGCTCTTGCCTATCAAAAAGGTGGTGCAACCTGTCTTTCCGTACTTACAGATAAAAAGTTTTTCCAAGGCAGCTTTGAAAATTTATCCAAAGTTCGCGCTGCTGTAGATTTACCATTGCTATGTAAAGAATTTGTAATTTATCCTTACCAAATGTATTTGGCAAGGCTTCACGGTGCTGACGCGGTTTTGTTGATTGCAGCGGTACTCAGCGACCAAGATTTACAATACTTTGTAAAAATAGCTAAAGCTTTAAAATTAACTCCTTTGATTGAAGTTCATACTCTAGAAGAACTCGATCGGGTTTTAGCAATAGATGGTGTTTCTTTAATCGGTATTAACAATCGTAATTTAGAAGATTTTTCTGTTGACTTACAAACTACTTGTAAGTTATTAAAGGCAAGGAATGAACAATTGCATGAACGCAATATCCTTATTGTTAGCGAGTCGGGATTACATACTCCTGATGATTTAAGGTTAGTCGCAAGCATTGGTGCCTCTGCCGTATTGATTGGTGAATCTTTGGTTAAACAGCCAGATCCAGCAATGGCGGTTGCCAATCTTTTCGCTAAATTTTCATCTCTTAATTTTATCAAGCCTTTAAACTAGAATTTGTCTGGTGTGCCAAAATTCATTATAGGTTAGGCGATAAGCCCGTAGGGTATGCGCTATCGCGTACGCCTCCGGCGTGCGGCCGATCGCAAAAAATCATAACTTGTTGGTAGTAGCGCTTAGCCCTAAAAGGCTACTAAGAAACACAGAGATTTTACATCTGGTTAAATAATTTAATTTTTTCTTGCCTGCGCCCAAACAACCATAAACCTTGAGTTTCACCAAGAGTGAATCTCAAGCCTAATAACCATCTTTTTAACTTCATGGAGCAAATTCCTCTTCCTTCACCTATCCATTATGAATTACTACTGCAATTGCTCGAAAGGCAAACCATGACAGCAGTTAATCATAATCCTAATTTACGTAACCAGGTGAATCAATTAATTATTACCCTCCGCAAAGCTGCTGTGCAACAAAAGCAGTTGGAACAAGTTTGCGAGGTTTCTTCTATGGAAGTATCCCACCGTTGGTCTATCAATTACCATAATCCAGGACAAATTGCAACCCCTGAATAACTAAAAATCACCATCACTGTTAGTAGGGCAAAACAAATTACAAAGACATTGCCGTATATTTGCTCTTGAATTTATTTGCACCGCAAAACAATCGGAACTTCTTCTGTCAGTTCCGCTATTTGTATTTTGAAGTTAAATAAGCCTATGTATGAAGAGTTTATTTAATACAAATCAAGGCTAAACAACTACAAATGACTACCTGTCCTACAACAGTTTTTTTTGCTACGTCGGCTGCTAATCTACAAATTTATTGTACAGATAATGTAAATAACAAAATAGATATTTTCTATACCATATAATTTAATTTTGACAGCAAACAAATTATTTTTCTCAACTTCGGCAAAGATATTTTTATCCCATGTGGTGCAAAACCCTACTATTGAAACGGATAAAAAATTTCCAATGCCCTATGCCCCATGCCCGCCTACGCAAAAAGTTGAGTCGAAAGCAACAACATTTTTCGATTCGAGCTATTACAATACTCATTACTTATGCTGTTTCCAACCAATCGTAAATTTGTTCTAATTGTTCCAAAGTCACTAAGCCATATTGCCATAAAATCATCGGTAATGGACCTGGATCTTGTTCGCTGTGACGCAAAGCTACTGCAAGAGAAGCTGTAGAAATTGATAAATCATCTTGCAAAAAACGTATCAATCGCGAATAAGTAGACGGTGTCATGTGTATCTCACCTCCTTCCATAGAGTGAATTGTCATATATCTATCCATAATTCATCAGTAGCTAGAGCCTATAGTTCATTTGTCCTGCACTGTTGGGCTGATAAACCATGAGTGCAGTTTGTTCCAATATCTGAAAACAAAGGAAAACTCAGTGAAATAAATATTTTAGCTTTATTTCTTATCGATAGTCTCAAGCAGTACTTTATTTCATTTAAAAAAGTTTAATACTTTCTACTTAAGTGATGACAGCTAATTTTATTTCTTGTAACAAAGATTCCATAGCTTATACTCCCCTATTCGCGACTATTTACACGTACACCAAAAGGAAGATTTTTACTATTAAATTTTAAAGTTATTGCCTAACTATTGCGGGAGCGGACTATCGTTCGATTAGCAGCAATCCAAATCTTAGCATTAGAATCAACTTTTATACGAGTAATGTTGATACTTTTTTAACAACATTATTCTCAGTATATATTTAGTCAGCTATGTAAGCAGATATGCTCAAAAGTTATCATAAGTAATTATTCTATTTGATTAGAATTAATTATTACTTTATCTCCTTTTTTTAGACCTAATTCAGCGGCTCGTCCGGAACGTAATTCAATTACTTGATCGATAAGAGTTCTAGGACCATAAGTAGGGCAAGGTTGTTTTGTACAAGGAGGAACTGATGCTGCGATATATTGTACTATTCCTTGACGGAGGAAAACCATATCTAAAGGAACAGGTACATTTAACATCCAAAAACTAACTGGTTGGGGAGAACTAAACTCAAATAGCATTCCCCGGTTATCTGGTAAAGCATCTCTGTACATTAATCCCATTGCTTGTTGTTTGGGTGTTCGCGCTACTTCTAACTGAATTTTCCTACCGTTGGGAGTTATTGCAACAGCAGAAATTGGTAGCTTTTGACCTAAATTATTCACTACTGTTGGAGTTGAAGATACGGTAATATTGGGAGGTTGTGCTGGTGTCTGTTGAGAACAACTTATAAGTAAAATACCTAATACTATAGGTAATAATCTTTGACAATTTTTCATGGAAATTTTAATTATGATTCGCTCATGTTTAGCATTTTAGATTTTAGTTCTCCGATAGTTATCTGTAACACTATGAACTTGAATCTGGCATTAAATATGACGCTGGCTTTTGTGAGATGTTCTTCCAATTTGAGTAATATAAATAAATACGATTATCTCTACTTTTAAATGCGACATTGTCTGTCAAAGCAACTTTGAGGGATAATTAAATTTCACTTTGTATCTTGCCATGGATTAAGATTCTCTCAATACATAACCAACACCGCGTACAGTTTGAATTAAACGTTTTTGACTTTCGTCTTCTATTTTTAGCCGCAGGTAGCGAATATAAACTTCGATTACGTTAGACTCGCCCATAAAGTCATAACCCCAAACATTTTCTAAAATCTGTTCGCGAGTTAGTACCTCACGAGGATGTTCCATAAGATACTTTAGCAGCTCAAATTCTTTCATTGTCAAATCAATTGCTCGTCCGTTATTAATTGCACGGCGAGTGGCTAGATCCAAAATTAAATCTCCAAAACGTAATTGCTCAGAAGTGTCAACATCCTGCTTCAAATACAAACGAATCAAGTTGATGAAATTTTCTGAACGGTAAGGCTTGAGAAAATAATCATCTGCACCGGCTTCCAGACAAGCTACTCTGTCATCAACTGAATCTCTAGCCATTAACATCAGTACCGGAGCACATACGCCGCTACTTCTGAGATTTTTACACAACGATATTCCTGATTCTCCCGCCAGCATTCTATCGACAACAATCAAAGCAGGTTGGCGAGATCGACTATGTTGTAAGCCGGAGTTTGTATCGTGAGCCAAAATCGGTTCGTAACCCATTTCTTTTAAGTCGGAAGAAAGCTGGGAAGCAAGATTTTCGTCGCTTTCTATCACCAAAACACAAGAGTCGTGAGCAAGAGTCATTTTAGTTATCAGTTATCAGTTATCAAGTACTCAGACGATAAATCGAAGAGCCGGCGATTGTGGAAAAAATTTTTTTATTTCCACGGATTATCGATGGCTTGTATCCTGTTTATTTTTTGATCATATTCAATTAGTAAGCCTATTGATCCATTTTTTACAGAGGTTTTCCTTGAAAACGAGGGAACATAATAATAAATTAATGTATTAATTTATTATTTTATTAATTTATTAATTTATTAATTTATTATTTTATTAATTTATTGCCCCTAGACGATAATTGTGCAATTCATCAGTCATATTGTACGGATAACCTAGTACATCTGAGTCCAAAGTTAGACGTTGAAGGATTACAATAGTTGCTTTGATGAAAATTTATTTATACTAGTACAGCGGGGGGTTCACGTAACTATAGACAA
>DESS01000198.1:0-3005 GCA_002361335.1 Richelia sp. UBA3308
TTGTGGTTCCACTTTTGGAATTTTTATTTGAATTGATGGAGTTTGTTGTCTTGGAGAATTTTGGTTGTTAGATATGGGTGGATTTGAAGGAATTTGTGGTTCGACTTTTGGAGCTTCAACTTCAACTGATGGATTTTGTGGTTCGACTTTTGGAATTTCAACTTCAATTGATGGAGTTTGTTGTCTTGGAGAATTGTCGTTATCAAAGAATGATTTATCTTCGTTTTTCTTTGAAGTATTTGAAGATAATTCTCCCGTGTCAAAGAAAGGACCCACAGATAAAGTATTTGTAAGATCTTTTTCATCTCGTATACCTGACGAAACAGGACTTAATTCCATAAAAGATGGATTTGTAACTACATTATCGCCGCCAATAGCCACCTGTTTTGCCAAAGCTTCAGAAGTTTCTGCTTGAACGCTAGCCATGGCAGGATCTGCATTGGCTCCATCACTAGGACTAGTTAAATTAAGTCCTCGCACCAAATCGCTTGTATCGTAAAAAGTTCTTAGGTCAAAATTGTATAATTTGTGAATTCTTCCTTTGACTAAAACTATTAACTGTCCCGCTTTAAGTCGTTGAGAACGAGATTCATCTTTATTAAAAACTTTTATACCGCTATCAGTTAGGGAACCTACAACTGTGGTATCTGTTTGCTCGTCATAACGCACAAATAATGCTGAACCACGAATCGTTGCAGCAGCACTGCGAGTATTTACTCTTGTTTGTCCCTGCCCTGGTGGTATAAGCAGTAATACCGTTCCGTTTAACAATCTAAATGTTCGAGTTCTAGGCACAAATTTAAATACTGCTCGTTCACCAATCCGTGCTAAAGAACCGTCGTTAAAACGTAAATCAGCTAAAGAAGCTCTACCCGTAGACAATCCGTCTCCAGGAGTCATAGAATCACTTTTTCGTGCCCTACGCTTTGGTCTATTTAAGGGCATCAATTGTACCCAGTTACGTAGGTTCTTAACTACAGCCCGAGTTAAAGGAGTTGACGCGTTTGCCTGTTGTGGTAGTGGAATGACCACAACTCCCCATAAACTGACAACCACTAAAGGTACTAACTTGCGGAACATAAAAGTTTGTGCCTTATTTACATAATTTTACGATTACCACATCAGCCAAGACGGGCAGGGGAATAAAAAGTTCTACATTATAAACTGTTATAGCAAGTTTTTTAAGTAAATATGCTTAAATTATGTTTAAAAATTAAAAATAGAAAATAAGCAAACCTATCATATAATATTAGATTTAAATTTATTTTCCAAAATAAAATATAACTAGTACTATGACCACTACCATTACAAGCTCGATTATTGTATTTACTTATGTGATTACTTGAATTAATTATAGATACTAATTAAGAGGAATTTCGGATTTCAGGTAGGGCACTTACTTACAACATTTTTGAGTCTAATTAAAGCAAAACGAGTTTTGATATGAAATCAAAAGACTGGAAAAATTTGTGGTTGTATTTAATCTTGACCTCTGGCAGTACAATATGCTGTTGCACTAGCATAAGTGTGGCTAAAGCTACCAATCCAAATAGCGTCACAAAAAAACCAGAATTAGTATCAAAGATATCATATTTGGCAGATTCGCGCTTAATTTCCCAATCATCTCATCCATACTCTTCAAAAAGCGATCGCACTAAAGGAAGGGATAAAGGGAAGACAAAAAAAATTACATCTTTAATGGTACAACCACAAAAAACAAACAATAACAAGTTTAAGATTAAGGCGCAAGTATTAGCCCAGAAGAAAGAAAGCATCTTGCTCCCTATTGTTTCAAAGCCTGTGCCGGATAGCATTGTTTCTGAAAGCGGGCAAAATACCCATAGTACAGATAAGAATATTACATGTTTAAGATGTTGGGATTTTTTTGGACACTATAGGGAATTAGCTACCAAACCAATACAAATAGCCCAAAATGAAGAGCAATCGCCACCGCCAACCGAAGGCTTAGATATGGAAAAAGATCCGCCGCCTTTAGAAAGTCAACCTACAGATTTTCCTGCCCCTTCTGCCGAAGAAATTGAGCAAAAGTTAGATTCACTTGAAGATGAACGCTCTAAAAGATTAGAAAGTTTATTACAGCGACTCGAAGAAAATAAACAAAAACAAGAAGAGTCTTTTAACCGTGAATTAGGTACAATCATAGTCGAGGAAGTTCCCATAGAAGCACCCCAACCTCCAGAGCTACAACAACCACCATCAATAGAAAAGCCTATAGTAAAATTTAAACCAGTAGGCTATTTGTTAGGGCGTGTTGGCTACTTTCATACTAGTAATATATTTTCTTCTAGAAACGATCCAACTGATGATGGTTTAATTTTTTCGGGACTTACACTTGCCGCAGCACCTTTCAAAATTGGACCGAAAACTTATTTAAATGGTTCTATTGATGGCAATATAATCCGATACAACAAAAAATCAGAATTTGATTACAACCAAATAAGATTTAACCTTGGTGTTTACCAGCAGTTGACAAACCGAATGTACGCTGAAATTGGATGGAATAATCAACAATTGTTTTATTCAAAAGATGGCGATAGCTTCAATTTTGAATCAGGAGATAAATTTTTAAATGAAAATTCTTTTCGCTTCTCTATAGGAAGAAGAGATCCATTAGCACGAAAATTGAATTTAGATAGTTTCTATGAACTTCGCTTGAGTCTTACAAACCCCCCCGAAAAACGCAACCGAATTATTAACTACATCTGGTTATCTTTAAACTACTCTTTACAAAAGTCATTACGCTTCGGTATTGATTATCAATTTAACTTATCAAATTTTTTAGAACGAAAAAGAGAAGATCAATATCATCGACTATCCGGTAACTTAAAATATAGTATATCCCAACTCAGTAGTATTAGCTTACAAAGCGGTTTTACTAATGGTGGTTCCACTGACGATAATATTGATTTTGACGGCTGGTTTTTCAGTGTTAATTACAGTTGGGATTTGGGACAATTTTGAATTTAGTTGTTAGTTGTTATTTG
>DESS01000198.1:3049-25136 GCA_002361335.1 Richelia sp. UBA3308
TTACTCTTTACTCGTTACTCTTTACTCGTTACTCGTTACTCTTTACTCGTTACTCGTTACTCGTTACTCATTACTCGTTACTCATTACTCGTTACTCGTTACTCATTACTCATTAACCCTCACAAATATCATAACTGTTTAACTGGACATCATATTACTACCCCCATGCCCAATGCCCTTTCGGCCCTTCGGCCCCATGCCCAATTACATATAACTAATCCAATCACTCCAACTACCGGGATAAAGTTTACCCCTATGAATACCAGCTAATTCTAGAGAAAGTAAATTAACGCAAGCAGTAACACCAGAACCACAATAAACCATAATTTCTTGATTATTTTCTAATTGTGACCAACGATTGCTTTGCTGTTGTTGCGAAAGTAAATAACCGCTTGTATTAGTTACTTCTTTCCAAGGATAATTAACCGCACCGGGTATATGACCAGCTATTTTATCAATTGGTTCTCTAATACCTTCGTAACGGTCATTTTCTCTTGAATCGATTAAAACTGTTTGAGATAGATCGCGATTTTTCACAGCAACATAATCTACCAGCATCTGTGTTTGTGGCTGAGGTATAAATTTACCGTTACGCTCAGGAGGAATGATATCTGTAACCGGATACTCAGATGCAAGCCATCCATTAAAACCTCCATCCAAAACAGCAACTTGTTCGTGTCCCAAATACCTTAACAACCACCACAAACGAGATGCAAAAGCTAAACGGGAATCATCATAAGCAACAACGAAGCTTTGTCTACTTACTCCCATTACTGATAATTTATCGGCAAATTCGTCAATATCAGGTAAAGGATGCCTTCCTCCATGCTTCTGTACCTTTGATGAAAGGTCTTGATTCAAGTCTAAGTAATATGAACCTGGAATGTGACTTGTTTTATACTGCTGTCTTCCTGCTTGTGGATTAGCTAGAGAAAAACGACAATCAAATACGATAATATCGGGGTCATTCAGATGTTCAAACAGCCACTGACTAGAAACTATAAAATTTGTGTTTTCCATAATTATCAATTATCACTCCCTTGCCGCTAAAAGATTACCTGTTATGTAATAAAATATATTACATAACAGATGATATTCAATGAACGACTTTTTTAAATTCGAGGCTGATTTTGTAGATAGCTTGCGCTGCATACCGATGCAAGTCCGGTTCAAGCTCGACAGTTGCGGAGTCAAGTTGAAATTGTCTCACTGGCATCAATTTACCGAACAGGAGCGTCAAACTTTAGTTGAAATGCCATGTATAAGTATTGAAGAATGTCAAAAGTATCGAGAATTTTTACAAAACTTGATTATCGAAAAGACAGGAAACACCGCAAGCGAACTCCCTATAGAAGATAATCCCCCATGGATAAATGAAAAAGAAATTCCTCAAATAACACAAATAAAAGCAGTCGAATCTGGGGTTAATATTACAATCGAACAATGGAAAAAACTCACACCTTTAGAGCGCTTTGCTTTAATAAAGCTTAGTCGTCCCAGTCATGAAAATAAGAATTTTTATCCAGCACTCCAAGAATTTGGATTATTATAATCAGTTGAGCCACTCCCCACCTCTAAAGACACGGGGAGTGGCTCAAAAATAGTTTATGACCATTATTGTGGAATATATTTGAAGCTAGAGCTAATTGTGAAACTAGTATTTGAGGGAACCCTAGCGGCTCTAATCCTAGCTGGTGGAAAAAGTTCTCGTATGGGAAGGGATAAAGGACTTGTACTTTACGAAGGTACGCCCATGTTGCAACGAGTTTATCAAGTTGCTGCTGCTTGTACGGAACAAGTTTATGTAATAACTCCTTGGGCTGAAGACTATGAAAATATTTTGCCGGAAGATTGTCAGTATCTAGTTGAAACTCAACCTGGAAAAGGACCTGTAAATGCTTTATCTGAGGGTTTGGCACAAATTGCAGCTAACTGGATATTATTACTTGCTTGCGATTTACCTTTATTAGATGTAAAAATTATGAAAAATTGGATAAATAAACTTCCCCAAATTCCAACTTCAACCTTGGCATTAGTTCCTCAACGTTTAGATATTTGGGAACCGATGTGTGCTTTTTATCGACGAGAGGTGAATCTAGAATTAGATCGTTTTTTGAAAACGGGAAAGCGTTCATTTCAAGAATTGCTTTCATCTATGGAGGTAGAAGCTTTACCTGTTGATGATAAAACTGCTTTGATGTTATTTAATTGTAATTTTCCAGAAGATTTGTCAAGAAATTTTCAAAAGTTGTAGTTATTGTTATCTGGGTGTAGATCAACTTCGGGCATCCCAAAGCCGTTGTGTACTCTGAAAAACTTGAAAGTAGTAATAAGGGAATCAGGGTACGGCACCAATAACCAATTGTGAAAATATCGTAAGTCCTGATAATATAGCATCGATTACTTTGCGGTAATGGTCAAGGTGAATGGCCGAATGGCCGAATGGCCGAATGAAGAATGCCCGAATTATTACCCCATCGATGAATCGAGGGGCCCCTCATTTTCTCCACGGATTATCGATGGCTTGTATCCAGTTTATTTTTCGGTCAATGAACGATATATCATTAATACTTCCACCGAATTGGCAAGATTGGATAACTGTATTTAGTTATGTAGGTTTTACCGTCTTCATTCTTGCCTGTATACTCGTCGCACAGAACAAATAAAATTTTGATTTTTCTCTTTGTTACTTTTGCGGTACATTTTTTGCTATCAATAGCTTTTTTTATCTGTTAAAAAAACTACTTCTTAAAAGATCTACATATGAAATTACCGACACCATTTTCTCCAAACCTTACTATTTTGCCATTTTTTTGAATTTTAAATTTCCCACGACAGTTATAGATTTCAGTTGGTTGCTTCTTACCATCAATACTGATAGTTGTCCTATAATTCCAATATCTTTTAGCACTACGCTTAATATTAAGAATACAAATTTCGTGTCCGCTGTAATCGCGACAAGTTATAGCTGCATTTGCCGGAAAGTTAAATGAAAACACAATACTTAGCGATATCAGCAGGCTTGCAGTCAATTTCATAAATTTTGAATTTTATATTTTACCTAGGTGATTAGAAAATTAAATCACCATTTCTTAACCAGACTACGACAAAAATAAATCGATTACAAACATAATCAGGAAGATAGAAAAATCATTGGGCAGTGGCTTTGATGAGAACTGTCATAATTTTCTATCAAATCTGCCCCATGATTGTAGATTGCCTACACCTCCGGGGTGCGGCTGATAAACCCAAAGGGCATGCGCTAGGCGATCGCATCTGAAAGTTGAGAATTGTCACGTAACCAAGATTAAAAATCTGTAACACATACGTATTCAAACGTAGCATAGATCACTTTTTTTGTTTATTTGCCTAAATGTTATTTTCTTAACTTTTTTTGCTAAATACCGATAAAATTTGGGAAATATAAGCCTAGAAAGGAATTTTAGCTGAATATTGACTAATTTACCACGATGGGAAAAGTGAATTTGTCCAAAAAATTTTCCGACAAATCTACAAACAATACAAATAAATGTCCCAATTTTTGCCAAGATGATAATATTTCCTAAAATAAATCACTTAGCAATAAATAGGCATGAGTGAAAAAACACTAGAAACTTCGGGCAAAGGTTTTTTGCTTTTACTTTTGCCACTTTCGTTTTTAATTATCTTCCTAGTTTCTGCGTGGCGGTTCTTACTGGGAATCTTTGCTGTACTTATTGTGTTAAATTTATGGCGTTCCTATCGATGGCAACAATGGTGTAGTAACGTTAACCCGGTTTTCCAACAGTTAATTGGGGAAAATCAAGGTAGAGTTACCCCTATAGATTTAGCATTGCAGGGTAATTTTAATGGAGCTAAAGCAAAGCGCTACTTGGATGCTAAAGCTGCTGAATTTGGTGCCACTATTTCTAATTCGAATGATGGTAATAAAGTGTATTACTTTATCACTGCCAATACTTTGGGCAGCATTCTTGATATTAGCGAACCAGAAATCAACTTTAGTAAGGAACCCGTTACGACTTTAAACAAAGAACTCCTCGAACCTATTGCTGTAAAGGTTGAGCCAGAAGAATCAATTTCTCAATCAACTCATGAGGAGGAAAAGCTAGCAGAAGAAATTGTAGAACAGCTAGAAATTGTTGAACAAGTAAATAAACCCTTAGAAAAACAACTGTTTTTGGGTTCTTTGATTCAATCTGAACTTGCTAAACGTTTGGGGGTTTATTCCAGCACGATTTTCAAGCGGAGAGATGATCCAGAATTTCCCCAATGGAGTCGTAATAAAGATCCAGATGGAATAGCTTGGACTTATTCTCCGGATACAAAGGAATTTTTCCCAGTAGAAGAAGAAAGTAAAATCTCAAGCTAAAAAAGTTAATTTTCAATTGTTTGGGTGCATTTATCTAATGGTTCTTGATTTAGTAAGAGTCGATGCACCCATTGCTTTTTTTTGAATAAATGGTAATTTAATTTTCCAATATTTACTCAAAACTAGAGAAAAGCGTTAAATCTGGCGGTTAAAAACCTACTGTTATGATATCGCAACAGTTTTAATTTCAAAGGAAGGGTTAAATCTGGCGGTTAAAAACCTACCATTGTGATATCGCAACAGTTTTGATTTTAAGGAAAGGGTTTTTAGGGTATCAAGTACTAAATAACCTCAACATTTTGACCTTTAACCTCAAAATTTTGATTAGCTAATCCTATAGCTTCAGAAATGGAATTTAATCCGTTTTCTTCTAATTTTAAAAGCAAACCTTGGAGAATACGGCGTATAATTCCAGGTCCTTGATAAACCCAACCAGTATAAATTTGAATTAAGCTAGCTCCTGCTGTAATTTTCTCCCAAGCGTCTTCTGCTGTAAAAATACCGCCAACGCCGATAATAGGTATTTCTCCTTGACTTTGCTGCCAAATATACTTAATTACCTCAGTAGAACGTTGTCCCACAGGTTTTCCACTAATTCCACCTGCTTCTTCTGATATTGATTTACCAGTTTGAGCAATTATTTGAGTTTTTAATCCTTCACGCTTAATGGTTGTATTAGTAGCAATAATTCCCGCCAATTTATAACTATTCGCTAAAGATACAATTTCTGTAATTGCCTCCCATTCTAAATCCGGGGCGATTTTAACAAATATTGGTTTTTGTAAATTATTTTCTTCATGCAAAGCATCCAAGATAGAGGCTAACATGGCTGCATCTTGCAATTTTCGCAGTCCTGGTGTATTCGGAGAAGACACATTAACTACAAAATAATCACCGTAATTTTTCAGTAATTGGAAGCTATGACGATAATCATTGGGGGCTTCTGCTAACGGTGTTACTTTAGATTTGCCTAAATTTATACCAGTAGTAATTTTTGGTAGCTGTTGCTTGTGCTTTGCGAAACGTGCTGCCATTGCAGCTGCACCGCAGTTATTAAAACCCATACGGTTGAGAGCGGCTTTATCTTTCGGTAAGCGAAACAAGCGGGGACGGGGATTTCCTGGTTGTGCAAGTGATGTTACAGTTCCTACTTCTGCGAAACCGAAACCCAAGCTAGACCACATAGAGGTGGCAACTCCATCTTTATCAAATCCCGCTGCTAAACCGATGGGATTGGGAAATTGCAGTCCAAACAGCGATTGTGATAAACGCGAATCGTCCAGACAAAAGGATTGCTGTAAACGATTTTTCACCCAATTCGCAGGTTGGCGATACAAAGTTTTGCTCATACTTTGTCTATCGCTATGATTTCCCAACCACTCCAATGTGCGAATAGTTAGGGAATGTAAGTTTTCAGGGTCTGCTTTTATGAGATTGAATAAAAGCGGACGAAGTACAAATTGATAAATATCCAATGCCCGTTTAATTTCAGAAAATCGAATTATAGCTTTGATTCACGATTGTAAAACATTTACAAATTATTGACTTTTTACTTTTTACAAATAAAAGTTTAAATAATCGATAGTTAACGATAGTTTAAGTCAAGGTACTTTTCTGGGAATCTTATATATTAACAGGCTATATTTAGTAATAATCAGATGAGGCAACATCAAAAATTTAAAGTCCCTGAGCAGCAAATTTTTTCCTTGGGGCGCATCCTTCAAAGTTTGAGGGAAGAGGATAATGCTGAGGTATTGATTGAAAACACTATTTCATATTTTAAGGAGCAGTTTGATTATTCGTTAATTTGGATTGCTGTTTACGACCGTCTCAATCATATATTGTTCGGTAAAGGTGGTGTGACACCTGATAATGATAATAGCTATTTGCTACAACGGGTGGTTTTGAGTCCGGGTGATTTATTAGAACAAGTTGTTATCCAGCAGCGTCCGATGGGTGTAGCAGATTTACGAATTGAAAAACGGGCTGAAGCATGGCAAGAAGTTGCCACAAAGTTTGATATCCAAGGAACAATTATCTTTCCCATCCGCTACAAAGACCGTTGTTTGGGTGTGGTGATGTTCGGTTCTAAGCGCTGGGGTTACTTAATAGGTAGCGAAGCTAAGGCACAGTTGATGATTGTAGTGGCACAATTGGGTGCGACACTTTTTCAAATTGAAATGGATTTACATCACAAGCAAACCAAGCGTCCAGAGGAGGTATTAATACAACTATTGGAAAAATTAAGATCTCTGGCAACTTTGGAACAAAGGTTGGAGGCTTCCCTATCTGCTACCCATGAGTTTATCGTCCCTAGTCTAACAAATATTTATTGGTTTGAACGCCAAGAAAGTTATTTTTGGCGGAGGATTAGTAGTGAGTTTTTTAACTTAGGTAAAGCTTCAAATCTAAAGAAGGTACAAATTGCTGTCACCGTAGAAGATTTAAGCGATTTTTATTATGCAATGTCGGCAAATCAAATTGTTTGGATTGGAGATGGACGCAGCTCGTTAAAAAGTTACAGTACTAAACACTTGCTTCAACACCTTGATGTACGCAGTCTTTTAGCTGCTCCAATTATTTTGCAAAAGAATTTGTTGGGATTCTTAGCTGTGGAAAGTAAAGAACCTCGCATCTGGACTGAAGCTGATAAAAATTTTGTTAAAGGTGCGGCGGACTTAATTTCTTTGGTTTCCCTGACGGAAAATATGGAAATTACCATGGAAAAAATTCAAGAAGATGCTACTATTAAAAATCAGATTATAGAAAATATTTATAGCGATGAAAATATTGAACAAATTCTACATAACTGTGCGGCAAAAGTTTTAAATAGATTAGCTGCGACACGATTTTTATTATTGTTTTATAACAACGAAGTATATAAATATAACTTTTTTTACCAAAGCCAACTTCATAATCGGCGACCTTTAAATTTTAGTTTGGATGCCTTAAAAGAAGTAGACGCACAACTTTTAGGGCGTTCCACTGAAGCTGTAAATGTAGAGAACTTGGAAGAGGATTTACGATTTTTTAACTGGCGTTCTTCTTTACTAAAAGTAGGATTGCGCTCGATTTTAGTTAGTAATTGTACTCCTCAAAACATCGGTAATGCGATTTTAATTATTGCGAATGAAAACAATCGCTCTTGGACAACTGTGGAAAAGAAATTAGTCCAAGTTGTTGCTCAACAATTGGGAGTAATTGTCCGTCAATGGCAATTGTATCAACAAATCCAACATCAACAAGAAATTTGGCGTACCTTTGGGGAAAGTCTACGGATTCTCCAATCCATGGAAAAATCATCGGTTATTGAAGGAGAAAAGCAAGGGTCGGTTATATTAATAGAACAAATAGCTAATATTCTAAATTCTCCCTTAGCCTTACTTTTGTCCTGGAATCCCGGCGAACAATTTGCAGAAATTATACCAGTTGTTATTGCTGACAATCGCTTTGGAGTAAATACCGATATAACTTTACCACTGCAAACCGATCTACTAATTAATTTAGCCCTAACAACAGAAGGTTTTGCCAAAGTTAATGCCTTGGATTTACCGGAATCCACTAAAGAATGGCTTTGGGGTATTGAAGAAATTTGGTTGATTGCTCTACGCTCCGAACAGAAATATCAACCTAGTGGGGTTATATTAATGGCAGACTGTCGGCAACTTCAGTCGTCCCCAGAAATTTTCGATGCCGTAGAAACTCTAGTTAAGCAATTAGCTTGGTACCGTCAGCAACTTCTTGTTACACAACTTCAAAATCAGAAAATTGAGGAATTGCAGCAATTAAACTGGTACAAACATCAGCGTTTTGAAAATACCCGTAGAAATGCAGTTATTTTACTAAGTAAAATCCATGGTAATGGTATTCCTAATAACCAAAATACTCTGACAGGCTATCAGCAATTGTTACGACAGTTGGACAATACTATTGCTTCTACAACTGCACTATTAAAGCTTGAACAGTGGCAATTAACTTTTAATAAAGAAACAGTCGCGATCGCAAGTTTAATAAAAGGTTGTTTGAAAGGAGTTCACAAACTACTCAAACAACATAAACTTTGGGTAGGAGTGCATGGTTGGGGGCAAAAATCCTCAGGTAAGGAGTCAGATACAGATGATTGGCTGATATTTAGTTCGCAACTAACAATAAGCGGCGATATCGTCAAAATAGAATTAATTATCAGCGAATTATTAATTGCTGCTTGTCATCGTTCTCAAGATGGTGGAAGAATCGATATTTGGTGTCGTCCGCTACAAGAGCAAATTTTAGAAGTATCAATTACTGACAACGGTAGGATTGAACCCGATTTATTAGAAGAGTTACAGCAAGATAGTGCCCTCGATATACTTGCTCACAGCAAGATAAAACAACCACCTATGCTTCACCTAGTAATATGTAAAAAACTGATGAAACAACTTGGAGGACAATTGGATTTTTATCAATTACCTGATGGTAGAGTAGTTAGTCGTTTACTTTTACCAATTAGTTATTAGTTGTTACTCGTTACTCATTACTCGTTACTCGTTACTCATTACTCCTTACTCATTACTCATTACTCAGTAATTGTCCCCATTTCTCCCACTCCCTTATAATAAATCTCTTGTAAATTGCGGTATTATTATGGCACGCAACCGTTCTAAATCAGATTTACCATCGAAAATTTGTCCGGTGTGTCAGCGTCCTTTTAGCTGGCGCAAAAAATGGGCAGATTGCTGGGATGAAGTAAAATATTGTTCTGAACGTTGTCGTCGTCGGCGTTCGGCAACCAATATTGAGAACGGGGAATAAATTATACAAATGAATTTCAAGGTGCAACCTAAATTAATTATTCACGGTGGGGCAGGTAGTTCTCTTAAAGATAAGGGAGGAGTGGAAACTGTTCGCCGCTCTCTTCATAAAGTCGTAGAGGAAGTTTATTCTCTGTTAATGTCAGCAGGTAGTGCAACTGAAGCCGTTGTCAAGGGTTGCCAAATGTTGGAAGATAACCCTTGTTTTAATGCTGGCACTGGTTCAGTACTGCAATCCGATGGTCAAATCCGCATGAGCGCTGCTTTAATGGATGGTACTACACAAAGTTTTAGCGGTGTAATTAATATTACGCGAGTCCAACATCCAATTGATTTTGCACAAGTTTTACAAGGTTCGACTGATAGAGTTGTTTCGGATTATGGTGCTGCTGAGTTGGCTAGGGAGTTACAAGTTCCTAGTTACAATCCTTTAACTGATATGCGTTTGCAAGAATGGTTGCAGGAGCGTCAAGATAACTTTAATAAAACCATGGCTGGTGTAGTAGCACAAAAAGAACCCGAATCTAACAGTAGTGCCCGACGGGGTACTATTGGTGTGGTTGCTTTGGATAGTCAGGGAAATCTTTGTGCGGGAACTTCTACTGGCGGCAAGGGCTTCGAGCGTATAGGACGTGTCAGTGATTCTGCTATGCCAGCCGGTAATTATGCTACTAAAGATGCGGCGGTAAGCTGTACGGGTATTGGTGAAGATATTATTGATGAATGTTTGGCACCCCGAATTATAGTACGTGTGGGTGATGGAATGACGCTCTTAGATGCCATGCAGCGTTCGTTTGTTGAATCACAAGAAAATAAACGGGATTTAGGAGCGATCGCCCTTGATGCCAAGGGAACGATTGCTTGGGGTAAAACTAGCCAAATATTACTTGCTGCTTACCATGACGGCGAAAATATCGGCGACACTTTAGAAGTATCGGAACAAATGCAAATAGGATGCGTTTAATTAAGGTTAAAGGTTAGGAGTGAGGAGTGAGGAGTGAGGAGTGAGTAGTGAATAGTGAGGAGTTATGAATATTTTTCTTACTCCTATGCAGTTCTAAGATTACCGCCTAAAATTTCTACCCTTGCTCCCCCTGCTCCCCCTTGTATCCTTACTTTAATTCTTTATTCTTCATTTTCCAGCCTGGTTTGATAACTTGACGCTCACGAGCAATAACTAAGCTGTCATCGGGGACATCTTCTGTAATGGTTGAACCGGCTGCTACGTATACATCGTTACCCAAGGTAATTGGTGCAACTAAAACGCTATTGGAACCTGTTCCGGTGTTGTTACCAATAATGGTTTTATGTTTATTCACACCGTCGTAGTTGGCAGTAATTGTACCGGCACCAATATTTACTTTGGTTCCTGTGGTTGCGTCTCCTAAATAGGAAAGGTGAGCGGCATTGGTGCGATCGCCAAGTTTGCTATTTTTCAATTCTACAAAGTTACCTATACGGCAATTTTCACCAACTTCTGCATGACCTCTTAAGTGAGCGTAGGGTCCAATTCTACTACCATTTTGGATTACACTATCGCTAATTACGGAATATTTAACAGTGACACTTTCGCCAATTAAACTATTTTCAATTAAACTTCCTGGACCAATGCGACTTCCTGCTTTAATTACTGTATTGCCCCGTAGGTGAGTTTGGGGTTCAATAATTACATCCGGTTCTAATTCTACTGTTTCATCAATGGTGATACTGGAGGAATTGATTAAAGTAACACCAGCTTTCATCCATTTTTCTTTGATTCTGGTTTGCAATATATCATAAGCACCAGATAATTGTAAACGATCGTTGATGCCTCCAATTTCTTGATAATCTTCTACATCTACTGCCATTACCGGGGCAACTTGAGTCACGGCATCGGTAAGATAATATTCTTTTTGAGCGTTATTTGCTTGTAAATGAGGTAATATCTTTGCTAAATCTTGCCAGCGAAAACAGTAAACTCCGGCGTTGATACGCTGATTTTCTCTTTGAGTAGGGTTACAATCTTTATCTTCAACGATTTGTTGTACTACATTTTTCTCATCGCAAAAAACTCGTCCGTAACCTTTAGGATTCGGCAGCTTCGCTGTGAGAACAGTTGCTCCATTTTGATTTTCTTGATGGATTTGCAAAAAATGTTCTAGAGTTTCGCTGCGTAACAATGGCACATCACCATTAAGTATCAGCAAATCCCCATTATAACCTTCTAAATGAGGCAATAATTGCTGAATAGCATGACCTGTTCCTAACTGCACAGTTTGTTCGACAAATTCTAAATCGGGAATTGGTTCTAAGGCTGTTTTCACCTGTTCGGCTTGATACCCGACAATTACCATACGACGTTGTGGTTGCAGGGGTTCAACACTTTGAATAACTCTTTCTACAAGGGATTTACCACCCAAAGTATGTAAAACCTTGGGCAGGTTTGATTTCATCCTTGTACCGCGTCCAGCCGCTAAAATTGCTACTACTACCATAATAAGCCAACAGCTATAAGTAAATACAAATGTGAATTTTCTTTTCGGCTCAAATATACCCGATTAGATTACCTTCCCGAAATGTTAATCGCTTACAACTAGCTGTTATTTACGGTATTGATGAATTTTGCAAACTGGTGCATGAGTTCTTGGTTGTGCCAACCTTTGTTTGTTTCGTCTATCATGATTGATAAGGCTTCAGTTGATGTAAAAGCTTTTTTATAAGGTCTTTCGCTTGTTAAAGCATCATAAATATCAATCATTTGAAAGACTTGCGCCAATAAAGGAATTTGATCTCCTTTAAGCCCATCGGGATAACCACTACCGTCCCAACGTTCGTGATGACTGCGGATAATTGGAATAACTCCGCGCATACTGCGTAATGGCTGACAAATTTTTTCCCCAATTAAAACGTGCCTTTTCATTACTTCCCACTCTTGAGGGCTTAGTTTTCCTCTTTTGAGTAACACTGAATCGGGAATCCCTATTTTACCTATATCATGAAGATACCCCCCCCACATCAAATCCCGAATTTGATTGCGTGAAAGACCAAGATATTCTCCAAAGGCTTTCCCTAATTTTACTAGGCGTTCGCAATGATCGCCGGTATTGGGGTCACGGCTTTCAATGGCTCTGGCAATGGAAAACAGCGCTCTTTCAGCATGATCTAAATCTTCATTCAGACGTTTTTGTCGTACCAAAGACTTAACCCTTGCAGCCAACTCCAATCTGTCAAAAGGTTTACTTAAAAAATCGTCTGCTCCTACTTCAATTCCATGGATTCGCGATCGCCTATCGTTTAAAGCCGTAATGAAAATCACCGGGATTAACCGAGTCTGCTCATCCTGCTTCAGCAATTGACAAACTTCAAAGCCATCCATTTCTGGCATCATTACATCAAGCAAAATCAAATCCGGTTGCTTTTCGCTGACCAAATGCACTGCTGCAGAACCACTTTCTGCTTCAATAACTTCGTAACCTTCCATTCCTAAAAGGGCTACTGCTGTCATTCTGCTTGCAGGATGATCGTCGACAACCAAAACTTTGGGGACATCATTTTCAAAGTTGTTTAAGCTTTTTTCTTTCCCTTGTAAGCTTCTCGAAACTAATAAATCACCATTGTCATTAACAGAAGCATAATTATTACAATCCTTATTATAAGATTCTTTTAACTTTAAGTCATTATTAGATAATTGTTCCGAATGACGCTCTGATTGTGTTCTTAAGGCGTGATTTTTACAGACTGAATTATATAAGGTTGTGGGGTTTGACCCACTAACTTTTTCTTCGGTAGAGCCTGTATAATTGCATTTCGATTGAACCACTAAGGCACTCCATTTTTTTGAGTAACAATTGAGTGTTTCAAAAACTAGTTTAGTTCTTGAGGGTATTTTTTAAAGCAATTTCACTGGCTGTTTATTATTTATGCCTAGGTTATTTGCTAAAAATACAAAACTCTTTTTTGTCTTTTTTTATGTTTTTTTTTAGATTGTAGAGAAAAATTGTTTAAAAATTCTCTATTCAATTATTATTGTATGGTCAATTTAAACTAATTTTCAATCAGGTTTTTCACGTAAATTTTCCTTCATAAAAGTATTTAAATAATCTTTAACTAATTCTATTTTTATCATTTTTTCAAGCCTTTTAATTACCACAGAAATATTGAGTAAAGCATTAATAGCAGTTTTGCCAAACTAGCAATCAGATCATAAAAATATATCCGGCAAGCTATGGCAGTGATACTCAATTTGATTTTAAGTGATATGTATCACATTTATTTTGATTTTTCACAAGGTCTATACTGAGCAAATAAGTATTAATTTAAACGATGCAACCGCAATAAGTAATGCGAAAAGTTGCGGTTATGGGTGACAATATAAGATACAAGCAATTACCGCAAATTATGTAAATTAAATTACCATAAAAAAAATATGCCCTTGGGTTAGTCAACCTTTGCTCCAAGGACTAATCTGTATAATAAATCACAATATAATTATTTTCAGTCAGGTTCTCCAGCAACCCCTTGGGGGCCTCAACTTTCATGAAATCCGAAGCCAGCGTTTGCGCCAACGAGAGGTAGGTTCTAAGTCAGAAGCTTGTTGTTCAATTTCACGGCGTTTGAGAATTAAAGATGGAGAATCAATTAGTTTGGGATCTCGGTAGGGAACAGCAGCACGAGTTTGCAAATGCTCTTTTTCTGATTGGGAGAGAGCAGGAAGTTGATATAAACAAGAATTAAAATTTGTTGAATATTTAGTTGTGTAGCCTTTAACATTGAATCCGGCCACTGTACCGGGGGCTTTTCTGCCGAAGGGAGGAGTAGAACCAATACTTAATCCCGCTGTTAAAAGTGCCGTTCGTACAGCAGCAGCACAAGAATACGTAGCTAATAAACCATCATGTTGTAAACACTGGGAAATTAGTTTAATAAATTCAATTGTCCACAAGTGAGGACACTGAGGTGGTGAAAATGGATCCAGAAAAATTGCGTCAGCCCGAAAACAAGATTTATACACATCTTTGATTTTATCTCTAGCATTGCCAATTATTAGCGTTGCTTTCAGACTTTCAGTTTGTACTTGACGATCAATTGCTAATATCCTCAAAATTTCTATCAACTCAGTATTCCAATTCTCGAAGACATTATGTTTAATCGCAGCTTGGGGAACCATTGGATTTAATTCAAGACCGATAATTTCTATATAACAGTTAGGATTTATTTCCCAAATTTTTTGAATAGCGGCTGCCGTGTTGTACCCTAAACCATAACAAACATCTAATAATCTTAATACCGGTGATAGAGCTTTTTCTATTAATAAAGTGGGGACAACATATTGAAAATAACTCTCTTGCTTTGCTCCATAACTACTGTGAAAAGATTGATTAAATTCTTGAGAAAAGAAAGTCAATGAGCCATCTGCTGTAAGTTGAGGAATAAAATCGCGATCGTTCATTTGTAAACTTTTAATTGAATTTAAATCGAAGGAAGAAGGAAGATAGAAGTTGGCTGGAATTGGGTTGGGGTATAAATCCCCATCCCATTCACGCGCAGCGTGGGGCGTATCTTCCACCCTAGGTTGGTGGGGAATTAAACCCATATTTAGAGGTTAAAGATGACGGCGACTAAAGTCGCGCCCCACAGAGCCAACTCAGGTTTGAAAACAGGCTCGCTTGCGCTTTCCTGGAAATATTGGTCAAGCTCAATTTATAATTCTTCACCTATGGAGGAGGATGGAACAAATTACTTTTAATTTTCAATCTTAAGTATTAAAGTATGCATATCTTGCACTTAAAGTCAATTTCAAAATACTAAAAAATGCTATCCAACCAGACGGATGCAGAAGTATGGAAAGCCTTATGTTCGGGTGAATTATTAGCCTTGGGAATCTTTTACGATCGTTATGGCAGTATCGTTTACCGTTTGGCATTGCGAATGTTGGGGAATACTCAAGAAGCAGAAGATTTAACCCAAGAAATATTTATGACGTTGTGGCGGAATCATTCTTATAATCCCCAACGGGGTTCTATGAACGCATATCTTACTACTTTAACAAGATCCAGAGCAATTGACCGTCACCGTCAGATGAAATCACAACGACAACTAATTGAAAAATGGAGTCGTAGCGAACATACAGAAAATTGGACTAACCTTATGGATAAAATCTCTTTTAGAGAAATTGGCGATCGCGTTAAGGAAGCTTTGAATAAATTACCAACCCAACAGCGACAGGTTTTGGAGAAAGCTTATTTTGACGGTTTGAGTCAATCAGAAATTTCCCAAGACTTGAAAATCCCTTTGGGAACGGTTAAAACCTACAAACGTAAAGGTTTAATTCAACTGCGACAAATATTGAAGGATTTGGTGGAAAGCAGATGGTGAATGGTTGGGATAACCAGGAATTGCAAGAATTTTTGGCAAGTTATGTCTTGGGTGACTTGACATCGGAAGAAGTGGCAGAAGCGAAGAAATTATTGGAAAATCATCCAGAATTAATCCAAGAAGTCAATAATTTGCAAGAAACTTTAGCATTACTACCCTTTGCTTTACCCGAAACTCAACCTCCACAAGCATTAAGTTCTCAAATATTGCGAGCAGCTAGTGAATTTACAACTACTCAAATTACATCAAACCAAAGTGGTAAAAAACAACTGTGGCAAACCATCACCACAACAGTTGTTATTTCTATTATTATCGGATTGGGATTATATAACTATCGTTTGCAGCAACAAGCAAGTGCCATTCGTCGAGAAATATGGCGTTACCAAGATACGATTGCCCTATTGCGCCAGCAGAATCTAAGCTTGATACCATTAGAAGGAACGAAAATCAACCCCCAAGCCTCGGGAAGTTTTGCGATCGCGCCAACGGGGAAAGCGGTATTAAGCTTACAAAATCTACCTCAGTTACCAGAAAACAGAGTTTATCGATTATGGGCGGTAGCACAAGGAAAGAAAATCGATTGCGGCGACTTTGAAGTTAATCAAAAAGGGAAAGTTTTATTACAGCTTCCAGTAGATAATTCTATAGGGAAGATATCTTCAGCCTTAGTTACAGTAGAACCATTGCAGCCAGTAAAGCAACCTACTGGAGAAATTGTTATGCAAAGTTTGTAATTGAAAAGAAACATAGAAGCAAAAAAACTTGATATTGCAGCAGGTATTGGTGAGTGGGCGTTGCTCCCAACCATGTATGAAATTGATTTTTTGCATAACCCAAACCCTTGTAGAGACGGGATATATCGCGTCTGGGACATTTAAATTCATACCCAAATTCAGCAATCCCAAATATTTTCTATACTTAATTCCATTGTTAAACAACAGCAAACTCAACAAAATTCAATCAAAAGTTAGCTTTTACTCCCTTGCTGCTGGAGGATGGAAGATATTTTCAGTTAAATTGAGGAATCAAAGCTAATACATTAGGGGCAACTACTAACTACTAACTGTTGCCCACTTTGCAGTAAGCTGATAAACCATGCGCTCATCTATTTACTATGGCAACTGTTAACGATAATTACCTCAAACTAAAAGCTGGTTACTTATTTCCCGAAATTGCCCGGAGAGTAAATGCTTTCGCCCAAGCAAACCCCGATGCTAAAATTATTAAATTGGGAATTGGTGACGTTACTGAGCCATTACCAGAAGCTTGTCGCACGGCGATGATACAAGCTACCGAGGAAATGGGAAACCGAGAAACTTTCAAAGGTTATGGTCCCGAACAAGGTTATAGTTGGTTACGCGAGATTATCGCCACTCAGGATTTCCAAGGGCGGGGATGCGAAATTGATGCTTCAGAAATATTTATTTCTGACGGTTCTAAGTGCGATACGGGTAATATTCTCGAAATTTTTGGCAGAAATAACACAATTGCCGTCACAGATCCTGTTTACCCAGTTTATGTTGACACTAACGTTATGGTTGGTAATACTGGAGATGTAAAGAAAAGCGGTGAATATGAAGGCTTAGTATATTTACCAATTACTGCTGAAAATAATTTCACGGCTAAAATTCCTTCAGAAAAAGTTGATTTAATTTATCTTTGCTTCCCTAACAATCCTACGGGAGCCACAGCTACTAAAGAAGATTTGAAAGCTTGGGTAGATTATGCCAGAGCCAATAATTCAATTATCTTCTTTGACTCAGCTTACGAAGCCTTTATTACCGATCCTTCCCTTCCTCATTCCATTTATGAAATTGAAGGTGCCAGAGATTGTGCGATTGAATTCCGTTCTTTTTCTAAAAATGCAGGCTTTACCGGAACTCGTTGTGCCTTTACAGTAGTACCTAAAACACTCACTGCCAAAGCTTCTGACGGTGCCGATGTAGAATTATGGAAATTATGGAATCGCCGTCAATCTACTAAATTTAATGGTGTATCTTATATTGTACAGCGTGGTGCGGAAGCTGTTTATTCTCAAGAAGGGCAAGAGCAAGTAAAAGAACTCGTCAACTTCTATTTAGAAAACGCCAAAATCATCCGCGAAAAACTTACCGCCGCCGGGTTACAGGTTTATGGGGGAGTAAATGCTCCTTATGTATGGGTGAAAACGCCGTCGGGACTCACCAGTTGGGATTTCTTCGATAAATTAGTTAATAGTTGTAATGTTATCGGTACACCTGGTTCCGGTTTTGGAGCTGCTGGTGAAGGTTATTTCCGTATTTCAGCTTTTAATAGCAGAAATAATGTGGAAGAAGCAATGAAGCGGATTACTGAAAAATTTAAAGTTTAAAAAATCTACGTCAGGCAAAATGCCTGACTTTGATTATCATCAAAGTTTTGCTGATTAATTCAAGTTTAAAGATTAAAAGTAGTTATTATTTGTTATATTTAACCAATTTTTGGGATGGATAAATATGTCCATTTTTCAAAAATATTTATTAAACGCAAAGTAGCGCAGAGGAAAGCGCAGAGTCACACAAAGGGATATAAGTTTTCATATTTGGTATGCTGTGAGAAATATTTATTATGTGCTGAAGACGAAATTTGAAAGTAGTTCTACGAAAGCCAATCCCCCATGCCCAATTGCCAATTTATTAATGTAAGCCCCACTGCTTGAAACTTAATTGCCACACTCTGTAGGATAATTCTGGCAAAAAGAGGATTGAATTGGAAAAATGCCTACGGAAGAACAATTAAAATGTTTGTACACAATAACTTGTCAGTTAACCTTTGTCATGCTCCAGCCAATTCATCTGGTTTATTTGGATCAACGGACGTTAAATTTATACATTTTAGCGGGTGAAGACGAAGACATTGAATTTGAAATAACTATTAATGGAGAGGTATTTTAATGAATCCTACAAATTATACTCAAATGTCTGATAAGCAGTTAAAACAACATTTAGTTAAACATCTCAATGATAAAGCAGCGCTTCAAGCTTACTTAAACCGTCGTCATGAACGTTCAAATCCAATAATTACAACTCTTAATGATTCGGATTTTGATGATAAAATTCTCACGGCAATTCGCGACCAAATGAGTAATAATGCTTAATTTTATTCTTTTATTCTTTTATTATTTTATTCTTTTATTAACTAAAAATTTACCAAGATCGAAAGAAAATAATTGGCGATTAGCCCCACGGCTGCGCCGAAGGAACTTTGTTTTGTAGCAATAACTCTAAGTTTTAATACCTATATTTATATTTATAATTATTTTTTGATTTTTATTTCTCCACAATTTTTATTAAGTTGTTAAAACAAGGGTATCAGGTATACCTAGAAATTCATTTCAAAAAAATAATATATTTACTCAGTGCCAAATTAAAAGGTAACTAAAGCAAAATTATTCCAAAGAGTAATGTCATGAATGTCAAATTTTAACTGCCACTAAAATCACTAAAACCATATACAACTGATTTTATTGCCGGTGAGCTACATTCTTACCTGCCCATATGCCGGTTGTATTTCATTTAACTGCTTTCTCCAATTGTTTCAACAAATAAATTTTGGAGGAAGGAAATATATTTATCTGGGTGCCTAGCTGCTAATGTCGGTTTAAAAAAAATGTGTTCCCTTATAAGCAGTAACAATGGCTAATCCGAATGCTTTAGAGCAATATATGCTTGAATTAATTAACCGGATGCGAATCAATCCGGAGGCTGAATACGATATTTTAATTAATTCTGCTAACCCTGATATTCAAAACGCTCTGAGTTTCTTTAACGTTAATCTAACTGAGTTGCAATCTCAGTGGGATCAACTTCAACCCGTTCAGCCTTTAGCTTGGTCTAATCAATTACATGATTCGGCTGTTACTCACACTCAGTTGATGATTGATTTTGACCAACAATCCCATAATTTACCCAATGAACCTTACCTTGGCGATCGCGTTCGTAATACTGGTTATGAATTTACGACGATTGCTGAAAATACTTATGCTTTCGGAAGTTCGGTGTTGGAAAGTTATGGGGCTTTCGCGATCAATTGGGGAGATGATATTAATGGAATCCAAAATCCCCCTATACACCGTAATGCGATGATGTCTAAGGATTTTAGAGAGGTTGGTATTGGCATTTTATCGGAAGATGATCCTACTACACAAGTTGGTTCTTTACTTACCACTCTACATTTTTCCAATAGTCAACAATTAACAACAACTGATACTTCTTGGTTGTTGGGTACGGTGTTTCGTGATGTTGATCGAGATGATTTTTATAGCATTGGTGAAGGTTTAAGTGATATTACTATTAAAATTAGTGGTATTAGCAACCCAGATTTCAGTACTTCGATTAAAACTTCAAGGGCTGGTGGATACCAAACTTTATTATCTCCCGGAGAATATCAAGTAGATTTCATCCGAGAAAATAAAACTGTTAAAACTCAGAAGGTTACTATCAACGACGAAAACGTCAAACTCGATTTGATGATAGATGGTAAAGTCTATCAGTTAGATAATGGTGTAGGCGACGCACACTATAACCCCGGTAAGGATGACGCAATAGTATTTAATACTTACACCGTCGATTCCCAATTTCAAACAATTGATTTTATTTCTGTCGGTTTATCTAATTTAGGTAATCCATCAAAAGTTTTTCTTTATGAAGATCGAGATAACGATCGACAACCAGACAGCAACGAAAAAATATTAGAGGTTGATACCAATTTTACAGATACCCAAGGTTTCGCTCATATTCCCATTACTCCCACCAAAGTAGAAAATACTTTTTTTGTGGGTGCTTTGTACGAAAATAATGGCAATCAACTTACATGGATTCCGGTAAATAATGATTTATCAGCGAATCAATCTTGGATTACAGAAGTAAACGAAGGTAGTAACTTAAATTTAGATAGCTTTTCCACCTCCTTATTAGAGGGAAAAAATTGGCTGTTGCGTGCTAGTTCATCAGATACTCAAACGACAGCTGTTGAATTGCCAATAGAGGATGGTGAGTTGGGTGATGGCAATTCACAACCCATCGGTACGAATTTACAAAAAAGTAACGATATTGAATTAATTGATTTAAGAAACGAAACCGCTACAATCGAAACTACCGTCAAAGTTAATCGTGATGCCGACTACGATAATCTTATTGGTTTTTACGCAATTAATGATGTCAACGGTGGCATTAAAATTAATGACGAAATAATTAATCCTGGCGATTCAAGATACAAACAAGCAGCCCTTGAAAGCCGAATAATTAGCCTCGACTTACTGCAAACCCAAGACTCTATACAAAGTAGCTTCAACGGAACATTTGAGGGTGGTAGTATTTTTGCTCCCTTCATAATTGTCGATGGTACATTTAACGAAGCTCTTAATAACAGCGCAGAAGTATATTTCGCCTATAAGAGCGCAAATAGCGATAATTTCGACCATATTCGCTTGTTAGATAACAATAAATTCGGCTTTGAAGATTTACCCAATGGTGGCGATGGAGACTACAACGATTTAACTATCCAAATGGAATTTACTATCTAAAAATAAATTCTGTTCCAGATGCTTTTGTGGAAGGAATTATATCGCTTCTGGGACAGAATTTTGGATTACACAAAAAATAAATTTTATTTATAAAATCAGGAAAATAATTAATACAAATAATTCAATCACTAGAATTATCTTCGTTTTCTCTATTACTCTTCACAAATACAGCAGATTTTATTTTAATAAAGTACATTCTGACGCGCCTTCTCTGCCCGTACCACAAGAGTTTTTAAATATAAAACTGTACCTCATTTAACTGCAATATGTTGTAAATGTAGATAAACTCAACAGTAATTTAGCTAATTGGTATTTTTGTTCTGACGGTAATACACCAGCTGGACAATTTGATTTTGTGACTGTTGTGTTACATGAATTAGGGCATGGTTTAGGATTTTTTGGCTTGATGAACCACAACAGTGATCAGGGTAGTTGGGGTTTTGATACTGGCTTTCCAAGTATTTACGATCGTTTTACTGTTAACGGTTCTAATCAGAGTCTTACCAATACAAGTCTATTTCCAAATCCATCTAATATCCTGGGAAATGAATTAATCAGCGATAACATCTTTTTTAACGATGCTAATGCTGTAGCTGCTAATGGCGGTACAAATCCAAAACTATATGCACCCGGTATTTGGGAAGAAACTGCGAGCTATGGGCACCTTGATGAGGATACATATGAGAAAGGAAACCCAAATTCGTTGATGACTCCTGTAATTGGAAAGAAAAAAGCAATTCACCATCCAGGTACTATTACTCTGGGTATCTTTGAGGATATGGGTTGGACGATATCTAGCAATGTTAATCCAGCTCCAACAAATATCGAATTATCAAATTCCTCAGTTGTGGAACATCAAATTGGTGCAGTAATTGGAAATCTCACAGTCAGCGATGTTGATAGCACTAATTTTACTTATACACTCAGTGATAACCGTTTTGAAGTTGTAAATTCTCAATTAAAGCTAAAACATGGTGTAAGCTTAGATTTTGAAACCCAAAGTAGTATAAATCTGCTACATAAAACCAGGAC
>DESS01000265.1:0-6970 GCA_002361335.1 Richelia sp. UBA3308
CCTACCCCGAAGGGGTTCGGTCAGGAGCAATAACTCGATAGTGCTTGGCTAATTCCGGAATCACATCGTTGTACAAGTACGACCAAGTGGGAATACCATGCAACAGTACAAGGGGTTCCCCTTCGCCAATATCTGTATAAGCAACCCGCACCGGAAAATCTACAACTCCCTCTAACTCTATCGTTTTCTGACGAGACCGAAAGCAAAGATGATCTAACGACAAATCTGAAACCACAATATTACCCTCCTTTTTGTGAATATGCATTCATAAATTAGACAAAAAAAATTAAAAGATTCACGACCTCAAAAAAAACCGCCCATCTAAGCTTCAATTAAAGTAAGAAAAGCTCGGAAAGCTGCTTGAGCAAAAGAAGAATCGTTACTAATCCGGCTGCGTAAGAGTGCTCCATCCCCTACCGCGAGGGCTTGTTGGGCCAAATCAAGAGCATCAATATGGGATACAATTTCACCTCGGGATTGTCCAGCTTCAAAAGTTCTTTTGAAAGTTTCAACTAACTGCTGAACTGATTGTTGAATCACCCAAGCGAATTCTGGTTCCGTTTGACCGAGTTCGCCGCAGGTGTTAACAAACAAGCAACCTCCCGTAGCTTCCCGACGAGCGTCATCAAGCCATAAATCGAATGTAGCTCGGATATTACTCAAGGGTGAACCAGGAGCCTGTAATTGGTTGATAATTGGCTGTACTCGCTTCATTGCATAATATTGCAATACAGCTTGGAACAGTGCTTTCTTATCACCAAAAGCATAAACTAGACTCTGCCGATGCAATCCGGTAGCCTTTTCTAAAGATGCATAGGTAGTCTTAGAGAAACCATATTCCCAAAACACATCCATTGCTTTTGCTAGAACTGCATCGCGGTCAAATTCTCTCGGTCTTCCAGCCGGTTCTTTTAACTTTCGAGTCATAATTAGATTATGAACGCTTGTGCATAATCTAATTATTAATGCATGTTCATGAATTGTCAAGTAGGTTTAGAAATTTTTTTTTGTTTGCGTAAAATGTAGGGAGCATATTTGATCGGACACCCGCTTAAGGGTGCGGCTACACAAACAAAGCCCACCATTAGGTGGGCTTAGTAATACTAGCCCCAGGCTTCTAGCCTGTGGGCTTTTTCTGAAAAGGATGCGAACCTAGGGTGTGTTAGACAGAACGTCGTAAGCTTTGTGGTACGTAAAAATCCTTTGAAAGAATCTAGTAGCACAAAAATTTTATAGTAGTGATATCATGTTCGGGTAATTACTTATAAAACGCCATTGCGAGTGAAACAAAGCAACCGCAAGGTTTTGAGATTGCTTAGGTTTGGTCGCAATGAGTGTTATTTAAACGGATATGATTAAGCAAGCAGCATATCACAATATCGTAAGTCCTATAATTGTTAATTGATTTACTCAATTATCAAATTAAAAGGCAAGCGAGCATATACATCCAATGGATCGTTCATGTTTTGAAAAGTAGCAATTTCTGCTTGTAATTTTTCCAATTCAACAGTTAAAGGATGATTGGGTTTGAGTCGATTTGTGTTGATAATGTTGTTATCTTTCAAAACCGTTTGAGTATCTTCTACAACTTTGCCAAAAAATCGTTCGCTCAAACTACTAGGTCTAGGATACTCAAGTAAATGCCATTTTTCTCCTAACTTTGCTTCCGTTGCAGCATATTCAATGGCTGCATCTAAGCCACCAATTTCATCTACTAAACCAATGTCTTTCGCGGTTTTACCAGACCAAACTCTTCCTTGAGCAATTTCTGCTACCTTTGATTGTGGTAAGTTTCTACCTTTGGCGACTTTATCTAAAAATTTATTGTAAACTCGGTTGACGCTACGTTGAAAAATTGCCAATTCTTCCTCAGATTTGGGACGAGTTACTGTTCCGATATCCGCATAACGTCCAGTTTTGACACTATCCCAAGTAATACCATTATCGTTGGCTAATTTCTGAAAATTGGGTATGCTTCCAAATACACCAATGGAACCCGTAATTGTATTTGGCTCTGCGAAAATGCGATTGGAATCAACAGCAATCCAATAACCGCCAGATGCTGCCGTGTCACCCATGGATACCACAACAGGTTTAACATCGCGAGTCAACCTGATTTCTCGCTGGATGATCTCCGATGCAGTAGCGCTACCACCGGGAGAATTTACCCGTAAAACTACCGCTTTGACATCTTTATCTTGACGAAGGTTTCGGAAAATTTTGGCGTATCTGTTTCCGCCTACTTCTTCACCATCTCCATTACCGTCAACAATACTGCCTTCTGCATAAACTACCGCTATTTTATTTTCGGAACTTGTTTTAGCTAAATTTTTATCGGCAATTTGAGCGTATTCCTTTAAATCAATTTGTGTAAATGACTTTTCTTTACTATCAGTCTTGGTAATTTTTTTAAGTTCGGTAACTACTTGGTCAAAATATGCTACCTTATCTACCAAACTGTTATCTTTAGCTTCGGAGGCTTCTAAAATACCTTTAGTATCGGCAATTATTTGCAATTGTTGGGGAGTCATTTTGCGACTTTTACCTACAGTACCCCGCCATTCAGCCCATAAATCGTCCAATAATTTCTGAATTTGTTCGCGATTTTCCGGACTCAATTGTTTTAAAATAAAAGGTTCAACTGCGCCTTTAAATTTTCCTACCCGCACAATTTGTACGCCAACACCGAACTTTTCCAAAGCCCCAGCTAAAAACATAGGCTGGGAACTCAAACCGTTAATTTCCATTGCTCCGAAGGGATTAACTACAATGGTATCCGCCACGGAACTAAGATAATATTCTTTTTCACCCCATCCTACACCGTAAGCTAGAACTTTTTTACCAGTATCGCGAAATTTTCTTAATGCTTTACGAATTTCCTTAAGAGTTGCAAAACCAGCACTTCCAGTTCCCGAAGTATCTCTCGCATCCAAATAAACGCCAACAATTCGTTTGTCAGTGCGGGCTTTTTCTAAAGCATCCAAAACCGAACGCAAGCTCATCTGTTTGCGATAATTACCTGATAGGGCTTGCTGTAAAACTAAACTCGCATCAGGTTTCCCATCGGTAATTTGGGTTGATAAATCAAACACCAACATCGAAGAATCCTTGACTTTTGGCCCCGAATCTGTGGAAGAAGCAGCAGCAAACAGTAACAAGAAAAAGCCGGTGCTACTCAAAGCTACAAAAATAAATAGTCCTAATAAACTTCCAATTAAGCTGGCAAAGGTTTGTTTTATAAAGTTTCTCATATTATTTCCTCTTATCCTCAGCATTTTTAATCAGTATTTGCCCTTGGCGTAGTCGTTAAAATTGTAACCATACATTCAAATGGGCGAAAGCGCAACTACAAACAAAAATTTAAAGAAAGTGATTTCATTTCATATTTGTTTGATAAATTATCCTTGATTTTTCTGCTAGTATTTCTAATGTCCCCTAAAAAATATGTTCCTAACACCGAAAAAATGCTCAATAATTGAGAGATAAAGTTTTATTCCTAAGTTTTATTGCTCTTTTTGTAAACTATCAGAATGTTTTAGCTGTTCTAGTGTAGCGTTACCAGTACAGAATAGTACTGTGCTAATTTCAGCAATTAAAACTTTTGCTAAATCGTAAAGCGTAGCTTCAGATGATGTAGCAGCTTGCAGAAACGGCATTGCTAACCCGGCGATATCTGCTCCCAAAGCAATCACCTTTGCCACATCCACACCATGACGCAAACCACCCGAAGCAATCATTGGAATATCCGGTGCGATCGCACGAATCCCGGTAATACAATCTGCCGTGGGTAGACCCCAATCCGCAAAAGTTCTTCCCAAACGCCGTTGTAAAATATTATTAGCGCGCTCGCTTTCAACCAAAGCCCAAGAAGTACCGCCAGCACCCGCCACATCAATTGCTGCCACTCCAGCCCCAATTAACTTATGAGCCATTTTCGCCGAGATTCCGTTCCCTACCTCTTTGGCAATTACGGGTACTGATAATTTTGAGCATAAAGTGGTAATTTTGTCCAGTAAGCCTGCAAAATTAGTATCGCCCTGGGGTTGAATACATTCTTGTAAAGGGTTGAGATGCAAAATCAACGCATCGGCTTCAAGAATATCAATGATTCGCAAACATTCATCCAAACCATAACTGTAATTAAGTTGAACTGCACCCAAATTAGCAAATAATAATATATCTGGTGCATACTTGCGAACCGCAAAAGTATCGGAACAAGATGGATTTTCTACCGCTATTCGTTGGGAACCTACACCCATAGCCAATCTGTAATCTTGAGCAACTTTCGCCAAACGACAATTGATAGTTTTAGCTTCTGGGGTTCCCCCAGTCATGGAGGAAATTAACAGAGGTGCATTCATAGGTTTTCCTAAAAATGTAGTGCTAATATCAATTTCGGAACGGTCAATTTCTGGTAAACAACAATGATCAAAACGATAGCGTTCCAATCCATTAGTAGTTTGACAAAATTGAACATCTTCCTCTAGACAGATGCGAATGTGGTCGGCTTTACGAGATTCAGTTGCTGGTGAGTAATCGGTAGAAATGTTCACGGATTTAGACTGGAATTAATATTGAGTACTATTTTCTCAGTCTCTAGTATTTTGGGATTTTTTGGAGTGAAATAGGAACAAATGATTACTTTGTTTACAATTTGGACAACTTTTGCCTAGTTTGGGTTTGTATTTCGGGAGACAAGCGCTGGGCGGAAGTCTGGCATTCAAAATCAAGGTAATAAGCATTATAGGATAAGGGTTTCATATCATGTTCGGTTAAAAAGTTATCATATCTGTAGGGGCGGGCGTAATGAGTAATGAGTAATGAGTATTGAGTATTGATGAGTAGTAAGTGATAAGCGCCATTCTTAAGTCTTGGTTATATCGCAAGTAATTAGCCAAACTTGATATCAACCTTTTAAAACGGGTGCCTTATTTACGCCCCAGCGTACTAGGCTCTCAATATTGATTTATCATGGGATATGATCCCACGAGGGCAAGCAAGCAGAATTAATAATTACAATAAAAACTATAAAAACATTTTTGTCATATAAACGACATCAGTGAGAAACAATCAATTGATAATTGTTTCTATAAATACTGTAGAAGAGTGGAAATTAATAATGTTTAGGCGCTTTAAAAATCGTCCGATACCATTAGCGACTATATTTCTATCTGTTTTTTGTCTTACTTTAGTATATGGATGCTTACCCAGTTCACAACCCCCCAATCCCCAACCAGTTGCTGAAGCTTCATCGCTGTTAACGGAACCTTTTTTACAATTACCAACCCAAAATTCAGTGAGAGTTGTTTGGTTTACGGAGTTTCCTGGGGAGAAAAATACGGTTGCTTACGGTGAAAATTTGAAACAAACTGCCGAAGCTAAAACTATTAAATTAAGTCATACTAGGGAAGATCAACAATCCAGAGTTGGAGATCAAACTAAAAACAAACAAGTTTATCAACAACCAGTTGAACGAGATATTTGGCGACAGGAAGCGGAAATTACTGGATTGACTCCTGGTGAAGAAGTTAAATATCAAGTAACTAGTAAACCTGAAAATGGTGGGGATGCCACAAGTAAGGTTTATAGTCTCACCGCTGCACCTCAATCGGGTACACCCTTAAAAATTCTGCTTACTTCCGATCATCAGCTTAAACCAATGACGGCGGTTAATTTACAAAAAGTAAAGGAAACAGTAGGTGATATTGATGCAGTGTTCATGGCTGGTGATTTAGTAAATATACCAGATCGAGCTAGTGAATGGTTTGATGATAATCGTGGTGCTGCATTTTTCCCGGCTTTACAAGGTCGGGCTAATTATGAGATAGATAAAAAGGGAGTGAAAACAGTTTATACTGGCGGTACTTTGATTCAAAATGCTCCTATTTTTACTGCTCTTGGCAATCATGAAGTCATGGGAAGAAGAGGTAAAAGTGATAGTTTGGGTGGTGAATATAACGATCCAATTCCCCGGGCAGTGGCAAAAAATTTGTATGGTGAATCATCTTTAAAAGCGAATTCTTTTAATAGTGATACTTATGAAGAGATTTTCAGTTTACCTGAAAGTAAACCAGGGGGAGAAAAGTATTATGCCACAACTTTTGGTGATGTACGTTTAGTAGTACTTTATGCTACGACTATCTGGCGAGTTCCGAGTTTAGAACCGGATGCCAAAGGTAAATATCGGGAAAGAGAAGCTGATTTGAATAATCCAGAAAGTTGGGGTTATGGACAGCATCTTTTTGAACCAATTGATAAAGGTAGTCCTCAATATAATTGGTTAGTAGAAGAACTTAATAGTCCGGAATTTCAACAAGCCAAATACAAAATAGTCATGTTCCATCATCCCGTTCATTCTTTGGGAGATAATGTGATTCCGGCTTATACAAATCCAGTCCAGACAATTGAAAAAGATGATAGCGGTAAAATAACTGCTGTACGTTATGAATATCCTTTGGAAGAAGATTACTTAATTAGGGATATTATGCCTTTATTAGAAAAGAATGACGTACAATTAGTTTTTTACGGACATTCTCATATATGGAATCGTTTCCGCAGTGAATCGGGAATTAATTTTTTGGAATCATCGAATGTTGGTAACACTTATGGTGCTTATTTGGGTGATAAAAAACGCAATGTACCCCAAGGATATAAAGAGAAATATGTTGAAGTTGGTGACCCAAATGGTTTAGAACCAATAATACCATCAATTAAACCGTTAACTGGCGAAGATGGTAAACCAATGCCTTATATTACTAGTAATGAAATTACCGTATTTAGTATTTTAGATACGGGGAAAGGTACAGTTGATAGTTATTATTTTGATACGACTAAACCGGAAGGAAATGCAGTTCAATTTGATGAATTTAAATTGGAATTGAAATAATAACTTTATAGATAACCCGAAACTTTGTAGAGACGTGATATATCACGTCTCTACATTGGTGATAGATTGTAGGGTGTGTTAGAT
>DESS01000265.1:7022-13387 GCA_002361335.1 Richelia sp. UBA3308
CTTAATACATCTAACGCACCAAGCGTTATTGGTGCGTTACGGCAAATCTTGGACTGTTATTTTTCCCATCGAATCCTAAAAGCCTTAACACACCCTACTTTAGAAGTATAATGATGCACTAAATGATATTACAGCTTACTTGTTTTATCGGAATTTGAATCTGAAATTCTGTACCTTTACCTACTGATGAAAAACAATTGAGCTTACCCTGATGTTGTTCGCAAACAATTTGATAGCTAATTGCTAATCCCATCCCAGTTCCTTTCCCAACTGGTTTTGTGGTAAAAAATGGATTAAATATTTGTGCTTGAATCGATTCTGGTATACCAATTCCATTATCTGCTATTGCTATTTCTATCCAATTAGAATCAATCGCTGATGTGCTAATTGTAATTTTTGGAGTAATTTGTTTATTTTCTAATTCTTCTAATGCATCAATGGCATTAGTCAATAAACTGATAAAAACTTGATTTAATTGTCCTGCATAACATTCAACATTGGGCAGCACTCCATAATCTTTAATGATTAGAATTTCTGAACGATTTAAGGTTGCTTCCAAACGATGTTGTAAGATTAATATCGTACTGTCAATTCCTTGATGAATATCAACTAATTTTAATTCAGCTTCATCTAGACGGGAAAAATTGCGTAACGATAAAACTATTGCGCTAATACGCTCGGTTCCCACTTTTATAGAGTCTAGTATTTTCTGTAAATCTTCTTGCAAGAAATCTAATTCTATATCATTTTCTAGATTTTGAATTTCGCTTGGTGGATTGGGAAAATGGCAGCGATAAAGCTCTATTAATTCCAACATTTCTTCGCTATACTGTTCCAAATAACTGATATTCCCATGAATAAAGTTAGCTGGATTATTTATTTCATGAGCCACACCAGCCACCATTTGTCCCAAAGCTGACATTTTTTCACTTTGCAACATTTGTGCTTGCATCTTTTGTAAATTCTGTAAGGTAATTTCTAATTCTTTGCTTCTACGTGTTAAAGCTGACTGGGAATCTTGCAATTCACTAATTACCTTTTTTAGCAAAAATTCCTTAGCTGTAATATCAGTTTCTAGTTGCTTGCGTTCGTTTTCACAGCGTTGGAGTTTTTTTTGCAGAATACGGTTTGCTTTTTCTAATTCTCGATTTCTCTCCAAATCGTTGTTACTATTCATAACTGAATTTATTATGCTCCTATCAGGAGTGTCACAAATGTTTTATTATGAAATCGAGTTTTTCCTTCAGTAGTTAAAGGAGCAATTTCACCATAGGCATAAAATCCACAATAAGGTATGGTTTGGGGTAAATTGTTTTTAACAAGCTCGTACTCTTCGCTAGTTAGTGTTCCGAGAATTCGCCGACGAGCTGCACAAGAAACTAATAAAGCTGCGGCTGGATTTGTACCAGGAAAACGAGTTAAAGCTTCTTTGAGAGAATTTTCCGAAGCTTGTAAAATATTTTCACGCGATGCATCAGTAATTTGAACTATTGCTCCTTGTGGAATATCTGAGAAAAAAGTCACGCTCCCAGATTCTATATCGTAACCATTTGGCGCTCTCATATAGAAGCGCTCTTCATCTTCAAAAACAGCCAATGCATGAATTGCGTAGTTAGCAGTAAACTGTTCTGCTCCCAGATAATACTGATAAAAATCAAGAGCGCGTTGTCCATCGATTTCGTAAACCACGTTACCATTAACTTTGTTTACACAACTGCGCTTACCAAAAGGAGTCCAACCGCTAGCAACTCCATAGGAGAATTTTAAATCACCGCAAAACAATAGTACTGGTACAGCATCGCTGACTACTTGATTTTGAAAGAATTGATATGTTTGAGAAAACACATAGTCATCAGCAGCCATTCCGCCAACAATGGGAATTTGTTCTCCCAAACTTTGCTTTAATCCTTCTAATATCAGAACTCCATTGCTAGTTAAGCTATCTGGGAAAGTTAGACATAATTGAGGTTGGGCTGAACTCTTGGCTTTTGCCATTTCCACAGCTTGTTGAGCCATTGATATGGGATTTTTTGATATTTCTCGTCCCAATCCAGCTTTAATTTCCACCTCATCCGAAGCAAACACCATCAAAGTCAAGGAGTCTTGTTGAAAACCCATTGATGAAGAAACTTCTCCATTTGTGGTTCCACCAATTAGCTCAATTTCACCGAATGCATCCTGAATATGTTCTAAAATTACTGCATGGTCAAAATCTATAGCTGTAAATAAAATACCCGCTTGAGGTACTTCTCCATTTAACAATTGTTTACACTCTGAGATAGCTTCGGCGATCGCAGATGCAGAATCAGGATCGACACTGTGGCCAATTGCAACTCGAAACATTTTGTTTTTCCAACCGAACTAAATATGTCCTGTGTTTCCTTCAGTGGAAGCTTTAATTGGAAACAGCCACAAGGAAACATTTTTATTGTTCCCAATAAATGCAATCAAATCTCAGTCAAAGGAGTTTTCATCAAATCAAAAGCCTCTCCTCCTTCACAAGGGGAAAGGTTTGATGAAATAGGTTAAAATAGTATTTGCTACATAGCGGTGAAATTCCTATTTGAACAAGAAATTTGTAGAGACGTGATATATCACGTCTCTACATTGATGATTTACAATTTACCTGTAAACACTTTCTCAGCTGGCCCTGTCATATAAACTCTTTGGTCAATTTCCGACCATTCTATTAATAATGGCCCCCCAGGAAGTTCTACAGTTGCTGTTCGATCGCATTTTCCTGTCAATACACCAGCAACTAAGGAAGCACAGGCACCAGTACCACAAGCTAAAGTAATACCAGCACCGCGTTCCCATACCCGCATTTTTACGTAGTTTGAATTGACGACTTGAATAAATTCGGTGTTAATTCTTTCGGGGAAAACAGAGTTATTTTCAAATTCAGGACCAATTTTTTCTAATTCGATCGCTGCAACATCTTCGACAAAAGTAATACAGTGAGGATTTCCCATACTTACACAGGTGACATCCCAAGATTTACCGGCAACTTGTAAAGGTAGATTAATTACCTTTTCATTATTAGGGGCAAGAGTAGTAGGAATTTCACCAGCAGTCAATCTAGGAGTTCCCATATCCACTTTAACTTGACCGTCAGACATTAATTGAGGAGTAATTGTACCAGCCAAAGTATGAATTCGATAGGTATCGGTTTTTTTTGCGTCTCCTTCTAATTCAGCAAGAAAAGCAGCCATACAGCGAATACCATTGCCACACATTTCGGGTTCCGAACCATCCGAGTTAAAAATCCGCATAGTATAGTCAGTGCTGTTGTCACCCGGTAAAGCAAAAATTACACCATCAGCACCGATACCAAAATGGCGATCGCACAATTGAATTGCTTGGTCTGGATTCACTACTGGTTCTGAACTTGAGCGATTATCAATCAAAATAAAATCGTTACCTAAACCCTGGTACTTAGTAAATTCTATTGCCATTTTTCCTGTGAATGAATTATTACAGTGGTTAGTTGTTAGTGGTTAATTGTTAGTAGTTAATTTTTCAAACCACTATCCACTATCAACTATCCAATAACCACTATCTACCATTGACATAGAAAATGTTGACAGAATTCGATACCTCATTACCCAGCATCAAACAAATTCAAAATTTAATTAAAGAAAAAACCTCAGTTGAATTAAAGTTAATAACTGGCGATGTAATCACGGGAACAGTATTATGGCAAGACTTACAGTGTTTCTGTGTAATGGCAGAAGATAATCAAAAAATTACCATTTTCAAAAGGGCGATCGCTTATTTGAAAGTAAAGAGTGAGGAGTAAAGAATGCCCGAATTCTCTCCTTGTCTCCTTATCCCCATGCCCAATGCCCCATGCCCCATGCCCGATTATTACCGATTTAACGTCTGCTTTTCGGGAGAAAATAATTGTTCTAATTGATTTAAAGCTGGTAATCTACCGCACAATAATAATTGATCGCAGTTTTGCATTCGGGTTTTACTGTTGGGATAGCGAATAAATTTTCCTTCTCGTCTAATTGCTTGTATTTCTACACCGTATTGATGGCGGATGTCTAAATCACCAAGGGCTTTATCTAAAATAGGTGATTCCGAATTGAGTTTTACCCACTGACAAGCGCTGTTTTCTCCCGGTACGGTTGCTTTTCCCGATGCAAATTCGTCTAAAGCAGCTACTTCTTCCCGCGAGCCTACTACTAAAAAGCGATCGCCCCCTTTAATAGTAGTTAATGCGTCGGGATAATCTATTTCTTCCCCAGTAGTGCGCTGAATCGCCATTAAGCTAACGCCGGTTAAATAGCGCATATCAGCTTGTTCTAAAGTCATTCCTACTAGAGGCGAGTTGTCAGGTAAGGTATACCAACGTTTGTTTAAATCCGCTGTAGCCCGTCGTAAATCCCGGGCAACTTCAGAGGCTGATTCCTCAGGGCGTAAATCTAAATAATGACGTTTGCGGATTTCCTGCATTTCTCGCTGTACCACAGTTGGTGAGAAACCCACATCTGTTAATAGAAAGGAAAGCATTTCTAAACTGGCTTCAAATTCTGGCTGTACCACTTCTCGCGCTCCTAGTTGGTAAAGTGGTTCAATAATTTTGTTATTTGTAGCGCGCACAACTATATTTAATTCTGGAAATAATTCTAAACCACGGCGTAGACAAAGACGAGTACTCATTTGATCCGGAAGTGCGATCGCCATTGCTTTAGCTTGGTTAACTCCTGCTGTTTCCAAAACATGAAAACTAACGCAGTTACCATATACATAAGGAATTCCGGCTTCCCGTAGTTGTTCAATTCTGGTTTCGGATTGATCTATAACTACTACAGATAATTGATGAAAAAGCAGTAATTTTACGAGATTTTTACCGACTCTACCATAACCGCAAACTATCACGTGGTCTTTTATAGGTAATTCCTCGGCTACTTCTAAAGGTTTTCCTTCATTATTCAGATAGGGCTTTAACCAAGGCATTGATTCAGCCCAATCAAATAAAATTGGTATTAAACGTAGTAGAAAAGGCGTTAAAATTAATGTTACTGCTGTGGTACCTAAAATTAGTAAATATACCCGACGAGATACCAAACCTAACTTTTGACCTTCACTAGCGAGAACAAAAGAAAATTCACCAATTTGAGCTAATCCTAACCCTGCAATTAAAGCTGTTTTCAACGGGTAACGGAATATTTTGACTAAAGGAGTAATAATTAAAAATTTACCAATAAATACTAAAGTTACCAATCCAAGAATTAATTCCAGATGGCTCCATAAAAATACAGGATCGATCAACATGCCGATGGCAGCGAAAAACAAACTAGCGAAAATATCCCGTAGCGGTTCGACATAAGTTAAAGTTTGATCGGCGTATTCCACCTCAGAAATCATCAAACCAGCCACAAACGCCCCCATTTCAATAGAAAGCCCCAACTCTTCCGTTAACAGAGCAATTCCCAGACACAAAGCCACCACACCCAATAAAAATAGCTCTCGACTTTCCGTGCGTGCCAGCAACTGCAACAAAGGCGGAATCAACCAAATTCCCGTAGCCACAGCACCCGCAGCAAATAAACCAATTTTTAACAGCGCCATTAACACCGCCACACCAATGGTTTCCACAGGTTGGTCAAGAGCAGGCAATACTGCTAACATTAATCCCAAAGCCAAATCCTGCACCACCAGGATTCCCAACATTACTTGTCCATGGGGAGTATCCGTTTCATTACGCTCCATCAAACATTTCAGTACTACCGCAGTAGAAGACAAAGATAAAATTGCTCCCAAAAACACACCTTGAGCAGGGGAATCTACCCAACCAATTCCCAGCGACACTAAAGTCGTTATTGCGATCGTCAAAATAATTTGTAAACCACCACCACCCAAACTAATTTTCTTAACCTTATTCAGTTCCGCAAAAGAAAACTCCACCCCCAAAGCAAACAATAAAAAAGCAACACCAAACTGTGCTAAAGTCTCTACTTGAATCAACTCCTTAATTAATCCCAACCCAGCAGGGCCAACAATCATTCCACCTACGAGATACCCTAGTAACACGGGTAAACGCAGCAACGAAGCAAACAGCCCCCCAGCCGCAGCAACAGCGAGAACTGAAACTAAATCAACTATTAATCTAAAATCTTCCTGCACAAGCTTTAAAAAAAATATCAATAACCCTGTTAACCAGCATACAAATTTTTGTGAAGCCTGTCTGCTCAAAGTTAGTTATGAGTTTAATAGATTTTAGATTTTAGATTTTAGATTCAAAATCTTTGAGGTGTTAAAAGTTATAAGTTAACAATTTTCAGCCTTGTTGCCAACGATGTATAAAATTAAGTAAGTCGGCCGAAAATTTATCCGAACTTACTTACAGCTTGGGT
>DESS01000265.1:13457-22690 GCA_002361335.1 Richelia sp. UBA3308
AATCCATCTAATCCGTGATAGTTGGAGCGTTGTTAGAAATTAATGATTATCAATGCCCTTCGGCCCTTCGGCCCAATGCTGTTAGAAATTATGTCTTTGTATCCAATGATCCATATCTGCTAGTACCTCTAGATAATTAATATCCCAGTGAAGTTCGTGATAGCTATCAGGATACTCTCGTATTTCCTTATCAGCTAAAGTTAAACATTCAAACAAAATTCGACTGTTTTCGGGCAAAGTAACCCTATCTGCACCACCATGAAGAATCAATAGAGGAACTTCTATTTCCGTGGCATGAGCATAAATCCAGTCAATAGTTTGTAACAATTGTGCAGCTAATCTAGCAGTACCTTGACTATGACGTAAGGGATCTTTGGCGCAAATAGCTACTACTTCTGGATCCCGAGAAGCAGCACAAAAGCTGATTGATGTATTTAATGCAAAACGAGGTAAAATACTAGATAATACTTTACCTAAAAATAATTTCCAGCCAGAAACCCCTAATCCTAACGCTGGAGATATTAAAATTAATCCTTGTGGTTGATTTGGTTCTCGTAAAATATAGTCTAAAGCAATTGTTCCACCCATACTTTGACCAATAATAAACAAATCTTGTTGTGGTTCTTTGCTTTTAACTAAATTGAGAAAAATTTTTAAATCTTCTCGAAATTCTGCCCAATTATTAATATAGCCTCTTTGACCTAGCGATCGCCCATTACCGCGCAAATCAAAACTGTAGACAATGTAATTACGCTCAATCAGATATTCTGCCATTTTAGTAAAAATACTACTATGTCCTCCATGGCCAGGTATTATTACTAAAACGGCTCGGGCTAAAGCTAGAGGATGCCAACTTTGATAATACAATTCTAATCCGTTTGCACCCTGGAAAGTCCCTTCATGATTAGGATTTGTCATTCGATTTTAGATTTACGATAAAAATTTAGGGTTTCAAAGGTAAAATCTCCCTTGGAGAGACGCTTGGCAAATGCTCCATTTCATTGCACTCGCACTGACAAATTATGTTTTTAAACATTTGGGATGCTCCCGAATATTGATTGCTTGGTAAACAAGGAGAAGATTATTATAATACAACTGCTGCAAAACGCATCGTAGAAAAAAATCGTAAATCTAAACACAATATTGGGAATTTCAAGATAGAAAAGCGGCATTAGGATGAGAAAGGCTCGTAGTAGCGCTTCAACGCCAAAATATATTCAAATAAAGTGCTACTACAAACAAATAATATTACTTATTTAAGAATTTTTATTCAAATCCCCAACTTCAAAAGTTTCCGTTCCCACCGTTACTTTATCTCCAGTGACTAACTGTCTACCCCGGCGAGTTTCCAGGATACCATTAACTTTGACATTACCATCCAAAATCAATAATTTGGCTTGTCCCCCCGTTGGGGCTATACCCAACAACTTCAAAAATTGGTCTAGTTTTATCATCATTCAGGTAAGTTTAAAGATTAAAGGTTAAACATATAAAAATCATAATTCATAACTTATAACTCATAAATTATAAATTATAATTTATAATTCCGTTCCTTTCTATTCCTGATTATTTAAATACAATATCGCATTAATAAAGATTCTAGTTTAAAAATATCAATTGGTTTACTAACAAAATCATTTGCACCAGCTTGGATAAATCGATAGCCGGAATTATCGTCTTTACTGGGTGTCATAGCGACTACAATTTTATCTTGTAAATCTGATATTTTTCGTAAAGAAACAAGTAAGTCCGAGCCGTTAACCTCTCCTAATTTAATATCCAATAAAATCAGATCGGGCTGGTAAAAATGTACTGTATATAAAAAGTTTTTTCCATCTGTCATCCACTCAACTTCATAGCCAATTGTTTGCAGATAATCTTGTAATAATTTACCGGTATGTTTATCGTCTTCCACTAGTAAAATACGTTTACTCTTAAAAGTATTTGTAGGAGCTATCATATTATTGGTACAATTGGTATTTGATTTAAATTTATCGATCTTCCTCTCTTCTTTAAATTCGCGATCGGGAATAAATAAAGTAAACCGACTACCTTTTCCAAAAGTTGATTCTACTGTTACATCTCCACCATGTAAACGGGCTAATTTGCGTGTTAAAGCTAAACCCAAACCAGTACCTTCATACTGACGATTTAGTCGAGAATCAAGTTGTTTAAAAGGTTCAAATAAATGCTTAAATTGATATGGTTTAATACCAATACCAGTATCACATACTCGAAATGCAATTCCTTGGGATACTTTTATTACTTGTAATGAAACATTACCTTTCGACGTAAATTTGATTGCGTTGGTAAGCAGATTTAATAGCATTTGCTTAAGTCGTCGTTCATCGGCAATGCAAGTCTCTAATTTTTTATCAATAGAACAAGTTAACTGTAATTTTTTTTCTTCAGCACGTTCGCGTACTGTTGATATAACATAATGACATAAATTATCAAGCTCTACAGGAAACAAGGACAATTCCTCTCTTCCTGCTTCTACTTTTGATAAATCAAGAATATCATTTATTAATTCCAATAAATGTACGCCACTGTTATATATACAGTTTATATATTCTTTTTGCTTATCATTAGTAGAACCAAATACTTCTTGTTGAAGTAATTCAGATAAACCCATAATTGCATTTAAAGGGGTTCGCAATTCATGGCTCATAGTTGCCAAAAATTCACTTTTTGCTCGACTTGAAACTTCTGCCGATTCTTTACTTTCCCGTAGTTGTAATTCAGTTTTTTTTCGTTCGTTAATATCTTCAATAATAGCAATAAAAAATTTAGGTTTATTGTTTGGATATACAATCAAAGAAATACTTAAATGATTCCAAAGTCTACCACCATTTTTGTGCAAAAGCTGTCTTTCTATCTCCAAACGCTCAATTTTACCTAAGATCAATTGCTTGTAAAGCTTTAAATCTTCTTTTTCAAAACAAATAAAATCTGTCAAGTGTTTTTGATTAAGTTCTTCAAAATCATATCCTATCGTTTTGCATAATGCCGGATTTATATCAAAAATCCTACCTTTAATATCTAGCAAGCAGATGCCAATGGAAGAATGTTCAAATATTGCTCTAAATTGGGCTTCACTTTGCTTTAGCGCCTTTTGTGCCGTTTTTCTCTCACTTGCTTCAATTGCTAATGTGACAAAATCAGCAATTGAACCAGCAAAACTTTCTTCTTCTAAACTCCACTGACGACTTGAAGAGATATCATCACGGTGTACATAACATACTATACCTACAACATGACCCCTAAGCCAAATCAGTTTATTTAATACTGATGTTACACCAAATACTGCAAGATAAAATTTTGATAGTTCTTGATTTACAGTAGCTTCTAAATTAGAGTCTAGAGAATTAATTCTTTCTTCTAAAGCTGTGAAATAATTCGGATAATCTTCTTTTTTTAAAACAATTGATTTTAAATCACTTCTGCCCTTACAATCGTATGAAACAATATTTTCGAGTTGAGAATGGTCTTCGTTAAATAACCAAACACCAATTTTTGCTACATCCAAAGTTATTGCTGCTACACGTGTAATTTCACCTATAGAATCAATCAAATCTCCTTGAATAAAAGTTTTACTTCTAGCTATTTCTAATAAAGTTTGAGTTTGCTTTCGTAAAAGATTTTCTTTTTTGTGCAAAGCTGCCTCTACTCGATTGCGCTCTGTAATATCTCTAATCGCTACTACTCTGATATTTTGAGAACCATGAGAAATAATTTTAGCTTGAATTTCTGCTACAAATGTAGAGCCATCTTTTCTGATTGCAGTTACTTCATAAGCTTTTTCATAACCAGAAATAATATTTTTTATAATTAATACCTGGGATTCTACTGTAGCTAATTCAAACCCATTTTTACCAATTAATTCCTCAACTTCATAGCCAGTTATCCTTGCTAAAACATGATTTACATCTAAAATAGTTCCGCGATCGTGTAGCATTATCCCTTCAAAAGTCGCCTCGGATAAAAAACGCCATCTTGCTTCGCCGCTATCCTGATTCCCATCGTATGTTTTCCCGAACCGAATATTTTCAAAGTAACGTTTTCGTCTCTCGATGCTAGATATTAATATTCGTTTTAAATTATGTTTGTTAGTATTATTACTAATGAGAACTTCCTCAGCACCTAATTTGATCGCTTTTTGCAAAGTCCCTTCATTTTCATCCTCTGTTATCACTATAATTGCGACATAATGGGAAAGTGAATATACTGAAGAAATAATTTCAAAATCTTGAATATTTTTCAATGATAAATTTAAAATAGCCGCATCAATAGTAGTGGTTTGTAATACTGACTTAGCTTCTGATAAACTATTAACCACATTAACTTGATGAGGCAAAAGCATTTGCCGCAACCACTCAGTATCCCTTTGATTATTTTTTAACAGCAATATATTATAACTATTTAATGTCATGCTCGCCACCAGTAGAGCAGTTATATACAAGTATGATGCAACCAAAACACTATTAGTGTCTCATAAACAGATACAAATATAAAAAAATTTCTGATTATTGCTGTATTCTGCTTTTGTAATGGTTAACTGAAAAGTTAAAATAGCCCGCTTGAGGAAAATTTTAAAATCTGCCTCAAGCGGGCTTATAATTAAATATATAGATAGATTATTTTAATGAATATTCATGAGTAATAGGTAATGAGTAATGAGTATTCATGAGTAATAGGTAATAACCCCCATATTTTCAATCGGGTTATATCGTAACTAATTAACCGAACTTGGTATAAAGAGGGCGGGAGGAAGGTTTGTAAATTATAAAATTAGTTTTTTGTTGATCAAAGCCTGAATATGAATAGTGCAACATTTAAACTCAACAAACATACTCAATTGTGAGCATCTCGAAGAGCCGCCTGTTTAAGATGTTGTTCTCCTACTCTTAGAAGCTTATATACAAAACTTAAAGCCTGGTAAGAGTGCTACCAGGCTTTGTAATGAAGATTTATCGAGGTAAAATGTTTACTCGTGGTCAATGATTTGGAGAATTGAGAAATTTAACAACTAAAGTTTACTTAACTCATAGTAAATAACGCATTTACATATTTTCCTATCTAGGAACTTGGCTTACGTCACTGCGGTAAATGCCACTTTCTTAATGCTGAGATTTACTTGGGCTTTGACCGGAGACACATTGTCATTTACCCAATTGAGTTCTTTGTGCTTTGCTTGTGTCTTATTTATTAAGTTATCAGCCATCTCAGAAAAATGAAACCCCTTATTCATTGAAGTTTACGAGTCTTTAAATTTCGCAATATTATTAACTGGAATGGAAGGTGACAAGGAAGGAAGGGGAGATAATTTTTATTTTCAAGCCTTAAACTGCTCACTCCTGACTCCTGAGTTATCAGAAGTTCCACATCACGGGGTTATTATCTTGATGGCTGGTGACGATGCGCCCGATGGCTTCAATTTCTTGTAATTCATCTTGAGAAAGTTTTACCTCAGCAGCTTTGGCGTTGGCTATAATGTGTTCAGCACTTCTAGCACCGGCGATTGCGTTACTATTTGGTTGAGCAATTACCCATGCTAATGATAATTGTGCGAGAGTGCATTGATGACTTTCGGCTATGGGGCGTAGCTTGTCTAAAGCAACTTGTGCCCGTTTCATATTTTCTTGTTGAAATAATTTGTTGTTAGCACGATTGGCATCGAGGTAGAATTTATGAGAACCATCAAACTTTCCGGTTAATAATCCCTGGGCTAAAGGCGAATAAGCCAGAATGGAAATATTATTTTCAATACAGTAGGGCATTGCATCCTTCTCAACCTTTCGCCAAAATAAAGAATAGGGCGGTTGCAAACTATCTATTCTGCCGTATTTTGCAGCTGATTCTAATTGAATACGAGAAAAATTTGATACACCTATTGCCCGAATTTTACCTTGTTCTTTTAGATGGTTAAGGGCGTTCATTGTCTCTTCTATAGGAACAATTTCAGTATTGAACGAGCCACTAGGCCAATGAATTTGGTATAAATCAATATAGTCAGTTTGGAGATTTCTCAAAGAGCGATCGCAAGCTTCTATTACCTGTTTATATTTAAGATGATTGGGGAAAACTTTTGTCGCATATTCAACTTTATCTCTAACATCCGATAAAGATTGGGCAACAATTCTTTCTGAATGCCCGTCACCATATTCTTCAGCAGTATCAAAAGTCGTAATTCCATTTTCAAAGGCTGCTCGTATAGTTTTAATAGAATTAGCATCTTCGATACCTACCCACCACTTTTTACCAGCTTGCCAAGTTCCCATGAGAATGGGGGTAATTTTCACATCCGATGTTCCCAAGTTGCGTTTTTCCATGATTTGGGCGATTTCATTTTCAGTTATAAGTTTTTGATAAATAAATTGTGTCACACTTAAAGACAACCCATTCAAATTAGATTAATCAATCATACAGATAGATTTTGAAGGAAGCTTTCTTATCAAATTTTCTGATTATTAACAATCCAAAATCTAAAATCTCTTAGGGGGCTTTTAGATTCTGAAAGCTTTGATTTACAAGCTTTCTAGAAATCAATATTTTGTACCCATGCTTGAATATTTAACGATAAGAGAAAAAAGTAGTCAAATATACACACGCATAGTAAATTTACATATAAAATTAAACAAACGCAGATGTTTGTTATCAGTGTTTTATTTTTTACACCACGGACAATTTCGTCTGTGGATAGTTTTTATTTAGACAAAAGACATTAAATGTTATATCTGAATAAAAGTACAATGAAGCACCTGTAAATCTTCCCTTAAAAGAAAGAAGAATGAAATTTTATCTTTTATTTCTTATAACTCATTCTTCAAAACTACTCCAAAAGGGTGAGGCTACAGTTGACAAATGTCTGTAATTATGCATTATATGCGAAATACAAAGGAGTTTGTATGAAAAGAATGTGCTGGTTATCCAAATCTGGGGAAGATGGAGAGAAAATTTTGCACTTGCAGACAGCACCGAACCAACCCTGGCGACCATACACCGCTTTTTCAGAATTCGCAGTACCAGATTATAGAATACCGGGGGGTTCTAAAGGATATGCAACTTATCAAAAGTTATTAAAAGCAGGATGGACATTAGTACCCAGCGCCCGCGCCAAGGAATTTTCACCAACAGACACATCAGACGCTTCAGTTGAAATGTAAATAGTACAAGTAAATAGGGAATGGGGCATTGAGTTAGGAGTTAGAATGCCCGAATTTAGAATTCAGAATTCAAAATTCAGAAGAAATTATTTATTGTTTATTCTTCTCCCCCTGCTCCCCCTGCTCCCCCTGCTCCCCTTATCTCCCTACCCTAAATCCCCCTAGTTTCACCTTCACCCCTGGAATCGGCAGCGCCTTCGAGGGTGCCATCTGGTTTGACGATGATTAGGTTGGAGTTACCCCAAGGATTAATTTGTTTGATTTTGTGTCCCCGACGCTTTAATTCTTGCAATGTCAGGGCATCTAAACCCCAAGGTTCGACGAGCAATGTATCGGGAAACCATTGATGGTGTATGCGGGATGCAGATACTGCTGCTGCTGCATTCATATCGTATAACAAAACGTTAAGAATAATTTGCAATACTTGAGTGATGATGGTGCTACCTCCTGGGGTACCTAAAGCCATCCGCAAGCGTCCGTTTTCAGTAACAATTGTGGGAGTCATGCTTGATAGGGGAGTTTTGCGGGGTGCAATGGAATTTGCTTCGTTACCGAGCAAGCCGAAAGCATTGGGGACTTGTGGTGCTGCTGCGAAATCGTCCATTTCGTTATTGAGAACTATTCCTGTTCCCGGTGTGACTACACCAGCGCCAAAACCCAAATTAATGGTAAACGTCAAACTTACGGCGTTGCGTTGTTTGTCGATAACTGTAAGATGACTGGTTTCTGTAGATTCATGATATTTTGAATTGTTGATTTTTGGATTGCTAGTTGCAGTTATTAATCTCGATGGTTTAATTCCACTAAATTTCTGTAATGTCTCTTTATCAATTGGCTCTACTTCAGTTGAAGGTTTTGCACGCTGCATATCAATTTGCTGACGGCGCAGTTTTGCATACTCTGGCGAGATCAACTGTTGTAAGGGAACCTTAACAAAATCAGGATCGCCTAAATATTCCGAGCGATCGGCATAAGCAATTCGCATGGCTTCTGCCATTAAGTGTATCGTGTCAGGGTGATTCCATCCTAAAGATTTTAAATCAGTATCGCCGATAATATTTAACATCTGCAATAAATGAGTGCCTCCTGATGATGGTGGTGGCATGGAACAAATTTTAGCTTGGCGAAAATTACCACATACTGGAGTACGCCAAATCGGTTTGTAGGATTTTAAATCTTGTAAAGTAATTAAACCGCCATTTTTTGCCATATCCGAGGCAATAATCTCAGCAATTCTGCCTGTATAGAAATTCTGTGGATTTGCCGCAATTTCTTGTAAAGTTTGCCCTAAATCTCGCTGTACAAGTTTTTCTCCGGGTTTATATAAATTACCGTTACGAGTAAAAATAGCCCGTGCTGCTTGGTTACTAGCAATCATTTTCTTGCGTCTTTGGATAGCTTGCACAAACTTATTTTTGACAACAAAACCATTCTTCGCCAATTTAATTGCAGGTGCAACAACTTCTCTCCAAGGTAATTTACCATAGCGACGATGAATTTCATACATACCTGCCACAGTTCCCGGGGTAGCCACAGCCAAATAACCATTAATACTTGCATTGCGACGCACTTTGCCGTTACTATCCAAATACATATTTTTTGTCGCTTTTAATGGGGCGCGCTCGCGAAAATCTAAAGCTTCAATTTTCCCTTTTTGCGAGTTGTACATTAACAAAAAGCCGCCACCACCAATTCCTGCCGAAAAAGGTTCTACTACAGAAATTGCAAAAGTCGTCGCTACGGCAGCATCAACGGCATTGCCGCCCTTGCGTAGCATTTCTAACCCAGCATCACTCGCCAATGGATGGGCTGAAACTACCATTGATTCTTTACTACGTAAAGGTTGTACAAATGCGGCGCTTGCAATTTGAGTGTACAAAATGATGCTAATTATAATAAATCCGCGAGGAAAAATACGCATATGATTTTTTTATAGAACAAGTCAAAAGATATATATCATGATGTCGAAAATTGATCTTTTAAGATTTTTGAAACTCTCCCGCCTCCAAAGAAGGTTAAAGGCGGGAGTCGCCAGATAGCAGGTTTATAAGTACTTAGACAAAATTA
>DESS01000353.1:0-5277 GCA_002361335.1 Richelia sp. UBA3308
ACTCGTTACTCCTTACTCGTTAGGAGGGAGCAGCGAGCAATTATCTTTCTCACCATCCCCTTCCTTCCATGCTTATTTTTCATACTGCTCGTAAGCAGCAACAATACGCTGTACTAAAGGATGACGTACAACATCTTTTTGAGAAAATTCACAAAAGCCGATGCCTTCTACGTGTTTTAAAATTTGAAAAGCTGTTGATAATCCGGATTTTTGCTGGGATGGTAAATCGGTTTGTGTCATGTCACCCGTTACTACCATGCGAGAATTAAAACCTAAACGAGTTAAAACCATTTTCATTTGTGCTGGTGTGGTATTTTGAGCTTCATCCACGATCACAAATGCATTATTTAAAGTTCTCCCCCGCATGTAAGCTAATGGCGCAACTTCAATTACTCCTTTTTCAATTAATGATGGTACTTTATCCGGCTCGATAAATTCATTAATCGCATCATAAAGCGGGCGCAGATAAGGATTAACCTTCTGCTGTAAGTCTCCAGGTAAAAAACCAAGTTTTTCACCAGCTTCAACCGCAGGACGAGTTAAAATTAGTTTCTCATACTTATTATCAAGCAAAGCTTGAACGGCGACAACAACAGCCAAAAATGTTTTACCAGTACCAGCAGGACCAATACAAAATGTTAAGTCACGCTTGCGTATAGCTTCAATATACTGTTTCTGGCGAAAAGTTTTAGCACGAATTTGTTCGCCACGACGAGTTTTAGCAAGTACATCCCGCTGTAATATTTGCAGTTCATCTTCTCGATGAGTATCTAGGGCTTGACGTGCTGTTAAAATATCAGCCATAGATAAAACATTACCTTTGGTCCAAATATCTTCTAAAGATTTTACCAACCGACGAACCAAGTCGATTTGTTTTTCAGTACCACTAACGTATAATGCTTGTCCCCTAAGTACTACAGTGGCACCAGTTTGGCGCGATAGGATCTTGAGGTTTTCTTCCTGATTTCCCGCTAAGGCCATAGCACTTGGAATGTCGGGCAATTCTATTGTTATGGCATCTGCCATAGTGTTTATTATTGGTAAGCAGTAATTAGTCTGGAAATATTTTAAGTAATTTACTGTATACTATCAGCCAAATGGCTGATAGTGAATAAAGCGCGAAACAATAAAAATCGTTTCGATTAAATGCGAGTGCGGGGTTTGGTGAAATTTCTACGTCCGTCACCACGTCTTGTTTTAGGTTTGGGCATTGGTAATTCTCGATCCCGTTCTTCGCTATAAGATGCTGGTGCATCCTCCCGATTTTCATTACTACCGTAAATGTCTAGGTACGCCGATTGTCCGGCAGCTTGAGCAGTCGCAGAAATCACCGTGCGAATAGCCTGAATATTGCGTCCTCCACGACCAAATACTTTACCTTTATCTGCATTATCAAAGGCAATGCGAATCCAAGCTCTTTTGGTGCTGCAAGAAATTTCGCAATCAACGCTTAAAGATTCTGGATATTCCAAAAATGGCTCAATCAAAAATCTTACTAGACTGACATAATCGGGAGCTGTACTGGATGTTGTTTCTCTAACTTTATGAGGATGCAACTTCTGCACGGACTTGTTCAAAAACATTATTTTTTTCTAAGATGCGACGCACGGTGTCAGTTGGTTGAGCGCCCTGTTGTAGCCGTTGGACAATGCCGGGAACGTCTAATTTTGTTTCTTTGGTTCTAGGATTATAAAACCCCAATTCTTGGAGGGGACGACCATCACGACGAGAAAGATTATTAATGGCAATTATTCGGTAACTTGCTTCTCGCTTTTTGCCAATTCGCTTTAGGCGCAGTTTAATCATGATTGAGAGGTTATTCTCCTAGTTTTACAGGTATGGGTTTACAAATACAATTGGCGATACATCTACCTAACATTATGAAAGTATTTCACCGGCAAAGGGTGATGCTCCTCACAAAGGTGGGAAGATAAAAATTTCCCACGACCAGCAAATGCTAATTTTAGCACTTGCACGGCATGAAGCGCTATTGATTCAAATGTCAACTCAATGCCGGGATTTTGGATTATATCCCTTGTCTATGAGTGGTAACTGGTAACTAATAACTAAAGAGTGCCGAAACCTTTTTTCTTTTTATCCTTCTTGCCTTTCTTTTTACCGCGAGATGCGCCGCCTGGATAACCCCGCCATCCCGGTGCAGCGGGATTTCCAGCAGCCATAGGATTACCTCCCATTCCATCAAACATTCCTCCTCCTCCTGGCATTCCGGGAAAGTTACCTTGTCCCATTTGCTGCATCATATTACGCATTTTCTGGAAATCACTCACCAACTTGCTGACATCTTTTTCCTTATAACCACTTCCATTGGCAATCCGCCGCCGCCGACTGGGAGAACTCGCCAACAAATCGGGATTTGTCCGTTCTTGCTTGGTCATGGATTTGATCATAGCTTCACAGCGTTTCAGCTGAGACTGCCCTTTCTCAAGTTGATCGTTGGATATTTTGTTCATCCCCGGAATCATTTTCATGATCCCTCCCAGAGAACCCATATTTTTCAATAAGCGCAACTGTTTGAGAAAGTCAGTAAAATCAAACTTTGCTGACAGGATTTTCTCCTGCATTTTCTCAGCATCGGCAAGATCAAATTCTTCTTGGGCTTTTTCTACAAGGGTTAATACATCTCCCATGCCCAGAATCCGCGATGCCATTCTATCGGGATAAAACGGTTGCAGGGCTTCTACTTTTTCACCCACACCGACAAATTTAATCGGCGCACCGGAAATTCTTCTCACCGATAAGGCAGCACCACCACGACTATCACCATCTAATTTGGTGAGTATTGCACCACTAATACCAATTTGTTCGTGGAAGGTACTAGTCAAATTTGCTGCCTCTTGACCAGTCATTGCGTCAACTACCAGCAGGGTTTCATGGGGTTGGACGGTTCGTTTTACCTGGGCTAGCTCCGCCATCATATCTTGGTCAATTTGCAGACGACCGGCGGTATCAATAATTACGGTATCAATTCCTTCTGCCTTGGCATGTTCTACCCCTTGACGTGCAATTTCAACTGGATTCGCATCGCTTCCCAGTTCAAATACCGGCACGTTAATTTGTTGACCTAAAGTTTTTAATTGATCGATCGCAGCGGGACGATAAACGTCTGTTGCTACCATCAAACAACTACGTTCTAATTTCCTTAAATGTAAGGCTAATTTCGCTGTGGCAGTGGTTTTACCTGTACCCTGCAAACCAGCCATTAACACGACTGTAGGTGCTGTTTCTGCTTGTACCAGGGGGACATTAGTTTCCCCCATTACATTTACCAGTTCCTCATGAACAATTTTGATAAACTGCTGATCCGGACGTACTCCCTTGACAACCTCAGCGCCTTGTGCTTTTGATTCAACTTCGCGAATAAATTCTTTAACTACCACAAGGTTCACATCCGCTTCCAACAAGGCGCGGCGTACTTCCCGCAAGGCCTCCTGGATGTTAGATTGGGATATTTTATCTTGTCCCCGGAGCTTTTTCCATGTAGATTCTAAACGATCGGCTAGTGCATCAAACATAATTCAATTTCTATGAGTCAGTCAGGAGAGTATAAACGCCCTATTTAAGAGCTTAATAGTTTTCAATTGATAAATGCTAACGAAAGCAATGGAATTTATTTACAAAAATTTATCTACGAACCCAACTAGGGCAAGCACAGACAACATTGGAAAAGCGCAAAAAAAATATCGCTATGTTAAGAAAAGTAACGAATTTAACACCTTTCAAGCCTTTTGCCTTGTCTCAACTATAATTTTTCTGGCTGACCTACTTAGCACTGAATAAAATTTACTTAAAGATAATTATTAGATATGAATACAGTAGATAGGAAAACAAATAATTTATCGCCAGAAACTAAGTTTGGAATATTTTTTATATTCAAGCTAATAGCTGTGATTGTTACAAGTTATATATTTCTGTTGCTGACAATATCAGATCGATCATCAATATTATTATTTAGTTTAAGTTTAGCTAGTGGTTTGATTTTTTTGATTGCGAATATAATTTGGAATAGACATAATTATCTGAAAAATCAACTGGGAAATCAAATGAAAAATCAACTGAAAAATCAAAATAAAAAGTTAATTGAAACTACTAAAGAAATGGATGAATCTAATAACATTCAAATTCCAGAACAACAAAGCATCCGAAAAAAAATACTTAATCAAATTAACCAAGGTGAAACTCCAAGCAGTTTAAACTTAATTTTTGCCAATTTAAAAGACCTTGAATTAATCGGCATTAACTTCAACGATATGTATTTAAGTGGCCTTGAATTAAATAGTGCGAATTTAACAAATGCCCAATTAATCGGAACTGACTTAAGTGAAGCTAATTTCTGCGATGCCAAATTAGTAAATACTCAGCTAGTAGGTTCTAATCTCAACAGCATCAACTTAACTAATGCCAATCTTAATAATGCTAATTTAAGAGATGTTAACCTTAGTACCGCCACCCTAAATAATGCTTGTTTAATCGCCACTCAATTAGTTGGTGCAAATTTAAGCGATGCTACATTACTAAATACTAATTTAACCAATGCCAAACTTCATAAAGCTTATTTGTGGAATGCCAATCTTAATAATGCTCAGCTAGTTAATGCTGATTTTACTTGCGCTTATATGAATAATGTCAAACTAAATCATGTTAACCTAACTGGTGCCATTCTCGAAAATGCTCAAATGACTGAAGCTAAGTTAAAAAACGCCAATTTAGAATCGGTTAATTTAAAAAGTGCCAAATTAGATAACGCTAATTTGAAAAATGCCAATTTGAGTGAAGCTTGTTTAGAAAAAGCTAATTTAGAAAATAGCAATTTAGAAAATGCTAATTTACACAATACAGACTTGAGAAAAGCAAATTTAACCAATACCAATCTTTTCAACACAAAAGTCAAAAACGCTCGCTTTGGATGGAATATCGGCATCACTGAAGAAGTGCAAATTTATTTAAAGCAAGAAGGAGCAATTTTTGAAGATCAATCATATTCGTAATTTTTCATTGGTAATTGGAAGAGTATAGTTTTATGAAACTAAAGTAATTAAGTTAGAAAAAGCTTCAGTTGCATCCGCTATAACTTTACTTTGAAAAACAAATTCGCTATAATCTGCTAAATTATCTAAACCAACTAAATTTAACATTACTTCAGTAGTTACCCATGCAGAAGTTTCAATAAACAGTTTTCGCCATCTTAGTTTCTTCATTTTCCTTTTCTTCGAGCAAATGTCAAGGTGAATTTAGAATTTAGAATGAAGAATTTAGAAT
>DESS01000353.1:5328-5616 GCA_002361335.1 Richelia sp. UBA3308
ATTAAACTCTTGTGGTACGGGCCAATTTGCCCGTGCGAATTCTACTAATTTTATGAAGGTATTGCACCCAACTTAAATTCCCTATATCTAAATTACAATCCATTGTTAAAAAATGTAAATCACGATCGCGATCGATATCAATACCCTACTCGAAGAAACGGAGTAGTAATTTCACTTCCACCAAAGATTGAAATTACATCAAGTCCCGCTAATTACCTACTATATAACCAAGACTTAAGAATGGCGGTTATTACTAACATAACCATAAAGACTCATTACTCATTACTC
>DESS01000116.1 GCA_002361335.1 Richelia sp. UBA3308
CTAACAACTAACAACTAATAATTATTTGTTTCGATTAGCTATCAACCAACCAATACCGAGAAATAATAGAATACCGAGAAAACTTAAAAATAAAGATGCGTAAAAGGGATGAGGTGGGTTATTTGGAGAAATTGGTGCTAAGGGTTGTTTTATTTTTTCAATATGTTGGCTGACAATTCCTGAAATAATAGCACCTCCACCAAGACCAATACCGAGTATTTGTATGGTATTGTTAAGATTGCGATCGCGTTTTGTTTGTTCTATTTCGACGATACCACGAATTGATGCTGTTGCTTGTTCTAATAAGCTTGAACCTTGCTGGAAGTATCCAAGATCAGCGTTGATTTGTTGGTAAAATCTATTGCTGTCTTGATGGTAAAAGGTTTGGAGAATACTTAAATTACCATCTTGAGTTATTCCGCTGATTTGTCGCAGTTTTTCTTGGTAGTTATTGCGGTTGATATCAATGGTGTTTTGATAGTCTTTTAAGTTTCTCAGTAAATGGTTATATGTTAAGGATTTTTGCGGTAAATCTTTTAATTTATCAGTTAATTGATTTAATATTTTGATTGTTATTTCGTCGGATGCGGTAATTGATTTAATTTCTTCAATTGTTTTTTCAATTTCATTGTAAGCTGCAGTAATGTTTTGATAAATTATACGGCTATCTTGAAATGCTTTCACAACTTTGCTGCGGAAGAAGAATAAATCTAATAATATTTGATAGCATTGAGTAAATTTTTCATCGGCTTGTGGATTTTCAAAAAGCCAGATAATTACATGTTGATATTTTTCTAATTGACTGAATAAACCATATTCAAAAATTGGACTACCAAATAATTCTCCTTGTCGGTTAAATTCTGGTTGATTTTGAGGAAAAATAGCAGTTAAACAATTTTGAGCAATATTATAGGGTTTTGTTTGATTTTGTTTGTCTTCTAATGTTATCCAAGCGGTAATTAATAAGGTTTGTCCTAAAAAGTATTTATCGGGAATAATAGTTAAGCAATTTTGAGGATTAAATTGACTGAGTAAGGAAATATCAACATCTTCTGTTGGAGTTTTATCATCTTCTTGTTGTTCTGGACGACGTAAGTTTAACCATAAACCGTAACTGTCGTATATTCTTATGGGATAAGCAAAACCTTTAATTAAAAGTTGTTCATTTTGATTTTGATTTTGATTTTGATTATTATCTTGATTATTATCTTGAAAATAACCTTCAAAATTAATTGAATAATCGTCTTCTTTAATTTCAGATGGTTTTATTAATTCAACACTGTAACCTTTTGGCTCGTTTTCAATATCTACTATATGACGAGTTAGTTGTAAATTTATTTGATTTTGAAAAGTATTGTTAGCAATTTTATCGGCATTATTCCAGAGTTGAATATCTTGTTTATTTAAAAATTTTGGATCGAGATTGGTGCCTTTATAAAGTTGAAATGCGAATAAATGAATATTCGGAGCATAGATGTTCATAGTTATTTAAAGGGGAATTCGGAACCTCACCCCACCTGCGGCACCCCTCTCCAAAGCATCGGAGAGGGAAAGGGGTGAGGTTTTATATTTTATAAAGTAGCCTACATCAAGATTGTCAAAAAATCTATGATTTTTGTCTACTTTGCTGATTTTTATCAACGATTTTTTTTAATTCATCATTTATAATTCGATAACTATTTTCGATAATATTTTCGTGATCTGCTGGATTCGCTTTTTTTACTTTTTTAATTTCTCTTTCGGTAACTAGAACGGCATTTCTCACAGATTCATGATTGAGGTACCACTGACGAATAATTTCTGCAACTGATTCTAAAGAAATATTATCTAAAGCTGCTAATTTTTCTTGTAATGATGGAATATTTTTAATTGCTTTTTCATCAAATACATAATCCTGTTCTTGAACAACATTTGTAAATGCTTCTATTAATTCATTCGCTTCCATTTTTTTTACTCCTAGATTGATTATATTTACAGCAGTTTTTATGTTAATGAGGTACATTTGGACGGGCAGGGATGCCCGTACCACAAGAGTTTTAAAATATAGTAGTCTACCTGATTTATTTTTTAGCGCCTAAATGGTGTGTGAAAACATTATTTATACATTTATTAAAAGCAATAATTTACAATTATTACCTCTCTCCAACCCTCTCCTTAATAAGTGGAAGGTGCCGTAGGTGGGGTGAGGTTAATCTCCAACTGCATAAAATGCAGCCCAAAAACACGGTTCTTTAAAAGGTTGTTGTTCGGCTAGATAATTTTCCTCTAATCTTTGTTTGATTTTATTTTTATTCTCTACTGTCATATTTTTATTTCCATCAATCCATTGTAATAATTCTTTTTGAGTTACTGTTCTTAACCATTTTTGAGCTTGGTTGAGAGCAATTGAGATATTATTATTGGAATTTTGAATATTTTCGTAAAATTTAATCATTAAAATAGCTGTGGCAAAATCATCCACAGTCCATAAAGTACTAACTACACTCGCAGCACCTGCATAGATAAAACCACTTGGTAAACCAATATATTCATCGCTGGAGTTTGTAAAATCGGTAAAACCACTTTCACAAGCTGAAAGGGTTACAAGACGACAGTTTGATAAGCTTAAATCAAAAATATCTGTTAAGGTTAAACATGTTTCTAAATCAATTTCTGTGCCATCGGATAGTTTTAATAAGCGGGATGATTTTGTATTTTCAGGGATGGGAGAAACTAAGGTATCGGCTAGCTGTAAACCGGATTTTGCAGGATTAATGAAATTAAAATAACCGTGACAGGAAAAGTGTAGCCAATTAGCATTTTTAAGATGATTGATATTTGGTTGCTGTTTTAATACGGTTTCTGTTGCTTGGTGATGTTTAAGAATATGATGGGGTTTAAATTTAGTAGCGATGGTTTCGACTTCAATGTCGGTAAATTCTAAATCCTTTGTGGGGTTTTGAATCGCAAATAATGTAGAGACGTTATACATAACGTCTCCATATATCGCGTCTCTACACTTTGATAATTTTTGTTGTGTAATTTTCAATAATTGACAGCTAGGTGCATAACTCACACCGTCGCTAAATTTATCACTTAAATATTCTCCATCAGATAATTGTAATGCGTGGATTGGTAATAAATGTAAATAGCGATGGGGAATTAGAATTAGTTTTTTACAATTTTGGGGAATTAAGGATATTATTTCATCTAGATGTAAATTTTCTGCTAGCTGTAGTAATTTATGATTTAATTCGTATCTCCAGCGGTTTTTATTTTCATAGTAAAGCTGTAAATATTCGCCACCACTCCAATCTACAAGCTTGTCAAAATCTTCTTTACTAGAATTCCAAATTATTGGTTTATCACAATCGCGGGTAATCACAAAAGCGCGGAAACAATCTTCAAAGATATACCATTCAACGATTGCTGTATTTTCATCTAACAGATTTTGAATTTCTGGGAAACGAATCGGTTTAAAACCAATAATCTTGGAGATTAAATCTTCTCGCTGTTGACGCAGTTGATGTAATTTACTGCGATTAATATCTAAATTATTTTGCTCTGCTTGCTGTAGTCTTTGCTTTTCCTGTGCAATTTCATCTCTTAACTGCTGCAACCGCCGGGTAACTGCTGCGGGTACTTCACCTCGGGGATAAAGTTCGTCGTTAAACAGTAACTCTACTAAATTACGGGTTTTACTGCGCTCGATAAACTCTAGCGCTATAGTTTTTTCTTGCAACTGCAAACAAACTTCTGCCATGTTGCGATAAAGTCGATTCCATTCCTCTGCTTGTTTGCGCTTGCTTTCCTCACCGGATATAATTTCACCACGCAATAACTCTACTGTGGCGATCGCTGATTCATAGGTATTGTAAGCAGAATTAAATCTACCTTCATTTTGGTAAAGCATCCCCAGGTTGAATAAAGTTTCTGCATTATCTTGGGGGAAAGCTTCCTGGG
>DESS01000197.1:0-2307 GCA_002361335.1 Richelia sp. UBA3308
TCCGTGATAGTTGTTAGTTATTAATTCTAAATTCGGGCATTCTAAATTCGGGCATTCTACTACTGTTCGCTTAATTCGATAATATTCCCATCTGGGTCTTGAGTAAATAAAGCTCGACGACCAGAAGCACTTTGTTGAATTGGACAGTTATAATTTAATAGCTGCTCTTTTGCGGCATCTAAGTCGGAAACTGAAAACGCTATATGGGGGTTGCGTCCCCATTTTTCGTGTGATGGTTTATTGGCAACTAAAGATGCAACTATCAGGTGTATTTGATATTCCCCTACTTGATACCAACTACCCGGAAAATTCCGCGATCGCTCTGCTTTAACTAATTGTAATACTTCGCCATAAAAATGTTCTGCTCGATTTAAGTCTGTGACGAGAATGGCTGCGTGCAAACATTGAGTAATTTGCATTTTTAGTCCTGTGTGTGAGGGTGCTATAAATTTAATTTACATCAATCTGGGTAATGAGGAGATTGGTTAATTAATTATTGATTTGTGTGAAAAACCTTGCATTTCTACCAATTCTATACATAAATCATTAATATTTTCTAAATCAGGTCTCTCTGGTAAAGTTGATTCTTGATAAACAGTTTCCATTTCCGCTACTAAATCTTCTGCCATTTTCATTAATTGTTCGTAAGAATATTCTCCGTTAAGAATTGCTTTTAAATCTTCTGCGTCGCCTATTTTTCTTCTGTCTACAATTACTTCTTGATTGCGTAATATTTCTAGTCCACTACGTAATAATCTCACGCAATGCATCCCGTGTTTCAGGTCGTAACCGGAAGATTTTTCTGTTTCTGCTCTTTGAGGATTTCTATTTTCTTTCCAGGATTGATAAGCTTTCCATTCTCTTAAGGCTACTTGATATTTCTGACTTTTTTGCAGTAAACGAATAAAATCTTTACGGCTATTTGTGAATTGCTGAGTTTTTTCTAAGGTTTCATCTGGTAAAGGATGTTGTTTCAACATTCCTTTAAAATCGATATCCGCTGTCAATAATTTATATAGCTGTTCTGTTTCTTCTAAAAATTCAATTTTACCTCTAATTAATAAATAAAGATATTCTAGAAAAGCGTTTAATTCTTCTTTGGCAAGAGGTGTTTCGTTTTCTATATCAAAATCACATGGCAGGGGTTTGGATTGCGGTGGATTTAATAACCATTTTCGATGGGTTTCTATTTTCTTGATTTGAGCAAATGCATAACCAGAATAAGTATGCTTTACCTTTTTACTCAAAAATAGTTTTCTATGATTAATTAAATGCTTTCCTACTGGTGTTAATACAGGATATTCATTTAACCACAATAATTCTAAAACATTGGGGTTGGCTGCCGCTAATAACTGGATAATTTTTCTCAATTCATAAATAACAGTATCTTTACTGTTATCTAGAAAATCTAACATTCCCGGTTCATCCCAACCATTATCTTTTTGTTCGATACCCTTATCAAATCCAAGATAATAATTTTTCGGTGCAATAAATACACCCCTCCAATCATAATCGGAATCTGGACGATTTAATCCATAACCGTGACTCCCTGCTAATCCTACAAAAATCGTTCTAGCTTCTACTTCTATTCTTTTCATTTCTAATTATCAAAAATAATTTTTATTAATAATCCTTCCTCTGTTATATACAGCAGCTTTTAGATAAATAAAATACAAAACTATTTTTTAAAACTCGCAATCATTAATTATTGTAAACAACATTCATAAATCAGATCTTCTGAATTTTATCTGTGATAGTTGGTGAGAAGCCCTACGGGCTAGTAACTGGTATACCCTTGGCGATCGCCAAGCTATTTGCTAGAAAATATAAAAATGGATGTACATTTTACTTCATCGATAAATAGTAATGAATACCTTAAATGATTTCGTTTCATGTTGCAAACACTGCGAATATTACACGCCCTTAGGACAGCGCGGCGGCACTTGTGGGCTATTGAATAACGGTTTAGTTAAAAGTCATTGGAAAGGTTGTTCTTTCTCGAATCGCGTATTTAATCCTTCAAAGAAACTAAATCATTATCGTTACGCTTTGTTAAGCTGCTAAAATTTTTTGGTGCTATCTGCTCTCAGGTTCATATTAATAATAATTCACATTAAAATCTTGACTTTTTATTCATATGTCAAAATCCCCCCTCAACCGTCCTTGAAAAACCAAGGCTCTTTGATAAGAGCTTTGTCAATATTTTTTGAGAAATATTTTTGTGCCAAAGTCATGGGTAATTAATAATTTTGTGCAAGATTCTCAATTAAATCCGTTGATGAAATTCACAAGTAAGAAGTAAGAAGT
>DESS01000197.1:2444-12297 GCA_002361335.1 Richelia sp. UBA3308
TTTTTACTTCGCGACTTTTGCCCAAAGGGCTGAGGTAAGCTTTTGAGAATTAGCGCAGTAAAAATAAGCAAGCTAAAACTTGCAAAATGCGCCGTAGTAATAGTATTATTATCTGTCGGCTGTCTAATTCCTGCTCGGACCAGGTAGACATGTTGTAAAAGCTGGCGAAGGCAATTTATCGAAGACGCAAACCTTCCTGTGTTGATCAATTTGCAGCCAGCTACCTGTACGGCAACTTTAAGGATAAATAAATGACTTATGCAATTATTGAAACCGGCGGAAAACAACTTAGAGTTGAGCCGGGTCGCTTTTACGATATAGAATTACTGCACAAAGAACCGGATGAGAAAGTTACTATAGATTCAGTTTTATTTGTGCAGCACGACGGTGAGGTTACTGTAGGACAGCCCTTAGTGTCGGGAGCCACAGTAGAAGGCACGGTGATGCGCCATTTTCGAGGTCGCAAAGTCTTGGTATACAAGATGAAGCCGAAGAAGAAAACCCGTAAAAAACGCGGTCATCGTCAAGAAATCACTCGTTTAATGATTGATTCTATTAATATGAATGGTGCGGCGATCGCAACTGCTCAAACTGCCTCTGAAAATACTGTTACTAATGACGCACAAGAACAGCCTGCTGAAGCTGTAACTGCTGAAGTAGTTCCTGCTGAAGCTGTACCTGCTGAAGCTGCACCTGTTGAAACTACTGCGGAATAATAAATAAAAACAAGACGGCATCGGGAGTAGTGGTGATAGGGAGACAATTTCTACTCACTACTCACTACTCACTCCTAACTCCTAACTTTTTTATTACCAATTATTAAAAGGAGAGAAATATGGCTCACAAGAAAGGAACGGGTAGTACTCGTAACGGACGCGATTCTAACGCTCAACGCCTTGGTGTTAAACGCTATGGCGGTCAAAATGTTCGGGCTGGAAATATTTTAGTGCGTCAGCGCGGTACTAAGTATCATCCCGGTAATAATGTTGGTATCGGTAAGGATGATACTTTATTTGCTTTAATTGACGGTGTTGTAGCTTTTGAAAGAAAAGGCAAAAGCCGTAAGAAAGTTAGCGTTTACACTGGCGTAACTGAGACAGAATTAGCAGCTGTTGCTTCTTAATCAGTATTTTTACTGAAATATATTTGGTGTTAAGACGGGTATTTTACCCGTCTTATATTTTTATATTTAACCGTTATTAGTTATTAGTTGTTAGTTGATAGTTGATAGTTGATAGTTGTTATTTGTTACTCGTTACTCGTTACTCGTTACTCGTTACTCGTTAAAAATTAGGAATTAATCATTATCAATGCCCAATGCCCTTTCGGCCCCATGCCCTAAATCAACTGGTTTAATAATAGTCCTAGCATCAAGCCTGCGATTGAAAACAACGAAGTAAAACAAAAGGCTTGTATTTCTACAAAACCCGCTGTTTGGAAATCTAATCTGGCTAAAATAGTTGCACTGATAATTAGCATTATATCCAGAAATATTCGGAAACGAGCCAGAATAATAAAGAATAAAAAAGCACTTAAAACCGCGAATCCAAAAGATTTAAGTTTTGTGTTATATAAAATACTCATGAATTGAGTGGTTTTTGACCAAGGAGTAGTTAAGGCTGCAACCAAAAACAACACGCTAATCACAATTAGTAGCCATACAAATACAGGCAGATATTCTTGTGATAATATCCAGCCGAATATACCGTAAGTAAGCAATACAAGTATCAGGGAAACCCAGGGAAGATTTTTTATAAACATCATAGTTAGTTATGCTCCACAGGGGCCCAGGAGTGGTATACTCTGGCCGGAGCAATTAATAAATTTATCAGATATTACAAATAGTCCAACGAACCCAATATCAGCTAGCGTTCTGTCCTAAAAGGCCGATATTTAAAACTATAGCGCTATAGAAATCGGACAATTGATTTTACTTTAGGTTTTGTCTATGATGCCGTAAAGTATTACTCGAACATCTGTATAATTTAGGACTAAAACAAAATTTTATGAAAAATTTTATGAAAAATTTTTTTTAATATGTTCTTAAACATTTGTAAACTTATATCAGCGAAATTGCGGCTTATCACATTATTAAGGGATTATTATGAGAGAATCTGTAATTGCGGAACGCGTCTGCCTCATAAGTCATATTTTGGCTAAGGTTTTTGGACTTATAGGTATTATGTTGGTTATACCTCATGCCACGATAATTTTGAATTTTGGAGACGTTGGACAAACAGCCATGCAGTTGAGTATGGCTAATGGAGGTGTGATAGATATTATTTTTGGGATAGTAGCCGTCTCTATTTATGCCTGTAGGGTATTAGGATGGCGGACTTGGCTAGGTTTTCTAGTACCTTCGGTTTTAATATCGGTAGGTAGCGAATTGTTGGGAACTAGTACAGGTTTTCCTTTTGGTGATTACAGTTATTTAAGCGGTTTGGGTTTTAAAATTGGCGGATTGGTTCCGTTTACGATTCCTTTATCTTGGTTTTATGTAGGTTTGTCAGCTTATTTGATTGCTAGGAGTGGTTTAAAGGTAGCCCAAAAACCAACTTTAATTCGTCATATTGCGGCGATCGCCATTGGTGCTTTACTCTTCACAAGTTGGGATTTCGCTCTTGAACCGGCTATGAGTCAAAGTGCTTTTCCTTTTTGGTATTGGGAAACCCCAGGAGACTTCTTCGGAACACCTTACCGAAATTATCTAGGTTGGTTTGGTACTAGTGCACTGTTTATGAGTGTGGCGGCACTGATATGGAGAAATAATCCAATTAAATTATCGCGATCGCAATTAGTTTTTCCTCTGATTGTTTATTTAAGTAACTTTGCTTTCGCTGCGGGATTAAGTTTGGGAGATGGTTTTGCGATCCCGGTTAGTTTGGGTTTAATTTTAGGTGTTTTCCCCGCTCTAAGTTTATGGTTCAAAAGTTCTGATGGCCTAGAAAATCCAAATTCAGAAGTAGCAGTAGCTTCACTCAAAGTTGCCCTAAAGTAAGCATAAAATACAGCGATCAATAATGCAGGAGCTTTTAAGCGGTATCTCGCTTCTAATTCTACTTATTCAGGTACCAGCAGTTTTCATTCTGCTGTCGCGTCTACTAAAAGGACCATTTCGTCAACCTCCGATTCAACCCCAAAGTCCGACACCAGAACTTTTGGGCGCTGTCAGCGTAGTGGTTCCCACTCTCAACGAAGTCGAACGTATTAGCCCTTTGTTAACTGGGTTAAGCAAACAAAGTTATGAAGTACTGGAAATTATCGTTGTTGATAGTAATTCTCAAGATGGTACTCGTGACTTGGTCGAAGCAACCATTGAGAAAGACCCACGCTTTCGCTTGATCGTAGATGACCCCTTACCACCAAATTGGGTAGGTCGCCCTTGGGCTTTACATAATGGCTTCTTGCATATCTCTCCCAACAGTCAATGGTTTTTAGGAATGGATGCGGATACCCAGCCCCATCCCGGTTTGGTTGCTGGTTTAATCAAAGCTGCTTCTAAGGGAAATTATGATTTAGTCTCCCTGTCTCCTCGATTCATTCTCAAATATCCGGTTGAATCTTTACTTCAACCAGCGCTGTTAATGACGCTACTTTATCGTTTTGACCCCGTCGGTGTAAACACGGAGGCATCAGAGCGAGTAATGGCTAATGGACAGTGTTTTATCTGTCGCCGTTCAGTTTTAGAAAGTGTAAACGGTTATACCAGCGCCAAAGATTCATTTTGCGATGATGTCACCTTAGCAAGGCAGATAGCTGCAGCAGGGTTTAAAGTTGGTTTCCTAGATGGAGCCAAAGTATTAAAAGTACGCATGTACGAAGGCGCAAAAGAAACCTGGAAGGAATGGGGAAGAAGCCTCGACCTCAAAGACGCATCCTCCCGCCCTCAAATTTGGGGAGATTTATGGTTACTGACATCAGTACAAGGTTTACCCTTAATAATCGTACTTGCATTATTATTGCTTTCTCCCCATGGGGCCCTCTCTCCCTTGCCCATTTTCCTTCTCCTATGGTTGAATCTATTTTTAGTGCTAATTCGTTTTTTAATGCTTTTAGCAATAGCACCCTCCTACGATTTTACTCAAAGCAAAGGGGGCTGGTTATTTTGGCTTTCGCCAATCGCAGACCCCTTTGCGGTTTTACGAATTTTCCTCTCAGCCTTCCGTACTCCGAGACAATGGCGAGGACGGGAGTATGGTTGAGGAAACTTCCGGACAAGGAGACAAAGGGACAAGGAAAGAGGGGTAAAGGGGAAAGAATAACTCCTGCCCTCCTAACTTTTATTCCCCTTCCAAGTCGTCTAGTTTATCGGCGCGTTCGAGTTCCCAAAGAATTTGATTACCTTCGCGCCGTACTCGAGAAACTATCCAGTTCCTCCAGCGCCACTGGTCTCCACGGCTAGTTACTGCACTAGCGTGGACATTCATTAAGTCCGCTAGTTCAGAACTTGTGATTAAGTAACCTTTGGCGGCGATTTCGTCAGAAATGCGAAGAGTTTCAACTAAACTGCGGAGTTGAGATACTCTTGTTTCACGTGGTAATTCTTCGTTTTGCAAAGTAGCAGTAGCGCTAGATGATTCCATAATTTTTGTATTGTTTGTGTCCAACTCAAGACTACTATTATGTATCTTTTTGTTAATGATTGTTGGTTTAATGTGCAAGTTAGTTGTTGATGGTACCTCAACTTCGGCTTTTTGCTCGAAATTTACATCACTAATATTTATATCCAACATTTGCTTTAGTGATGGTATTTTCCCTGTAGCAAAACCACGGGCGATTTCGTCGCAACGTTCGTTACCGATATTACCAGCATGACCGCGAACGTGTTGCCATTTAATTTGTTGACTGTTGAGATTATCGAGAATTTGCAATAAATCTTGGTTGAGTACGGGTTTTCCGTCAGATTTTTTCCAACCTTTACGTTTCCATCCTTTTACCCATTTTGTGACGCAATTAATTAGATATTCGCTATCAGTGTAAAGGGTGATGGGTTTGTTTTGTCCGGAAGATTCCAGAAATTTCAAAGCCGCGATCGCCGCTTGCATTTCCATTCTGTTGTTTGTGGTTTTTGTAGATGCATCACCGAGTTCGTGGATTGAACCATCATCGAAGTAAACAACAACACCCCAACCACCTGGGCCGGGATTACCGGTACAAGCGCCATCGGTATATATACTTTGAATTTTAGGTTGAGAAGACATAGTTAACATTTTAACTCGCGCACATGCGATCGCCCGACTACGACACCGTATAAATGTTGTAGCAAGTTTCTGTCGTAAAAAAAGACAACAAGCCTCAAGTCACAACGAGTAATAAACGTTATCATGTTTGAGTACGATGATCTAACAACAAAATAATATTTAATGATTTATTAATTTTATTTTTATTTTCTTTTCGGTTTCTCACGCCGAAAATTGTGAAATTTAAATAAGCGACAATTATGATGAGAGTCTATATAGTTGTTGCTATTGCAGTTTTTAGGCTCAGCGACGGCGAATTAAGCGAAATATTAAAGCAACTAAAAAAGGCGCACTAAATATCAAACTCCAGAAAAAGACTGGTGTAGTTATGAAGGACAAGTCTTTGTAGGATGTAATTGGAGGTTGTTTGGCAGAAATTGCAGTAGCGGTTAGCCCACTGATGGCAAATCCGATACCCGCAAGGGCGATGGTTGTATCAAGGGAACGTTGGCTTTTGGCTTTTTCGAGATCGATGATTCCCTGTATTGTTTTAACGGTGTTTTCCATCAATGCTAATCGAGAGCCAAAGTTAGCATATTCTGACTCAATTTGCGCTAAATATTTTTCTGTTGCAAATTCGCTAAATTCTTGAAAGAAGTTCCAATCGCTATTACTATCTAATTCTTTCAGTTTCTGCCAGCGTTTATTGTAATTATCAATATTAACTTTTATTGTTCGCCGTTGGTCATCAAGGAAGATGAGATTATTTGTGTAATTTAATAAAATATCTGGAGTTTTAGCTAATATTTGCTGTAATTTGTTAATATTATTAGTTTTACGTTGATTGAGCTTGTTTAAATCAATTACTATTTCTTGGACTAACTTCGCTCCTTGCTGTAAATTTTGTTTTAATTGGCGACTTTGACCGTAAGCCCAAATAATTTTATGACGGTATCTAAATAGGTTTAATAATTGGGGATAAAGTTTTCCGTTGGTTTCTTGTATATTTTTGATGTCGAGATTGTGGGGGAAGATACATATTAAAACATGATAACCATCACTTTCGGGACAGTTTGGAGGTACTCGCCATAATTCAAATACAGTACCGCCTAAAAATACACCTTTTAAATCTGTTTTCCAATCTTTTTTAGATGGTAATTCTAATTGAGCGTAACATTCTTTTGCAGTTTCTTCTATATGTTGATTTGCTGTTGCTAATTGACTCGAAATTAACCAGCTTTGACCGAGTTTAGCTTTTTCACCATTGATGTGGTAAAGGATTTGTTGCTGTACTTTCTGCAAGCAATCAATAATTTGAGGTTTAGATTTATAATCATCAATATAGTTAGCCGTACAGTCTACCTGTAATGCGTAAGTATCTCCTAGCTGTACTGGATAATAGTAGCCATCAAGGTTATTTTGAAAAGGTTTGATTTTTTGAGAACCAAGTAATTCAACGTAGTTATAACTATCTTCAGCTTGCTGTAATTTTTCCAGTAATTTTTCGTTTAATTGACTATCATGATATATTTTTCGCCAAAATTGCTCGCGGTTTGAATCAACTTTTTCTTTATCTTCACCTAAACCTTCTTTCAAATCATAGAGAAACAAATCAATTGTGGGATAGATTAAGCTATTTTGATTGGTCATATCATGTCCGGTTTAACAGTTATCATATTTGATATGAGTAATGAGTGTTCATGAGTAGTAGATAATAAACGCCATCTTTTCAATAGGGTTATATAGTAAGTTATTAGCCGGAATTTATATCATTGTTCTAACTACCCATCTTTTAAATATATTTTCAGAAAGTTTAGTTTATTTAATATTTTTAGCTGCTTGAACTGGGTTAACAGCTTTCAATACTTTGCGAGCTATTTCAATCAGTTTATTATTATCAACTTTTGAGTCAAATTCAACTAGCTCCGGTACATTTTCTGTAACAGAGTTATCAATCTCGGTATTGTCTTCTTCTGGTTTGAATTGAGGAATCGAATCTAAACCTTTAGTGCGATATTTCGCGATCGCATCGAAACAATCCAATATTTTGGTGTAAGATGCTCACAATGGGGGATAACTTTGAGCAATATCGTAAAGCTTGTAAATATCCACAGGAATGTTAATTTGATTTACCTGGATTCTCACATTCTCAGGTAGTGGAGCATCAAGCTGGGATAATCCTAAAATAAAGGCTTTGAGTTCTAATGCTTCTAAAGGTTTTATCATCATAGATTACCTGTAATTGTAAAAGCTGCCCAGTAGTAAGGATGATTGTATGGTGTTTTGCTAATTTTAAATTTATTTGTCAGATTTGTTGCTTGTCGTTGCAAAAAACGGCGTATAATACTTTGATTTTCTGGTAGTTTAGCAATTTGCTCTGTATACCATTTTGCTAGTTCGTCTACCGTAATATTGCGTATCCAATTGGTAGCTTCCCTTAAAGCCACAGCTTCGGTTTTTCCTTGTTGTAATCCCTGGTAAAACTCTATCATTACTAAAGCGCTAGCAGCTGATTCAACAGTCCAAAGAGTGCTGACGACATGAGATACACCACACCCGATAAAACCGCTAGTAAGCCCCACATATTCCGAAGTGATAGTGCGATCGCCAGTAATCGCGGTTTCACAAGCTGCAAGAGTTACTACTTGGTAACTTCTAAGGTCAAATTTGCAGATATTTTCCAGAGTTATTTTGTCTTTTTCTACTAACTTCAACTCTGATGATGCTGGATTATGAAAATTGTATTCCCCATGTCCGGTAAAGTGAAAGATGTTGTAGTTATTTGGTAAAGCTGATTCTACAGCATTTTGAGTTGCTTGTTCTGAACTAATGCGCGTGCAGTTGGGAAACATTCGAGCAATAATCTCAGATTCGACTTCCGCAAATTCGAGGGATACATCTCCACTCCTGAAGGGATGTTCTACACTGAGGAACTTGACTGTGGAGTCATTATATGTATGATTCCATTTCGGAAGTTTTGATTGCTTTAAAGCAATTTTGGCAGTGGGTAAATAGGTAATTGTGAAATTATCGGGGAATAATGCGTGGAGGGGGAAGCGGTGTAAATCGCGGTGAGGAACTAAGATTAGATTTTGGATTGAATTATTGTTTATTTCAGTCACAATGGCTGATATATCTAGAATATTGGATAGTTTTTCTAGCATTCCTTCTAAATTATCGCGCCAATTTATTTCTTTTTTCTGAGAATCATCTTTACCTTTACGAGAATTCGCGTATTGTTCGTTCCAATCTTTCACCCAGTTTTCAAACTTGTAGAGACGTTGGGTTTGATTTGAAAATTCTGTTTCTGCTAAGACTATAGGTAATGGAGAATCGGGTTTGAGAATAAAAGTATGTAGGGCAGCGGGGCTGAGATGCCAATAAACTATAGCGCTATAGTTTTTAACTAGTTTTTTCATCTCTTCCCAAGTCGGTGAAATTTCACTTTCATCACCCAAAATCCAAGATAAACAAGCGTTTTTCCCCGCTTCCGCAGATTCGAGGGCTTGTACTAAATTTCCTGAGTGTACCGCTAAATCAACGGTAAACTGTTGAAAACCTGCGAATTTTGAATTTAACTGTTGCTTTTTAGCTGAACTTTGAGATTTATTTCACAAATCTCGTAATAAATCCGTACCTTGACGTTGGAGTTCAGTTGCTTTGGCGATGTCACCTAAATCGAATCTAACGCGAATTAAATCTTTTAAAACTTCTAAATGTAATTCGGGGAAATCTTTTGTGGTGAGAGTTTTTAATGCTTGGTTGTAACTGTTGGCTGCTTGTTTCCAGTAGTCGCGGGGATGAGAAAGGTTTCTTGCTTGGTAATAGTGAGCGTTACCGATTGCTTGGTGTAGTTTTCCCCAACCTTCTGGGTGGGTTTCTTGGGGAAAATGTTTTAAACCTTCTTGATAGCTTATTAAGCTTCCTTCGTAGCCGCGTTTGTTGAGTTCGGGGTTTTGTTTGGCGATGGTGCTTTGGGAAGCTAATAAGGGATCGTAATGAACTGAATAACCCGCTGCAAGACCCCTGTTTATCCAAGGTTGGTAGAAGTCAGGTTGAATTTCAATTGCTTTATTACAAGATGCTATTGCTTCTTCAAATCTTCCCAAACTATCAAGTACAATACCCCGGTTGTTCAAAACTTGGTAGAAGTTGGGTTGAATTTCAATTGCTTTGTCATAAGATGCTAGTGCTTCCTCAAATCTTCCCAACATACATAGCGCAGTACCCCGGTTGTAAAAAATTAGATCCAAGTTGGGTTGAATTTCGAGTGCTTTGTCATAAGATGCTAATGCTTGCTCTAATCTTCCCATTTTAATAAGCACTTCGCCTTGGTTATTTAAAGCTTCATAGGATTCAGGTTCAATTTCAATTGCTTTTTTATAAGATGCTAGTGCTTGCTCTAATCTTCCCAATCGATAAAGTAGAAGACCTTTGTTATTCAAAGCTTCATATAATTCAGGTTGAATTTCAATTGCTTTGTCATAAGATTCTAATGCTTGCTCAAATCTTCTCAACTCACGCAGCGCAATACCCCGCTTACTCCAAGCTTGGTAGTATTGAGGTTTTATTTCAAGTACTTTGTTATAAGATGCTAGTGCTTGCTCAAATCTTCCCAATCGATAAAGTTCAAAACCTCGCTGGTACCACGCTTCATAGTATTGAGGTTTTAT
>DESS01000197.1:12452-13201 GCA_002361335.1 Richelia sp. UBA3308
GTGCTTGCTCAAATCTTCCCAATTCATGAAGTTTATTACCGTAGTTATACCAACCTAGGTAGAAGTCAGGTTTAATTTCAAGCGCTTTGTTATAAGATGCTAGTGCTTGTTCTGATTTCCCCAATTGATCAAGTACATTACCCAGGTTGTACCAAGCGCCATAGAATTGAGGTCTAATTTCAATTACCTTGTTATAAGATGTTAGTGCTTGTTCTAATTTTCCCAACTCATGAAGTACATTACCCTGGTTGTTCCAAGCTAGGTAGAAGTTAGGTTCGATTTCAATTGCTTTGTTATAAGATACCAGCGCTTCTTCTAATTCTCCCAAATTATCAAGCGCAACACCCCGGTTGTACCAAACTTCCCAGTAATTAGAATTAATTTCAATAACTTTATCAAACAGCGCGATCGCATGAAGATAATTTCCAATATCTAATTGTTTATTACCTTGACTCATCCATAATTTCAGTTGAGGAGGATTTTGGCTAAAACCTCTATAACCATTAGCGTTTAATGAATCTCGCTTTAATTTATTAGAGCTTTTTTTTCTAGACTTGCTCATTTCCGATGGAGATTAGTTAACTCATTCCCTGTTTGCACAGACATTGCAAACAAGCGCTGAAACAACCTTTTAGGCATTAACCAAATGGTTGTATCGCTTTTTTGATCAATTATAGCGTTTTTACTTAGAGTGCTGCTGACTTATCGGGGGTGTTGTACCGATAGCAAGCTCGTAGTTGCGCTTCAGC
>DESS01000197.1:13276-33967 GCA_002361335.1 Richelia sp. UBA3308
GTTGCGCTTCAGCGCCTCTTATCGGATGCGCTGAAGCGCAACTACAAACAAATGAATATTACGAAGCAACATCCCACTCAACACTCAGATTTGTAAAACCTCTAGTCAACAATGTCGGAATATAGTTCAGTTGTTGATTGGGAGTAATTCTCAAATTTGGCAATCTTGAGGACAATACCTCAAAAGCGATGCGTGCTTCTAAAAGCGCTAAATTAGAACCAATACAGCGATGAACTCCATGGCCAAATGCTAAATGATCGGCTGTTTTATTTTGAAAGCGTTGAATATGGAAATTTTCAGCATCTTCATATTGATTTTCATCGTGATTCCCGGAACTGTAGATTAAAAATAATTTGCTATTTTCAGGAAGTGTTACTCCTGATATTTCCACTTCTTCATTAGTAGTACGAACCATTGATGGAACTGGAGCATCATATCTGAGGGTTTCTTCTAAAGCCCCAGGAATAAGTGATGGATTTTCACAAATTGCTTGCCAATAACTGGGTGTTTCTAAAAGGACTTTTAAAGCATTTCCGATCAAATGGGAAGTCGATTTATGCCCGGCGACTATCAAACCGCATAAAAGGATTACCATATCGTTGATTGTCAGTTCGGAATCTAGAACAGAGCTAATTAAATCATTTTTAGGTGCTTGGCGTTTTTGTTCTATCAAGCGAGCCACAGCATGTTGCATATCAACAAAATGAAGAGCGCATTTTACTTGTTCTTCCGGGGTTAAAGCTGAAGAAAATAATTTTGTAGTGTCATAACCCCAACTCTTGAAGTCTGGAATTGTCTCTAAGGGTACGCCGTAGAGGGTGAAAATTACTTCCAGAGGTAGGGGATAAGCAAATTGGGTAATTATGTCAGCTTTACCATCATCGATAAAACTATCAATCAATCTATTCGCTATCGCAGCAATAGAATTTGACATTTTCTTGATCTGCCCTGGTGCAAAGATTTTTAAGAAAGGCGCACGCAAAAACTTGTGGCGATCGCCATCACTGTTAACTAAATCAGAGACGAAGGGAAAACCTGTACGTAAAACTTCGATTGTCTCGCGAGTGTATTCACCTATTGGTTGTAAATTATCTTTAGAAGAGAATTTTGCCGGATCTTTGAGTATAGTAACGATATCGGAGTATCTAGTTACAACATAAGCATTTAATACTGGACTAAAAAATATTGGTTCTTCATTTCTTGCAAGTTGATAAAATGAATAAGGATCTTCCAATTGGGGATGAGTAAAAGGTTGATATTTTTCACCTATTTGTTCTTTCTGCCAACTTTCTTTCTGCCAACCTTGTTGATGAAAAGGACAACCTTGTTTCTGAGATTGGGTTACATTTTGTGTATTCATGATTAATTCCTCTGAAATTGTAGATTGACTTTTATTTGAGGTTCGTTCAAAATCATTAAATCTTTCTTATTTAGAAAGAATGAAAATATCTCTTACCAGTAAGAAAAAAACTTGTATTGGTTACCGCTTTGTTATTAAATCTATAGAGGAGAGAAAATTCGATTTATGCAATGAAGAGTTAATAAAATCAAATTTTTTGAAAATAAAATTTTAGCTGTAGCTGTCAGATATAGAAATCAAAAAACGAAAAAACGTTGCACTTAGCAACGTCTCTACGGGATTTACCGCCGGATTTTATCTCTGGTGAGGTACATTCTAACGGGCCCCGGATGCCCGTAGCACAAGAAGAAGGAAATTAAGTTTTAGCCCAGTAATCATAAGGATTTGAGGTTTATTATCCCAGAAGTCTATTTATGGGGAATTAATTATGAATTATGAATTACGAATTACAAATTACAAATTATATTCACCCCATCCTCCTCAAACGTGATCGTGTCCCCACAAACCTTTAGCATCCCTGGGAGATCTAAAACTAACTTGTAAATTCTTTGGTCCGTGGAATACAATATTATTTGCCCATTCAATGGTATCCTCCTGCAAACGCAAATCTGGCAATCTATTTAGTAAAATATTTAAAGCAATAGTTGCTTCAGCACGTGCCAGGGTTGAACCCAAACAAAAATGAATACCGCTACCGAAACCTGAATGTTTAACTTGTTGGCGTTGAAAGTTCAATTGATCGGGATTTTCAAACTGTTCTTCATCTCTATTTGCAGAACCCAAAATTAAATTAACGCTATCACCACGTCGAATGATTTTACCATCAATTTCAAAATCTTCATAAGCCCAGCGACTAACCATTTGTACCGGAGAATCATATCTAACCAATTCTTCTACCGCTGCTGGCATTAATTCCGGGTGCGATCGCAATAATTTTACTTGTTTGGGATGACGTAATAAAGCTAATATTCCTTTACTGATTAAATTAACTGTAGTTTCATGACCTGCTGTTAATAAATGAATACAAGTAGCGAGTACTTCTTCATCGTTAAGTTTATTTCCTTCATCCCTTGCTTTGACTAAAGCAGTAATTAAATCCCTACCAGGTTGGACATGTCTTTTGGCAATTTCCTGTTTAAAATATTCAATAAATCCTTGAGTAGCAGCTTCCGCTTGTTCGTAAACTTCTGGGGATGGTGTCAAACGCGAAGCACTAGCATGTTGCAGAGCTAACGCCCATTTACGAAACAGTGGACGATCCTTCGGATCCACACCCAACATATCGGCGATTACCATTATTGGTAAAGGAAAAGCAAAATCTTCAACTAAATCCATCTCACCTTGAAGATGAATTCGATCCAATAAACAATCAGCTATTCCGAGAATGGCTGGACGAATATTCTCCACCATTTTGGGAGAAAAAACCTTATTCACAATAGTTCTTAATCTTGTATGAGTCGGAGGATCGCGGAACACCATCCAATTACTCACCATAGAACTAAATCCCCGATAAGCCTTTGGTACAGGTGCCCCTTCACCATCATCTCGTACTTTACTAGCTTCCCGACCAAACTTAGGACTTTCCATTACCTTCATTACATCCCGGTATCGGAACAGATACCAAGCGCCGTCTAATTTCGGATTTGCAGAAACTCCCCAATGTACCGGATCTTCTTTTCTGTAACGACTGTAATAACTATAAGGATCGCTAATTACTTCTTTGACAAATGGATTTAATCTTTCGATTGTAGAAATAGACATTTTTACCCGTACCAATTTTAACCTTTGATTATTATCTAGGGGTAAACAGTTTCAAGTTATGCACGGTGGATTTATTACATATCCCCCCAAAATAATCTAGAGACGGGATATATCTAAATGTAGAGACGCGATATATCCCGTCTCTACAAGGGTTGTGTATGAAAATTGTTGAAAATGTGTAATTGGTAATGAACGATTGATATTTTTCTTTGCCATTACCAATTGTGCTTTTTCCATATGTGCTAAGCTTTCTTAGATTTTGAATTAATTAGAAAATTGAATCCAACAAGAGCGATCGCAATAGTAGCAGTTCCGATGTAACAAACTCCTTGTATTCCAGCAAAAGAGAAGATAATTCCTGCAAAAACTGGGCCGATAGCTCTTCCGATTGATTGAATTGTCACATTGACAGACATAAAACCAGCGCGAGATTCTTGGGGAGCAAGCTTAGCTAAGGATGCTTGCAGTGAAGGGAATGCTAAGGCTTCAACTATACCGATGAGAACACAGGGAATTACAAGCATCGGAATGGAATTTACTGTAGGAATGAGACATAAAGCGATGGAGAAGATAACCAAAGAGACTTGGATTAATCTGATTTCTGAGACTCTTCGAGCGAACAATCCAATAAAGACAGAGAAAATAGTTAAAGATATTGCATTTGTTGTCAATACTATTCCAATTACCGCACTCGAAGCACCCAATTTACTTTCTGCCATAATCGGAGTAAATGTGTAAAATGCTCCGAATTCTACCATGAATAAGGCTATTACCGCTAAAAACAGAGCCAAAACTTGACGATTTTGAACACTCTGAAGGATATTTTTCACATAGCTTTTGAATTCAAACTTTTGAGGATTATTTTGTTGTTTGGGTAATTTGAGTTTTAGTAATATCAATAAAGCAACGGGAACTGCTAATAGTGATAATGCGAAAGGATATCGCCAAGTTATACCTGCTAAAACCCCTCCCAAAGTAGGATAAATTGTTGAACCAACACCAATTGCACCCGCATTTACTGCCATTGCTGCAGTTAGTTTTTTTCCAGTATACAAAGTACCAATAATTGAGAGTACTAGAGACTCTAAAGGCGCAGCACCAATACCTTGTAAAATTCTCCACTCTATAAGAGAGCTAAAATTTGGTGCAAAAGCACATAAAATACCGCCAAGAGCGAATACTAATAATGAAGGAATTAGAACTTTTTTAAAGCCAAAACGATCTGCTAAAACTCCAAATATTGGAGTTCCAATCGCAACGGGCATTAAATAGGCTGCCATGATTAATCCGGCTAAGGTTGGCGATATATTTAATCCTTTGGCTATAGTTGGAAGAACCGGACTAACGCTAAACAAAGGTAGAATTGCTATCATGGTTATACTGACAACAATTAAGAGATTTTTATCTTGGAAAATATTACCTTTTGATTTCTTTTGACCTGATTGAGAATTAATTGGTGTTAATGATGTAGTCATTGTTTTGATTCCCTTTCTAAATATTTTTTGTTTGCTTTACTGTTAATATTTAGGGAAACAATAATTTAAGTTATGCACAAAATAATGGTTTTATACTCGGGAATTTAAGCTTTTTAATTTCAAAAAAATAACAAATTTGTAATAATCTAAAAAAACTCTGCGCTGATTGATTTGTCGCAGAGTAAAAATTATAAAAAACTGAAATATAAGTAATAATATAGCGATTTAATCTAGCTATACTTACGCTTTTAGATCCCCCATTATCCACGGCACTTGCTAGTACTGCGGGGACGGTGCCGGAGCTATGACTCCCCTTGAACAACGGGGAATTTAACCCTGTTTTTTAAAAGAGGGCTTAACATCCTCTAAGGAATAGAGAATAGGGAATAATAGGGAATAACAATCTGATTTACAGTACTTTGCTTTTCCCCATGAGTACAGCACTATATTTTAAAACTCTTGTGTTACCCTGTCGAACCCGTCCAAATCTAGGTGATAAAGATTAAATATACTGTAATATTTAGAATTCATGAAAAGCATAGTTTTACTATCGAAATATAGTCTTGCTCCCATTGATTATTTCTTGACTTTTCACCGTTAATGAAAGCGGGTTGATGATTCAACCCGCAGCACTGTGAACCTTTCAATTAAACAGGAGCGCCCAATTTAGAACCTGTTTCGGGCCCAACAACTCCATCTACTGTTATCTTGTTATCCTGTTGAAATGCTTTGACTGCATTTTCGGTATATTCGCCAAAGTTTCCATCAACAGCATTTGGTCCTAGTTCATATCCTCGTGCGGATAAATCTTTTTGTAAACGTTCTACATCAGAACCATTCATTCCACGACTTAAGGTTTGAGGTACCATTGTTATTTTTCTCCTTTTTGATTGATAGTTAATTAATAGTTAACCCCGAAGAGTTAACTTTGTTTTCTCATTAAATATCTAGGGATAGGGTTTTTCGGTTTATGCAGTCTTCTCAAAAAAAAGCTTCGATCGGTTAATCTAAAATTCGCTAAAGTAAAGCTATACAGCATGTTTCATCTAGCGCCGGTACATTTAGACGGGCAGAGGCGGGCCCGTACCACAAGATTTTTATAATATAAGCTTGTACCTCGAATCACTTTTTAGCCTTTATGGATTTTCAAGACATTAGTTTAATTAAGGGATATCACGCCCACGTTTACTTTGATGAATCCACTTGCGATCGCGCAACAGCTTTATGTGAGGAAGCACATAAGCAATTTTCCATAAAATTAGGTCGCGTACATCGTAAACCCGTGGGGCCTCATCCCTGTTGGAGTTGTCAGCTTGCTTTTGAGCGCCATCAATACGCCGATTTAATGTCTTGGCTTGCTTTGAATAGAAAAGGTTTAACGATTCTAATTCATCCCCTTACAGGCAATGATTTAAAAGATCACACCGATTACGCTTCCTGGATGGGAGAACCTCAAGCTTTAAATCTCGATGCTTTAAGTGGTTGAGATCACTCCCCAAACTTAAGGGGATATTTTAGTGTAGATAACATCTGCATCATCTGTTGCCGTCCAGATTCAAAAACTGTTGCCACAGAGGTTTTAGCTGACAAACGTTTAAAGTAAGCTGTCAAATTCTGCAAATGCTCGTAATTGTAAACTATTCGTAGATATGAAAGAGTTGGTGCAGCACTACAATCAGCTAATGAAAAGTCTTCTCCTATCAACCACCTACGATTCGCCAGTTTTTCATCCAGTACTGTACAAGCTTCCTCCAATAACCTTTTGGCTTTGATAACTTCTTTTTTACCTCTTTCTTCTGGGGCACGCTGAGTATCTTTAAATAACGCTTCTCTGCCACCGTTGATATATACATCCACCATACGCTCAAGCATTCGCGTTTCTAAAGCCAGTTTAATATCTTGAGGAATCAAAGGAATATCTTTTTGATAGCCCTCAAGATATTCAATAATGATTCTGGCTTCTAAAATCACTTCACCATCCGATGTTACTAAAGTCGGAATTTTACCAAAACGGTTTATCTGTAAATATTGCGATCGCGATTCTGTATCGAAAAGATTTACTTCAATAGGAGTGAAATCTAACTGTTTCTCGTAAAGAGCAATTAGTACCCTTTGAGAATAGGATGAAGCCGGTGCGTAATAGAGTTTCATTTTAAATATTTTTCCTGATGTTCCAGAAATTGCACTGTTAGAACCACTATATTGTCGAAAAATTAATAAAACGTAAAATATAAAGAAAAGTCACCATAGTGGTGACTTCATAAATTCTCAGTGATCGGGTTTTCCCAGAAATTGTGTAGAGACGTTATATATAACGTCTCTACATTGCGTCGGTAAAAAAACAAAACCTTCCTGCATTAATCAAAAGAACTACTAGTCAATCCTTTCACTTAGCAACATCTGCTTGTTCTACTGCATCTGCAACTTGTTCTTGGGCTTGCATATTTCCTGAATAAGAATACTTCTCATCTTTGTTAGTCAATACTTCACCGCCATATTCTTCAACACCTGGTTCTTTAAACGCAAACCGTAAGAAAGGCGGTGCTAAAAAGGTTGTCAAAATCACCATGATGATAATTGCTGCTTGTAATGGTTTATCTAATGCGCCGCTAGCAGCACCAATACCAGCAAATACCAGTCCAACTTCACCCCTTGGAATCATTCCCACACCGATGGCCAAGCGATTAATTCCTGGTTTACCAAAGACTGACCAACCTGTAATTACTTTACCGATAATCGCAACTACAATCAAAAATACTGCCAGAATTAAACCTTGTCGATTTTCCGGAACTACTGGATTAAGAACGCTTAAATCAACTTTGGCTCCCACCGTTACAAAGAAAATCGGTACCACTATATCTGCAATCGGAATTATTTGCTCATCTAATTCGTTACGTTTATCGGTTTCATCCAAAACCAAACCAGCAGCAAAAGCTCCTAAAATTGCTTCTAAATGGATTGCATCAGCAACAAAAGACATGAATAATGCAAAAATAAACGCCGGAATTACGATGTTTCCTCTTGTTTTAAATAATTCCGCTGTGAAAACGAAGCTTTTATTGAAGAATTTACCCAGTAAAATCGAACCAATTAGAAAAGCACTGGCGCTGACAATTAGATAAACTACATTAAAAACATCTACTTCACCTGTTTTGGCCAAACTTGCAACTACCGCCAAAACGATAATACCCAAAACATCATCAATTACCGCCGCTCCGACAATAATTTGACCTTCTTGAGATTTAAGATGTCCTATTTCCGATAAAACTTTTGAGGTAATACCAATACTAGTCGCTGTTAAAGCCGCACCTGCAAAAACCGCTGGAATTGTCGGTACATTAAACAAAAACATCAAACCTGCTGTACCTGCCGCAAATGGTGCAACTACTCCCACCACTGCCACAATTGCAGCTTGATAACCTACTTTTTGCAGTTCTCTTAAATCCGATTCTAATCCAATTTCAAACAGCAGAACAATTACACCAAGTTCCGCCAAAATTGAAATTGCTTCACTTTGACTTTCAAAAATTGACGTTACTGCTTCTGGACTCAAATTATCAAAAAATTGCAAAACAGTCATTAGCATCGAGTCTGTTGCACTAGCACCGCTTTCGGGAAACACTAGTAAATGTAACGCCGAAGCACCGACAACAACACCACCAACTAACTCACCTAAAACCGGCGGAAAGTCCATCATTCTGGACAACTCACCACCTAGTTTACTAGCTAAATAAATTACGACTAAACTCAGCAGTACTCCTGCAAGTACAATGGGAGCATTTTCAGCTTCCGCTGTTGCCAGCAAGGAATTACTTGCCGCGATCGCATCAAGTGGATAATTCATCGGTGTATTAATTATTTCTCCGAGTAAAAGGTTTATATTCTTACAGAGTTTATCAGAATTTTCAACAATTATTTCCTAATTCTCGCCGCGTTATAAGGAGTTATCTAAGTTATCAAAATTTCTAAAATCCTGTAACTTTTATAACTCCTTTTATTACTAAATTATGTAACTTTAGCGACTTTTAGCTCTTTAGTAAATACTTACTGTCCAAGTGCTGTTTCGTTGAATCCAGTTGTAGGATAACCCGTAGTCATATCATCCCTACGATAGCTGACTAAGTTAAGTGCTTGCCTTAATGCTTCTACCCGATCCATAAGTATGTGAGATGGAGGTAACAGATCCAAGATTCCTAACTTTTGCAGTCTCTGTTTAATTTTACCTGTAGCGCCGACAATAAACACCTGACGATCATTATCAATAGCCTCTTTAATCGCATTTTCTATTGCTAAAGAACTTGTCACGCCGATGTGTGGAACTTCAGTTACGTCCAAAATCAAAACATCATGATCTTTCATCGCGGTTTGTTCGCGAGCTATGGCTTTAGCTACACCAAATATCATCGGTCCTTCTAAGTGAAATAGCAAGACGCGATTGTTAGCCCGATCTAATAAGTCTCTTTCTATATCACTTAAGAGAATTGCATCATCAGCATCGGTAACTGTCTTCACTTCTTCAGAACGGAGATTACTTAAACGTTCGATGGTTAAGATATTAGCAACGAATACCCCAACACCTACCGCAACAATTAAGTCCACAAATACGGTGAGAATTATTACGCTATACATAATTAAGGCAGCTTTCGGAGATACCTTATGAGCGCGTTTAAGAAAACTCCAATCGATAATGTCTATACCTACTTTCAGCGCAATACCCGCTAATACTGCTTTGGGAATTACAGAAGTTAAAGGTGCTGCCCATAAAACTACAATTAACAAAATGAAGGCACGAGTTAAACCAGAAAGCGCCGTGCGAGCACCTGTTTGGATATTAACTACCGTTCCCATTGTCGCACCAGCACCAGGGATACCGCCAAATAATCCAGAAGCGATATTACCTATACCTTGTCCGATTAATTCCTTATTAGAATTGTGTTGCGTGCGAGTCAAACTATCAGCGACTACTGATGTTAGTAGAGCATCAATACAACCCAACATACCTAAAACCAAAGCATCAATCAGCATGGTTTGGAATTGTGCTGCACTGAATACAGGCATTTGGAATTGAGGTAAACCTGTTGATACTTCCCCAATTCTACGGATACTATCAACATTCCCCAAGAGAACCAGGGAAACAACCGTTCCTATAACCAAAGCCGATAACTGCGGAGGAATTATCTTATTTAGTTTCTTCGGTGAAATTACAAGAATGGAGATTGTCAATACAGCTAAAATTGTTTCCAGCGGTTGAATATTTGCGATCAGGTTGGGTATATTTTGTACCGTACCCAATACACCACCTTTTGGACTCGCTTGTCCTAAAAACGGTGCTGTTTGCAAAATTACCAAAATTACTCCAATCCCCGACATAAATCCGGAAACCACTGTATAAGGCATTAAGGTAACGTATTTACCCAAACGCAATGTTCCAAGAATAATTTGAATTATCCCAGCCATTACCACCACGGTAAAAGCCATTGCTAGCCCGTTTTCTGGATTCGCCGCTGTCAGGTTAGCTATTACCGCCGTCATTACCACCGTCATTGGCCCAGTGGGTTCCGATATCAATGTCGGAGTACCGCCAAATAATGCTGCAAAAAAGCCTACTAATACAGCTCCGTATAAACCAGCAGACGGACCTGCACCAGATGCAACACCGAAAGCCAGCGCCATCGGTAAAGCAATTATTGCAGCAGTTAAACCACCAAAAATGTCGCCGCGTAGATTTCTAAAATGGATACGATTGGTTATTTGCATTTTCTAAACACCATAATTTTTAGTAGTAACGGTTCCTGTTTGATTATTTGAATTTCTAATTTTGTGCTGATTTGAGCAAAATTCCCCCACACCTGCTCAAACATAAAATTTTGGCAAGTAATAAAAGAAAGTATTTTTGGTAATCAGTTATTTTATTAGCAAAAAAATTTCAGAGACAACCCCGCAGAACAGTAAATATCATCTTAGATAATAAAGACTACTATCAAAAGGATGATTTTTTTAACTTTGTTATTTTGAGACTAGACCATAATCAGGCAAATAGCATTGATAATAAGTCTAAGCCAATCATAGATTAATAACTTTATGCTTTTTTAATGATTAGCATAGAGTCATGTCTATGAAACAAACCCTTCTTATAAATAATCATACGACGTATGTGTCAAAAGTAAATAAGTAAGGATTTAATTTTGCTAATAAATATTGAAATCTTCACTTATCAAATATCATCCAGCGGGGGGAGCGGGGGGAGCGGAGGGAGCGGAGGGAGAAAAAACTTTCATACATGATAGTGAAAAATTTTTTTCATGGGAACTTCCTCCTAAGTCTTCTAATAAAGCTGTTGCTGCAAGGTTTGACGCATCACATCCACAGGAACAGTTTCCCGTCTTACCCACATTTTTAAAGCCGCTGCACCTTGTTGAACTAACATTTCTAAACCATCAATCGCAGTTGCACCTGTATTAGCTGCATATTGTAAAAATTTTGTCGGACTAGGGGTATATATTAAATCGTAAACAATTGCACCTTTTGGTAGATGTGCAAATAATTCTGGGTTTAATGGTGAATTTTCTATCTTGGGATACATGCCAATGGGAGTTGTGTTAATTAATAAGTTTGCTTTGGGAATGATTTGTGGTAAAGAATCGACCTGATAAACTTGTAAATTTACTTCCAATGGTGAATCTTTCCAACTCTCGCGGAATTCTTGTAACTTTTGTAAATTCCGTCCCACTACCTTAACCGATGCACAACCCAATTGAGTACAACCTGCGACAACAGCCCTTGCAGCACCACCATTACCTAAAACTACCGCTACTATTTGACTCCAATCTTCCCCACGCGATCGCAAAGGTGCAATAAACCCTTCGACATCAGTGTTTGTACCTATCCACTTGTCATCTTGGCGAATAACTGTATTAACAGCACCTACAGCTTGAGCAATTGGTTCAATTTCCGAAAGTAAAGGAATTATTGCCTGTTTGTGAGGAATTGTAGCGTTAAATCCCACAACACCAATCGCTGCAAAACCATCAAGGGCTTGTTGTAAATTTTGAGGTTCAATCGGAAAAGGAAGATAAACATAATTTAATCCCAACTTTCCCAAAGCTGCATTATGCATTACTGGCGAAAGCGAATGTTCTACCGGATGTCCGATTACTCCCAATAGTTTTGTTGTACCTGTAATCATCGGTTAGTTGTTACTTATTACTTGTTACTTATTACTTATTACTTATTACTCGTTACTTGTTACTCGTTACTTGTTACTCGTTACTTGTGACTCGTTACTTGTTATTTAAAAGTATACTAGGACGGGCTTTCTCTGCCCGTACCACAAGAGTTTTATGATAATTATTGTGGTTGATTTACCTGTTTATGCTTGTGAATCTTCCAATTTCACTTGGTTTGCTTTTTCGTCAGTGCGATAAACCAATTCGTTTTTTCCATCACTAACTACTATTTTCCAACCAGGAACTATTGCTTGAGTGCAAAGTGTACCTTTATCTGCTAAACCCAAACAACCATCTTTCCAATTTTGTTTTTCGGCTTGGGTTATCCGCAGTGCGTCTACGGGTTTAGTAAGGCGTTTTGATGCATCTGATAATACTGCGCTTTTGACTTGGGTGGGTAATTGATTAGTAGTAGAATCTGTACTTTTAGAAGGTGTTTCGGTAGTTTCTATTGGTGGAGATTTTGTTTGATTATTCCCGCAGGAAGCTATAGAAAATATTAATACACTGATAATAGATATGAGTGTAATTTTACGCACTAAGTGTAGCCAGGTATATTTCATTATCAGTGAAGTTTTTTTCAATAATATATAAGTATGGGCCTTGTGTGCCCAATACCACAAAATTATTTTATAGCAGTTTCGATGATATAAGTTTCTAGTAGACCACGGCATAAATAAAGCATCCGTTTCAATATCTTGAAAACCGTATCCTATTATACTTTTAACTTTTTCGCCTGGGTTGCGGCTTGTTTTGACTTCCGTAACTGCATAAGTGTATTTTGCTTAAACCCATATATATGTTAGCGGCTGATATGCTTGGCATCGACAAAGTACCGTTAAGCTAGGAGATGACACATGGCTAACAAAATTTACGCTTTACTTGTTGGTATTGATAATTATCATTCTCAGGGGGGAGTGACTTCACTGAAGGGTTGTGTGAATGATATTGAAGCAATTGAAAAATATTTAGAAACTGCGATCGCGACTAAAAACGAAATTGCCAGTGAAAATGAAAATGGAGACACGTGGGAATTAAATACCCGGAAGTTAACGAATGATTTAGCAACACGTCAAGCGGTGATTGATGGCTTTGAGCAACATTTAACTCAAGCTGACAGCAAAGATGTTGTATTGTTTTATTATGCCGGTCATGGTACTCAAGAACCAGTACCAGAAGTTTTTAAGAAATTAGAACGAGATGGTAAACTTGAAGCTTTAGTTTGCTACGACAGTGGTACATCAGAAGGTCATAACTTAGCAGATAAGGAATTAAACTATTTAATTGAACAGGTAGCAAAAAATAACCCACATATTCTAATTGTTTTAGATTCTTGTTTCTCCGGTACAGCAACAAGAGATCCAGATGTTCTTGAACGTCAAACAAATCCAGATGGAAAAGCAAGAGATTTAAAAGAATTTCTTTTTACTGAAAAACAACCGGAATGGTTAAATGTTCGTTTAAGCGATGATTATCAGCGACCTAGACATGTTTTAATTTCAGCTTGTCGCGACTTTCAAACTGCGAAAGAGACAGGTAAAAATAATCAAAGTCGTGGTGCTTTTTCCTATTATTTAACTGAAGCTTTAGTCCGTACTAATGGTAGTTTATCCTATGCCAATTTAGTTCAAGATATTAATGCTTTAATAACTGGTAAATTTAACGATCAATCACCGCAAATAGAAGGAGAATCAGATGATTTAATCAAAACTTTTTTGGGAGATGCAGCACCGGAACCGAGAAATTATTTTACTTTGACTTATGAAGAAAAAAACCATCGTAATTGGGTAATTAATGGCGGTATTTTACATGGTATTCCTCGAATATCTGAGGGTTCTGAAGAAAAGACTGTTTTAGCTATTTTTAATACAGAGAGTACAGCAGAGCAATTGCAGAATATTGATAATGCTATTTGCAAAGCTAAGTTGACTAAAGTTGATACAGAATTTAGTGTAGCTGAAATTATTGGCGATCGCACTAAATTATCTGAAGATAAACCTTATTGTGCTGTTGTAACTGAGATACCATTACCATTATTAAAGGTATATTTTCAAGGTGATAATACTGGTGTAGAATTAGCCCGTACAGAACTTTCAAAAGTTAATTCTGGTCAACCTTCCATATTTGTTCGAGAATTGCAATCCTTTGAAGATAATCCTGATTATTATTTAGAAGCTGTTGATGGTCAATTTTGGATTAAGCAAACTACTGATAAAAAGCCATTAGTAGCACCTGTTCCAGAAATACCGAATAACCAAGAATATACAAAAAAGCATGCACAAACAATTATCAAACGTTTAGAGCATATTGCACGTTGGAAGAATATTCTGGAATTGAAAACTCCACCTACTAGTCAAATCAAACCTGGTGATGTGGAGATGGAAATTATTGTTACTTCTGGAGATAATCAATGTTCTTCAAAAACAGAGACTTCAGTTTTGCGAGGAGAATATACTGGAAAAGATAATAAGTTTGACGATCCACCAAGGGTAGAAATTAAAATTACGAATAATACCGAAAAAGACTTGTATTTTCAAGTAATAGAATTAGCAGGAAATTTTGAAATAGACGTTCCTAGGTTTTTTGAAGAAAGGAGCAGTATATTTTTATCAAAAAAATCTACCCATCCTGAAAGCATTCATGGGAAAAAATTAAGAGTAGGAATTATAGATGACTATTTAAAGAAAGGAATTACTGAATACGATACGGTTTTCAAGTTAATTGTTAGTACTAGAGAATTCGATGCGAGCTTACTCCGTCAACCAGGATTAGATAATCCTCCTCCAAGAAATCGTTCCACCGGTTTATCTGGTACTTTCAACCGTTTGATGGACAAAGTTTATACTCGTCAAACTTGGCCAGATGAAGACGAATTTATTGATAACTGGATGACTCAAGAAGTTAAAATTCATTTAGTAAAACCACCCACGGGAGTAGAAATAAAACAATCTGAGTCTACCGATTTAATGACTGGTGTAAAACTACAACCACATCCAAGTTTCAAAGGTAAATTTAGCATCAATCCTTTACCTCCAATTAGTCGCGATGTTAACAGTAATATAATTCCACCAATTTTATTACAAGAACAAACTGCTGTTGAACGAGGTGGTAAAATATTATCTGAACCATACAATTTTGATAACACTCGCGGTGCTAATGGTAATTTGAGCCTGATTGAAATTGTTGATGTCGAAAATGATCAAAATGTAACCCCAGAAAATCCAATCAAATTATCGGTTGCTCAGGAATTATCACCAAATGAATATATCTTACCCGTTGCTTATGATGGAGAGTTTTTCTTACCTTTAGGTAAAGCTAAGATGGTAAATGGTAAGACAGAAATTACCATCGAGCGTTTACCAGAGCCAACTGTTAATAGTCGCAGTTTACAAGGTTCAATAAAGATACTTTTCCAAAAACTTTTTCACGAAAGCGCCGGTAAAGAATTAGGTAGTAATTATCCCTATCCACTTTTAAGAATTGCCAATGTTTCTGAAAGGGGAAGAGTTACATATAATGTTAATGCCAAGGAAATTCAAAACCAAGTTGCCTCAGCCAATAAGATTTTACTTTACATTCATGGTATTATTGGCGATACCCAAAGTTTACTTCCTAGCATTCAATCGGCAAAGTTTGTAGAAGATGGAGAAGAAAAAAAACTAAAGGATAAATATGATTTAGTTTTGGCTTTTGATTACGAAAATATCAACACCACAATTCAAGAAAACGCCAAACTACTCAAACAAAGATTAGAGTCAGTTGGAATAAGTGCAAATCATGGAAAACAATTACATATTGTTGCTCATTCAATGGGTGGTTTAGTTTCTCGTACCTTTATTGAGCAAGAAGGTGGAAATCAAATTGTTCAACATTTAGTCATGTTGGGTACACCTAACGCTGGCTCTCCCTGGGCTAAAATTCAAGATTGGGCTTTTATTGCTCTTGGTATCGGATTAAATCAACTTTCTACCGTTGCTTGGCCTGCGAATATTATTGCCGCATTGTTGGCATTTTTGGAAGCTAACGATAACGCTTTTGACCAAATGACAATCCAAAGCGATTTTATGCAAACGATCGCCAACAATACCGATCCTAACGTTAAGTATACAATAATTGCTGGCGATCGCAACATCAATGACAAAGCATTAGTTGAATCTGGAAACACCAGTAAAATACAGCGACTGATGCGGAAATTATTTCGCTCTGCTGTAGATACTGTTGTAAATCAGGTGTTTTTCAAGCAACCAAATGATATCGCACTCAGTGTAGAAAGCATTAAAAGTGTTAGTTTAGACCGAAATCCTCAGCCAATAATTTTATCACCAATTGCTTGCGATCATCTTACCTATTTCACTACTAAAGCTGGTTTGGATGCTTTAGTACAAGCCTTGTTTAACGATTTGTAAAAAATTTTTCTTAATTCAGCCCCCGCGGGAAAAAAATCCACAGGTTGTGGGATAATGAGAATTAGAGAGAAAGATTTTATTATAATGGGAATATTGCTGAAATTTTTTTAACGACACAAATTCCCATTATTTAAAAAACCATTCCAAAAATAATCATATCAAAAAAATGTACCTCAGAAAAAATTTTTTTTTTGATTACTGAGTAAAAATTTTTTCATTATTACGGATAAAAAAACAGTAAAAATCAAATAGATTGTATAGAGTATTGAAAAATACAGAGAAAAAAGAAAAATAGTAATTTTATTGAGAAAAACTGGATGTTATATCAATAGCGATTGTGAAAATTACAACAAAAAAGTTGTAGAAGATTGGTAAAAAACAAAGCATTAAACTAGTGCAGTCGGTGGGTAAATAAAGTAACCATATAAAAAAATTCAAAAGTTTATATTACAATGCCTATTACCTTCTGACTTGATAGTTTTGACCAAAAAAATCGGATACAAGCCCCCGGATTTATCCGTGGAATAAAAAATTTTTCCCAAATTAAGGCCCCTCGATTTATCGATGGGGTAACTGATAACTGATAACTGAAATGACTTGCCCATAGCGATCGCTATAGAGTTTTTTACCAATCCTAAAAATACAGAACTACAAATTCCACAGTGGCGGAATGTTTATCTGATAAAAATTTTTTGAAAATTTAGCCTCCGCGCGAAAAAAAATCCACGGTTCGTGGGATAATAAGAAGTAGAGATAAAGATTTTCTTATAATGGGAATATTGCTGAAATTTTTAAAACGACACAGATTCCCATTATTTAAAAAACCATTCCAAAAATAATCATATCAAAAAAATGTACCTCAGAAAAAATTTTTTTTTTGATTACTGAGTAAAAATTTTTTCATTATTACGGATAAAAAAACAGTAAAAATCAAATAGATTGTATAGAGTATTGAAAAATACAGAGAAAAAAGAAAAATAGTAATTTTATTGAGAAAAACTGGATGTTATATCAATAGCGATTGTGAAAATTACAACAAAAATGTTGTAGAAGATTGGTAAAAAACAAAGCATTAAACTAGTGCAGTCGGTGGGTAAATAAAGTAACCATATAAAAAAATTCAAAATGATATTTTTGACTACCGCACAGCGATCGCAATTCTAAAGAAGAAGAAAAATAATCACTCAAAAGCTCTACAATAATTAAAACAAGCTTAACAAAACTTAAAAATGCAAGTATCGACAGCAGCTACCACAACTCCCATACCGGGAAAATATTGGCAATGGCGGGGACATAAGATTTACTACGTCAAAGCCGGAGAAAAACATTTACAACGTCCACCCTTACTATTAGTACATGGTTTTGGAGCATCAACAGACCACTGGCGGAAAAACATTGCCGAACTTCGCGATAATTTTGAAGTATATGCGATCGATCTATTAGGATTTGGACGTTCAGCAAAACCCAAATTACAGTACGGTGGCGATTTATGGCGCGACCAATTACAGGATTTTATCACAGAAATAATTGGAGAAAAAGCTGTATTAGCAGGAAATTCCCTCGGAGGCTATGCAAGTTTGTGTGTAGCAGGGCAATGTCACGAATCCGTAGCGGGATTAGTATTGCTTAATAGTGCAGGTCCCTTTACTAAAGAAGAGCCTACAGTAGAACCGGAAGCATTGCAATCGGAAATTGAACCACCTTTAAACGAGAAATTAAAAACATTAATAGGGAATTTTGTCAAATCAATTTTTAAACAACCATTTGCTCAGTTTTTATTATTTCAATATATTCGTCAACCTTGGATAATTCGTCGAACTTTAGAAAAAGTGTATTTAGATAAAAGTGCAATTACAGAGCAATTAATAGAAGAAATTCGTCGCCCTTCCGATGATAAGGGTGCTTTTGATGTATTTTGCTCAGTGTTTAGTACTCCCCAAGGAGAAAAAGTAGACGTACTTTTACAAAAGTTAACTTGTCCCTTGTTATTGTTATGGGGAGAAGCAGATCCATGGATGAATGCAAAAGAACGTTCTGTGAAGTATCGTCAATATTATCCCCAATTAACAGAATACTATTTACGAGCAGGACATTGTCCACATGATGAAGTGCCTTTGCAGTTAAATCCCTTATTGAGAGATTGGGTTTTTTCTATCGCTGAGTAAAGAGGAGACAAGGAGAGGGGGGGAAATCTAATAAGTAACAAGTAACAAGTAACAAGTAACAAGTAAAAAGTAAGAACTATTCACTACTCACTCCGAACTTTTAATTATTAACTCTCAATCCAAAATTTTTTCATGGATTATAAACAAAGTATTATTCGTGGAGCAATATTTCTTATTGCTGCCGAATTGGTATTAACGATGAATGGAGTAATCATTAGATTAGCATCAGATGGTTTACCAAACGAAATGATTGTTTTCTTTAGAAACTTGTTTGGTTTATTGAGTTTAACGCCGGTATTTCTTCATCAAGGTAGGGCAATAATACAGACTGAAAAACTTCACTTGCATTTAGTGCGGGGATTCTGCGGTATTGCCGCTATGTATAGTTTCTTCTTCGTTTTCGCCAACATTGAATTAGGGAATGCAATGTTAGTCAAAGCGACGATACCAATATTTATTCCTATAATTGCTTTTACTTGGTTGAAAGAGAGAATTTCACTGCTAGCTCGTTTAGCGATCGCAATTGGTTTTTGTGGTGTATTTTTAATTTTAAAACCGGGTAGTGATTTCAATTGGGTGATGTTAATTGGTTTAATTGGCACTACATTTGCATCAATTGCGATGGTAACAATACGTAAATTATCGGCAACGGAACCTGCTGTACGTACAGTTTTATATTTTGCAATAATTGCTTGTTTAATATCGGTTATACCCTTAACTTGGGCTTGGAAAACTCCTACTATTAAGGAATGGCTATTGTTAATAGGAGTAGGTATTGCTAGTACTGTGGTTCAATTATTAACAACTCGGGGTTATGCATCAGCACCAGCTTCTCAAGTGGGAATTTTTTCTTATTCCTCAGTTATATTTGGTGCTTTAATTGGTTGGTTGTTTTGGAATGAATTATTGGATGTAAACTCACTTATTGGTGGTGTATTTATTACTGGTGCTGGTATCTTAACACTTCGCGATAGCCGAAGGCGACTCCTTAAAGAGCATCCCAATAATAAAATATCCGTAAAAAGGTGATGGATTTGCGAATAATATCATGTCCGGTTAAACAGTTATCATATCTGTGGGGGTAAAGTAAGAAGTAAGAAGTAAGAAGTAAGAAGTAATGATTATGCATGTTATATAGTAAGTAATTAGCCGGACTTGATATAATTGATAATGGATAACTGATAAAACAACTTATTTAACAATATATGACTTAATTTTGTCTTCTAATTGATTACTAATAATTTCTTTACCGATAGTGGGATTATCTAAATTGACTCGGATATAACTTTTTCGATCAAACTTTTTGTCATTATCTGTATCTCTAGTAATTTCCAGAAATATAGCGCCAGTACTTTGTACAATCTTCCAACTATTTAATTGAGTATTATCAGGAGTAATTTGCACTAAATTTCTCCCTGATAAATCAGAAAGATATCCGATTGTGGCATCTTGATAATTTAAGGTACCATCTATATTAGTATCATTTTCGATAATTCTATACAGCCAAAATCTTTTAATTGGTTTACCTATAGCTTTTTTCTCAATTAAATCAAATGATTTAATAATTGCTTTTTTATCTAACAAAACATTTGTAGAAGCATCTTTTTTAGAATAAAAGATTATATTATATATATTTTTCCTATTTTCATAAATACGGGAACTTTTATTTAGCCAACCTTGTTCTCCTTGATTAATATCAGGAAATATACTAACTGGAACCATTAAATAATCCGTTTCTTTTTTGACAATTAAATCACCATAAACAAGACTCGGTTGTAAATTTTGCTGTGCATTAACTTGCGACTGTCCCCTTTGTCTATTAACTCTAGGATTACATGAAAAACAAACTGTAGCTAAAATAATACTGACAATACTTTTCCTTAATAAGTGATAAAAACTCATAAATTAAGTAGGTTGGCGTTGAAAATAATAATTAGGGCAAGTGAATAGTGAATAGTGAGTAGTGAGCAGGAACAAGGCTTTGGAGCAAGTTAACCCAAGCTGTAATATAGTTGGGTTTATTTCTGCTGACTTACTTATCCTAGTAAACAGAGTATATTTATCGTCTATTTTATACACTTATTACCAATAGTCAATCAATGAGGGGATTTTAAATTTTTAATTTTAGATTATCCTCAGCTTAATCATTCTGTTATAGATTTAATGTTTTTCTTAAGAATTTAAACAATAGTTATATCAAGTTTGGGTAATTACTTATTATATAACCCTATGAAAAAAATGGCGGTTATTATCTACTACTCATGAATACTTATTACTTATTACTCATTACTCATTACT
>DESS01000197.1:33973-50100 GCA_002361335.1 Richelia sp. UBA3308
AACTGTTTAACCGGACATGATATTACACTATAACTGTAGCTATGTCACCATTTATAAGACGGTTGCTTATATTAAAACCGTCTTGAGGACAAAAGATTTATTTTTAATCTAAAATCGTTTAATTTTCCCTTTAAAAAAAAAGAAATTAATCCTCAACTTGCCCTTGACGACGGATATTAAGAATATCGCTCATTTTTTTAATTTGATTAAAAACTTGTTCTAATTGCTTTTTATCAGATACTTCTATTCCCAAATCTATTAACGCTGGTTGATTAATGGCGGTTTTGACATTAGCATGAGATACATTGATTGCTTGGTCGCTTAAACGAGATAAAATATCTTTGAACACTCCAACCCGATCTAAAGCTTCAATCTGTACGTTGACGCTATAAGTTTGATGATGACGCTTGCTTTCTTCAGAATTATTCCAACTAACAGGTACTAAACGCTCACAACCGGTATGTTTGAGATTATGACATCCTTGACGATGAATGCTTATTCCTCTACCCCGCGTAACTACACCAATAATGGGTTCCCCCGGAATCGGATTACAACAACCAGCCACATAATACATCAACCCTTCCACACCAACAATTGGTGAATCACTGTGGCGAGTGTTGCTACTATTTCCCTCCCTTAATACTTTTGATGTTGATGTTGGTAAATTAGAAAGAATTTCATTCAAATCTGTAGCTACAGGCTCTTGTTCCTTGACTATTTCTCGCCATCTATTTAACACTAAATTCAACGTTATTTCCCCATAGCCTAAAGCAGCAAGCAAATCTTCAACCAAAACATAATTACATTTATCTGCAACCATTTGCATTGGCTCCGATTTGAGTAAATTTTCAAAACCAGATTTACCCAACTCTTTTTCTAATAACTCTCTACCCCGGGCAATATTTTCTTCTCTACGGGAACGTTTATACCACTGCTTAATCCGGTTTTTCGCTGCTGATGTCGCTGCAAAATTCAACCAATCTAAACTCGGATGACTGTTTTTCTGGGTAATAATTTCAACAATATCCCCATTGTCTAACCTTGTAGAAAGCGGTACCATTCGTCCGTTAATTTTTGCTCCTGCACAATGATTACCTACCTCAGTATGAATACGATAGGCGAAATCCACTGTGGTAGAACTCGGACTTAATGCCACTACATCTCCTTTAGGTGTAAATACATAAACGTCATCTTCAAACAAGTTGTCCTTAATACTTTCTAAATATTCTTGAGCGTCCTTTAGGTCATTCTGCCATTCAAGTAATTGTCGTAACCAAGTAAATTTCTCATCTGATGCATTCATTTGAGTATAATTAGAACCACCATGTTCCTTATACTTCCAATGAGCGGCTATACCATACTCCGCAACATGGTGCATTTCTAAAGTGCGAATTTGTACCTCTAAAGGACGACCCCATGGACCTATTACTCCAGTATGCAACGATTGGTAACGATTAGGCTTCGGTAGTCCAATGTAATCTTTAAATCTACCCGGAATAGGACGAAAAGAATCATGAACCAATGCCAAGGCACGATAGCATTCTTCGTTAGTTCTGACAATGATTCGCAGCGCTGCTAAATCGTAAATTTCATGAAATTCTTTATTTTGACGCTGCATCTTCTGGTAAATACTATAAAGATGCTTGGGACGACCTGATAAATCTAGACATTCAATTCCTGCTTGTTTTAAACGATAACGTAAAGTTTCGGCAACTTTAGTTAATCTCTCTTCTCTCGCCGTTCGTTTGTCCGCTACTAACTGCTGTATTTCACGATAAGCATCGGTTTCCAAATACTTAAACGCCAAATCTTCCAATTCCCATTTTACGTGCCAAATACCTAGACGATTGGCTAAGGGAGCAAAAATCTCCCGAGTTTCTAAAGCTTTAGTGCGACGTTTATGTTCTGGCATAACATCTAAAGTCCGCATATTATGCAACCTGTCTGCCAATTTTACAACTATTACGCGAATATCTTGCGCCATCGCTAAAAACATTCGCCGAAAGTTTTCTGCTTGACTTTCTGTTTTACTCTTAAAATTAATTTTAGAAAGTTTGGTAACCCCTTCAACTAAACGTCTTACCTCTTCTCCAAACAATTCTTCTATTTGTTCAATTGTAACTTCTGTATCCTCTACTACATCATGTAAAAATCCAGCTGCTATCATGACAGAGCTACCTCCTAAATCCCGTAGCAAGTCGGCAACAGCAACCGGATGACATATGTATGGTTCCCCAGATTTACGCATCTGTCCTTTATGCAGGTTGTAAGCAAATTTAAATGCACGACTAATTAAATCTTTATCCCCATAATCGGCATCATTTTCCGGTTTTTTTACCCGATGGTGCAAACAATCTTCCAACCATTGGGGAAGAGGAATATCAATCTTAGAATCTATAATTGTAGTGTTCATATTTAAGCAAAGAGTTAAACTACGTAAGTGAGATGGACGACGCAAACGATATTGCTGTCTGGTAGATGCTTTCCTTCCTAAGGACAAGTTTGCTAATTTAAAAGGATTTTTTTCAAATATCAATGTTTTTCCCATTGTCGAATCAGTGTTCCCCATCATATTTTGGTAAAATAAATAACGACAAATCCAGCCCCAATGCTTTACTTGAGGCGGCAAATACGAAAAAATTTTAAAGATTAGATTATTCTATGAGATAAAATTCTTGACATTAATACTATCTCAATAAACATTATTTATGTCTGTCAATAAGCAAAAATATCACGCATTTAGAACTCAGTTGCGGCAATTACACGATGATATCTCTTCTAATCTAACTAATGCTGACCTAATACGCCAGCAGATAACATCTTTGCAAAACTTTTTTCAGCAAGATATTGTACCTTTGACTACTCAGTATCCTACAGAGCAATCTTATCAAACTGAAATGAGTAAACAGTTACGATTATTGCAAATAGATGCCATGTTTTTTCAAGGAGCGCGACAAGCTTCCACTGCTAAAGGCAGAGTAAATGCCCTAACCGAACGGTTAACAACCCTAATTGGATACTGCGATGCCATTCTCAAAATGTAAGCTGCTTCGGACGATTGAAAACTTAAAAAGTAAATATTAATCAATTAAATCAATGATTATGAGTATGATCTTACACATACATTTTACTTTTTAAAAAGAAAACCATTATAAATTTTCGGCATTAACCTTTATATGATTTCACCACTTGTACTCGTAGAGTGGTATTAAGCTTTCAAGTTGATATTAACATTTTTCCCGAATATTTTGGCAAATAATATTTTCTCCCCATTCTCCAATGCATCCCAAGGAGTAGTTAAAAGGTATTTTTTTACCAAAATTATTAAGGATTCTATTTAAACGGGTACGATGTTTTTACGAAGAAGCAAAAAACATAAATATAATTAAAAAATGCCCGTTGTGGGTAGTTCTTATTTCATTCATGGGAAGCATGGGAGGAACCAACGTTTTTAAACCCGCGCTCAACCTTGTTCGTTCTTCCTTTGAATATTGAAAAAGTGTAATTAATAATACGAATTTCTCATTGAGGAAATTTATACATTGAAAGTAACAAGCTTTATAAAATGAATCTGGTAAAGTATAAAAAATAAGAGGGAGGACAACTAATAATTTATAGTTAATGGGATTAATAAGTAATTATGAGTAATGTCTTATTATCAATTGAGCATTTGCGGGTGGGTTATAGCACAACGACTACGGAAGAAGAAAAATGGGCCATTGATGATGTTTCTTTGATCCTGCAACCGGGAGAGAGGATGGGATTAGTTGGAGAATCTGGTTGTGGTAAATCCACTTTGGGACGTGCAGCAATGCGTTTATTACCCCAGTCTACACGCATTGAAGGACAGGTAATATTTCAAGGAACATCTGTATTTGATATGACCTCCGAACAATTGCGTAAATTTCGGGGGGAAGCAGTAGCATTAATCTTTCAAGATCCGATGACACGCTTAGATCCGTTAATGACTATTGGCAATCACTGTCTGGAAACTCTCAAAGCACATTCACCTCAATTATCTAATTTACAAGCAAAAGAAAAAGCGATCGCAATTCTTTCTAAGGTAAATATTGCTCCCGAAAGATGGAATCAGTATCCCCATGAATTTAGCGGTGGAATGCGTCAGCGAGTCGCAATTGCTTTAGCATTATTATTAAATCCCAAATTAATTGTTGCTGATGAACCCACCACCAGTTTAGATGTCACCGTTTCCGCACAGATTTTACAAGAATTAACGCGATTGTGTGCTGAAGAAAACATGGGATTATTGTTGATATCTCACGACTTAGCAATGGTTGCCGAATATTGCGATCGCATTGGGGTGATGTATCAAGGAAAGATGGTAGAAACGGGTTCATCAAGGGAAGTATTCCAAAATCCCCAGCACGAATATACGCGATCGCTTTTACAAGCAGCATTGCACATACAAACATTTTCTACAGATGAGCAAGCAGATATAAACGAGGAATCATCAACCAGTCTCAAGGAAAACTCATCCAATGTCACACCGTTGCTTAGCATCAAAAAATTAAAGCAGTACTATACAATTGAACCCAATTTTATCGAAAGAATATTTAAAGGACAAGGAGAAACCATTAAAGCAGTAGACGGGATCGACTTAGAACTATATCCGGGAGAAATTCTGGGATTAGTTGGCGAATCTGGCTGTGGAAAAAGCACCTTTACCCGGACAATATTACAATTAATTCCTCCCACCGACGGTAAAGTTCAATTTCTCGGAAAAGAATTAACCAGTTTGTCGCGTCAACAAGTACGTTCCCAAAGGCGACAAATGCAAATGATATTTCAAGATCCCCATGCTTGTTTAAATCCGACAATGACAGTAGGACAAAATATCGCAGATCCCTTAATAATTCATAATATAGCCGATAAAGCAGCTGCAAAAGAACAAGTATTGTGGATGCTTGATAGAGTCGGCTTAAACCCATCAGAAATGTATTATCAACGCTATCCTTCCGACTTATCCGGAGGGCAACAACAAAGAGTTGCCATCGCCCGTGCTTTAATAACCCGTCCCAAATTAGTCATTTGCGATGAGCCGGTAAGTATGTTAGATGCTAGCGTACAATCGCAAGTTTTGGATTTGATGTTGGAATTAAAAGCAGAATTTGAGTTAACCTATTTATTTATTACCCACGATTTATGGTTAGCCAGATTTCTATGTGACAGAATTGCGGTAATGAACAGTGGTAAAATCGTCGAAATTAATACTACACATGAAATTTTTACTAATGCTCAACATTCTTATACTAAAACCCTGCTTGCTGCTGCTCCCTTGTTAGCTAGAGCGACGAGTTGATTACTGTTGGGCATTGGGCATAGGGCATTGGGAATTGGGCATTGGGCATTGGGCATGGATAAATTCGCCCGTAAATAACTGCGATATGTGTTAATTCTTATTTCTTAATTTTCAACTTTCCACTCCTAAGTAAGTTGGTGAAGAAAAATATCACTATATTAAGAAACGTCAACATTGGTAACAGTCTATTACCTTGTCGAACAGCTCAATTTTTCTTGCTAACTAACTTACAGCACAATGCTTGTACATCAGGTACAACCATTAATTATTAAACTCTTGTGGTACGGAGCTACTGCCCGTTGATGATGTACGTCACGGGCACCCTTCACTTTGAAAAAATATGCTGTTACTCCTAACTCTTAACCATGCCCCATGCCCCATGCCCAATTCCCAATACCCCATGCCCAACTCTTAATTCTTTATTGTTAATTCTTTTTAACCAAGCATAGGATAATTATTCAAACTACTTCCATACAGTTCAATAAATCTTCTGTAAAGCGACATACTTTGACAGTTGGAAACTCTACTTAATTTAAGTAAACTATCTCGATTTTTTTGGGCAAGACTACGTAGGTAAGGTAAATCTTCAAATAAAGTCAAGCAAGAAGCGAAATGTAGTAATAATTGCAAAAATGGCTTAAACCATTCTAAATCGCTGTAAATATCAATAAAGAAATAATGTTCGTTTTCATTCAACGGAACCGCATAAAATATCACAGTTATTCTTTTGAGATTGTAAACTGGAATACTTAATTCTATAGTGTAAGGATTATGTAAAATTAAATCTACCTCTACAATCGGTTTTCTCCAAATTCTTAGAGGATTAAATGGCGAATCTAACATCGTTTGAAATTTAATTACTCCGCCATTTTCTGTAAGCTGAAAATCACTCACACCAATAACTTTGAGGTTATTCAAACTAAAGTGATGAATACTTTCTAAATGCTTTAAATTTAATAAATGATAAATTTGACAGATGTAAGGGAAAGGTAATATATATTCCTGACTAATCATGTATCTCTGCTTTAACTCAGACTTTGAAGTCAGAAAAGTACACCAGTTTGCTTGTAATGTTACGATATCATGATTATCTGATGAATTTTCTGGTCTCAAAAACAACCAGCTTGCAAAGAATAAAGAAGCTGTAAATAACTGTATGACTTCAATTGTAGACAGATAACCATCGGCAAATGCAGCAAAACTTCTGTCGCTAATGCCAAACAGCCAAGATGGAATACCAAACAGCCAAATACCACTTCTGAGTCTACTGATAAAAAGAGCCATTTCTGCTGCTTTCTTACTCTTTTTATTCTCAATCGATTCTGTTGTTGTAATATTATCTTGCATAGGATATTACCTAATATTGGCATAGCAAAATTTACCCCTCAATCATTTAGAGATAGAGGGTTTTATTTGAAAAATACTGTTTTACCGAAACAGCTTTATACTGCTGGAAAAAGAAAAGTATGATGCACCAAACAAATTAGCTGAAACGTTTTTTTTACGTCCTCGCCTTACTATTTATATGTATTTAAAGCATCTAGATAGACCTTAAAAGTTAAATCAATTGTCCTTAATCTGGGAATAAAAATATAGGATCTCAGGATACATATATATATTTTAGTAAAAAATTATTGACTTTTGGGACATTTTAAGATTTTACGTCTATAGTCTGAAATTTCTGGAAAAGTAGTAAATTTACCTGTAATCTGCTGTAGTTATCAACGAAGGGCATGGGAAACTGTAGCGTTTGTTACGGCATTTTAGATGTATTGAGATTACTAATTAAGATGCCGTAACGCACCATTAGAGAGCTAATTTTTCATTATGAGTCGGCGAGTGAAATTGCCGCCGCAAGTAGCAAATGTACGATGGCGTTCAAATGTTAGAATTACTTGGAATTATTTTGTAGATGTCTGCATCGCTAAATTTTTGTATCAATTCTTAATATTGTCATTGATAAACTACAAATGATTATCCGTAATGGGACTGAAAAAGATTTACCTAGAATTGTGACGATATATAATGCTTCCATTGGGGGGCGTATGGCAACAGCAGATTTAGAACCAGTATCTGTAGCAAGTCGTGTAAATTGGTTTAAAAAGCGATCGCCATTGAAGCATCCTATTTGGGTAATAGAAATGGAGGGTGTAGTTGTTGGATGGTTAAGTTTCCAACCATTTTACGGAAGGCCAGCTTATCATGCAACTGCTGAAGTAAGTATTTATATAGCATCAGAATATCATCGGCGGGGTTTGGGAAAGCGAATGTTAATGGAAGCGATTCGTCAAAGTCCTAATTTGGGTTTAAAAACGTTAATTGGTTTTATTTTTGCTCATAATCAAGCTAGTTTGAAATTGTTTGAAAAATTTGGTTTTGAAAATTGGGGTTATATGCCTCAAATTGCGGATATTGATGGTGTAGAACGTGATTTGGTAATTTTGGGGTTGAGGGTTTGGTAGTGTTTCACCGTTTCGCAGTGTCTCCGCTTCTCCCCCTTAACCTCAAAATCAAAAACCCAACCGTAAGGCTGGGTTTTGAGGGTTTTATAAAGTTATTCAAAAAGTTATTTATAGATTACCATGACCATCTGATTACTACTACCATAGGGTTGTGGGGGATTTCGGAAATGTTGAAAAATTAAATTATCAATCAAATTACCAAATCATTTCTAAATCCAACACAAAACCGGGTAAAACATCCTCACCAGACAAACTATCGGGATTATCTAAAATTTCAACTTCCTTGCCAATACGATAAATCTCAACTTGTCGATTTTTACGATTAATCAACCAACCCAAACGCACCCCATTATTGATATATTCTTCCATCTTTTTCTGAGTTGTTTTCAAACTATCGCTTGGTGAAAGTAATTCGATGACAAAATCGGGAGCAAGGGGTAAAAATTTCGTTTTTTGTTCAGATGATAATTCATTCCATCGTGATAATTTTACCCAAGAGGCATCAGGAGAGCGGTTAGCACCATTAGGAAGTTTAAAACCACCAGAGGAATCAAAGACAATTCCTAGTTTGGATTTTTGATTCCATATCCATAATTGAGCAGTTAATCCTGCATTACGATTGCTGCTTTCTCCTCCCACTGGTGGCATAATTATGATTTCCCCTGTTGAATTGCGTTCAAATCGTAAATTTTGATTTGCTTGACATAGCTCGAAGAATTGCTCGTCTGTTAAATCAATTATTGAATTAAAATCTACTGTTAAAGCTTGCATGATGTTAAACAAATAGGATTTATTGTAGGGTGTGTCACGGCTACGATATTTTATCAAGGGTAACGAAATAATTTGTCGTACAGTACGGCACCATTATCATTATTAATCAAGATGAATTGAAGAATTCTGATCACCATTCGGTACATTACAAAACTTAAAAATTCTAAGCATTAATCAAATTTTCAGCAGCATTAGCTAACACTTCATCCATCCAAGCATTAATACTTTTACCGGATTTTTTCGCTGCAATAAAAATTTTGCGGTGATTTTCTGGAGTTGTACGAAAAGGAAGTTTACCAGAAAAAGGTTTATCGGGTTCTTCACCTAAATCTTCACAGTAAGCAAGATAATCATCAACGGAATTATGAAATTCCTGACGTGCTTCTTCAACAGTTTTTCCTTTAAAAGTAATTACATCATTAATATCAATAACTCTACCAAATAATATTTCTGCTTCAGTATCTACTTCGATAATTGCTGAATAACCTTTGTAATTCATCATAATTCAATTCCAGCTTTGATTAAAAATTCTCTAACAGATTTAACTGCTCCTTTATCAGTTTCTTTTTCAGGATGTGGTTCGTGAAAAACAGCTTTTACTTCATTCAATTTAACCCTTACCCGCGAACCTTTTCCCTGACTAACATTAGCACCCAGGGCTACAAATAAACTTTCAATATCGTTCCAAAGTATATTTGCAGGTATTGGATCTGTAAAAATCAACTCTAACGTTTTGTATTGCTTGTTGTTCAGATCCATTAGGAATACTCCTAACTTAATTAGATATGATATCATTCAACGATATCATATGTGGCGATCGGCCGCTCACCCATGGCTTCGCGTATCGCTATTTTATTTTTCGCTGAAAACCACTGTAATATTACGTTGTAGGGTGCTGTGACGGTTACGAAAATTTACTAAGGGTAATGAAAGAATTTCAACATACCGTCACGCACCATTGTTATCATACACAACGCAATATTTGAAATTTAACATCACCTATCATTCTCAAAAATTTGGTGCGTGACGGCATCCGTATATTATTTAGTGATCGTTGATAATTTATCGCACAGTACAGCACCCTACAAAATTTACTCAAATTCTTCATCCGCAATCAGCTTTGATATTTTAGGAACCTCATTGACTCCCCAATCTTCCGAATAAATTCCTGATTTCACAAATCTATGAAAACTAGAAAATTTCCAATCTAATGGTGAATTACACAAACCATGTTTAACGGGATTGTAATGAATATAATTGCAATGTGCTTGAAAATCTTCTTGATCGCGAATCAAATGTTCCCAAAATCGTCTTTGCCATAAATTGCTTTCTTGACGCTTTTTTCCTGACTCGCTAATCGGATATTTTAAACCAAGTTTATCTTCACAACGTTTCGTCACAAAAGTTTTTATCCATTTCCAACGAATTGAATAATTATCATCACCATCTGGTAAAGTCCAAATACAATGTAAATGTTCCGGTAAAAGAACAAAAGCATCTATTTCAAAAGGATATTTAAGACGTACCCACTCAATCGCTTTTCTCAAAGTAGAGCGAGCAATTTCACTACACAACCAAGGATGACGATTGTAGGTAACCAGGGTAAAAAAGTATGTACCACCTGTAATCCTAAATCTTCGATATTCAGGCATTTTTGATCAAAAGTTATATTATTATTCATCAAAGATAACCGATGAATAATGATAGTGTGTGAAAACTTGTAGGGTGCTGTACTGTGCGATAATTTATCAAGATAACAAATGAATTTGGACATACCGTCACGCACCATTATCATCATACACAACGCAATATTTTAAATTTACCGTCACACATCATTATCAACCATTCGGTGCGTGACGGCATCCGCAAATCATTTCGTTATTTCCGACAGGTTATTTGACAGTACAGCACCCTACGAGATTTTATATTTCATGTTGGAGTGCGATCGCCATTTTATTTTTTTACTGAAAATCACTCTAATAGCAGTTTCTCAAGAAAGCTGTAAGAATAAATTGTAATATTTCATTGTTTTCTACGAGGTTGTAGCAATTTTCGCCAGTTTAGACTTTGATTAAACTTACTTTGGGGAAATCATGGAATACGAACAAATAAATTTACAACAGGATACATTAGAAAAATTACGTAAAGCTGCGATTAGTGCTAACGCTGCTCAAAAAATTGCTCTACGAGAATTTGAAAAAGCTCAAACTGAAGCAGACAAATGGATAGTTCAATATAAATTAGCTTTACAAAAAAGTGATAAAACATTGACTAGACAAGCTCAATTTCAAAAAGAACGTTACCAAGCAATAGCTGATAGACTCAGGAATCTTGTAGAAGAAGAACAAACTCAATTAGATAATATTAAAACAAAGCTTAGTTATTATGAAAAAAAACTTTCTGAAGAAAAATTTAATACTTATTCTTTAACAAAAATATGTCATATAGAAAATCTATTGTTAGAAAGTCAAACCAATGCGGAAAAAGTTTTACAGTCATACAATACTTTCAAAGAAAGCGAATTAATCTGTTTAGAAAGCACTAATGATGAATTAACAACACTAAAAGATGAATTTATTAGCCAAAGTCAGTACCAGTCTAAAAATTACGAAGACTTAGACAAGATTATAAATCAAGCTATCGACGAAACAAAAGAAACTTTACAATCAGCTATTGTCAGTCAAAATAATATACAAGAACAATATGAACAATCGCAGAAAAAAGCGCAAGAGTACTATAATCAAGTTCAGATAGCTTTGCAAAACAATGATGATAATCAAGCTTTGAATGGTATTTGTTCAAAAATTGTTCAACAAAAATGTGTAAGTTTAATAGAAAATCAATTAGAACAACAGAAAATAACAGTCACTCTTATAAAAAAGAACTTATCTGTTTTAGAAAATGTTAAATTGACACTTGAAAATGATGCAATATTGTAGGGTGCTGTACTGTGCGATAATTTATCAAGATAACAAATCAATTTAAACATACCGTCACGCACCATTATCATCATACACAATGCAATATTTTAAATTTACCATCACCCATCATTATCAACCATTCGGTGCGTGACGGCATTATGATAATTATTTGATTGTGTTCGATAGATGATTTTAGCCGTCACAGCACCCTACAAGAAACAATAAAAAAACCCGCACAATGTACGGGCTTCAAAAACTACAATTAAAATCCGAAAATTTACTTACTCAATCCCTTCAATCTTATCTTCAACCTGTTGATACAATTCCCGCAATCTATCAAGATTAGTTTCATCTGTATCCCAATAACCCCTACCATTAGCTTCCAACAAGGTAGTAACCATCTTTCTAAAGGAATGCGGGTTCAAATTAAGCAACCTTTCCTGCATTTCCTTATCCTTCATAAAGGTGTCGTTGGTGTCTTCATAAACCCAATTATCTACAGCATCCGCTGTCGCACTCCAACCAACTGTATTTACCAACCGTTTCGATAATTCCCTCACACCTTCATAACCGTGAGACAACATTCCTTCATACCATTTAGGATTCAACAATTTAGTACGAGAATCCAAACGCACGGTTTCTGATAAAGTTCTAACTTGAGCGTTTGCTGTGGTGGTATCAGCCATGTACGCTACCGGCTTTTTACCATCTTCCCGTAAACCAGCAACTACCTTTGTAGGATCGGAATCGTAATAATGAGAAACGTCGGTTAAACTAATTTCGGAGGAATCTAAATTTTGGAAGGTGACTTCTGCTGTCTTCAAAGTACTTTCAAAGATTTCCCGAGAATTTTCCATCATTCCTGGATTATCTTCTGTAAATGCAAAGGATTTACGTTTCAAGTACATCTCTTGCAATTCAGCTTCACTATCCCAACTACTATTTTCCACCGCTAAATTAATATTAGAAGAATAGGAACCAGAAGCATTAGAAAACACCCGAGTGGCTGCTTGACGTAAATTAATTCCCATATCTTCCGCTTGTTTGATGGCGTGTTTTCTCACAAAATTCATTTCTAAGGGTTCATCTGCTTCCGCAGCCATTTTTACACCCCTATCTAATAAATTCATTTGATTCACAAACAAGTCGCGGAATACCCCGGAACAATTTATTACAACATCAATTCTCGGTCTTCCCAATTCTTCCAAGGGTACTAATTCTAACTTATTCACTCTACCCAAAGCATCGGGAACTGGGCGTACACCTACCATCCACATGATCTGTGCTAGTGATTCCCCGTAGGTTTTAATATTATCAGTTCCCCATAACACACAGGCAATAGTTTCGGGATATTCGCCACCATTTTCCCGCATTTGTCTATCTAATAATCGATCCACAACCACCTTGGCGGATTTCACGGCTGCCATGGTGGGGATTGCTTGGGGATCTAAGGCGTGGATATTCTTGCCTGTAGGTAATACGTCGGGGTTGCGAATGGGATCTCCTCCTGGCCCCGGTAAAACGTATTCGCCTTCTAATCCTTTGAGTAATGCACCTAATTCGTTATCGGCACATACTTGTTGTAAACAGAATTCCAAGTATTCAAATAAGGGTTTCAAGGCTTCTTTATCAACATTGGGATATCCTGCTTTATGCAAAACTTCTACCCAAGGTTCTTTTTTACCCATATTCAAAAAATTCAATTTGGAAACCAAGGAAACTCTTCCTTCGGCATCCGTTTTTTCTTTAACTAATGCTGCTACTGCTTCCCTAATTGTCAAGGTAATATTTTGTAGCAATTCCACATCAGCTAAAACACCTTTGTCGCTATTCCGATAAATTTCTTCAATGTCGCGATCAATACTATTACCAATTATCCGCTGTAAACTGATAATCCCTTCTTCTTCTCGATCTAATCCGGCAATATTAACCAATGTAGCGACTGCTTCCTCTGCTGTGGGCGGTTTTCCGACAACGTGTAATCCACAAGGTAGAAGTCGGGATTCAATCTCCATCAACCGCCGATAAACCTTACCAACGATATTATCCCTTTCCTCAGGGGACATATCTTTAGCATTAATTTCCGGTAGTTCGATATCCTTATCTAAATTTACCATCCGGGCTTTATCCATGATGGTATCCACAATCGGTACCCCACGACCGGTATCCTTCAAAGTTTGATAAGAACCAATTAATTCACTTAATTCTTTCAACCCTTTATATAAACCGGCGTTTTCTGCGGGGGGAGTTAAATAAGAAATCGTTTCGGCGTAGCTACGACGTTTAGCGATCGTCGCTTCACTAGGATTATTGGCAGCATAATAATACAAATTGGGAATAGTACCAATTAAATTATCGGGATAACAATCACCAGACATTCCCATTTGTTTTCCTGGCATAAATTCCAAGGAGCCGTGAGTACCGAAGTGAAGTACCGCATCAGCACCCCAAATTCTTTCCAGATAAGTGTAATAAGCAGCAAAACCGTGATGAGGACTTGCAGAACGGGAGAATAACAACCGCATGGGGTCACCTTCATAACCGAAAGTTGGTTGTACTCCAATAAATACATTACCAAAACGTTTTCCATACACCAACAAATTTTGGCCATCGCTATTTAATTCCCCTGGCGGCGGACCCCAATTTTCTTCCAAACGTTGGGAATATGGTGTAAGCTCTTCATATTCGGGAACCGACATCCGATAAGCAACATTTAATTCGGGACTTGCATATTGTGCTGTGGCATCATGGATAACTTCTTCCATTAACTCCTTAGCACTTGCCGGTAATTCAGGTAAATCGTAACCATTACTTTGTAAAGCCTTCATTACCTCATATATGGAACCAAACACATCCAAATAAGCGGCAGTTCCCACATTCCCTTTATCCGGGGGAAAACTAAATACAGTAATAGCAATCTTCTTATCTAACTTGGGCTTGCGACGTAAACTAGCCCATTTCATAGCTCGTTGCGCTACAGCTTCCACTCGATCTTGAAGTGCGATCGCCTTTCCAGTTGCCCCATCTTTACCAGATAAAATTATCGGTTCGATCGCACCATCTAATTCCGGAATAGCAATTTGCAAAGCAACCTGAATTGGATGCAATCCTAAATCACTATCCATCCATTCTTCAGTAGTTTGGAATACCAAAGGTAAGGCGACCATATACGGACGATTCAAACGTTTCAAAGCCTCAATCGCCTTTGGATGGTCTTGTCTGGCAGGTCCTCCAACTAAAGCAAATCCGGTCAAAGATACTACAGCATCAACTAAGGCCACACCATCTTTATTATTTTTCCCTAAAGCAGAAAATTCATAAAAATAAGCATCCACCGGCTTAGAAAAATCCAAACCACCAGCAAACACCGGAATTACCCTAGCTCCCATAGCTTCCAACTCTTGAACGATCGCCACATAATGAGCATCATCACCAGTTACCAAATGAGTCCGCTGCAATACTAAACCAACACAAGGGGCTAAAGGATCTTTTAAATCATCAGAAATATCATTACGACTACTATACCAATTAAGATACTCCTTCACATCCTCAAACATGGTAGTTGCCAAAGGATGCCAAATTCCCATATCGGGATAAACAACAGGCAGTTGATAATCTTCTACAAAAGCAAAATTACTTTTATCAACATCTTTTAAAACATACTTATCAGCCAGCATTAATAAGAAGTTCTCTAAATTCTCAGAAGAGCCTCCCAACCAATACTGAAAACTCAACATGAAATTACGAGCATCTTGAGCCTTCTCCACCGGCAAATATTTTAATACAGAAGGCAAAGTCCGCAACAGCTTTAACATACCATCTTGGAAAGAAGAACCGGATTTTTCCTTCCGCTTCTTCATAAACTGCGCGATCGCACTTTTGGATTGTCCCAAATTCGCCAAAGAAAAACTACCCATCTTATTCAGACGCATAACTTCCGGCATAGAAGGGAAAACTACCGCCACATCAAAATTATCTCGATGAGGCTCTACCGCAGCAACAACCTTCTGCGCTAACTCTTCAATAAAAATAAGTGAAGCAATAAAAACATTCGTAGACTCTAAATCTTTTTGAAACTCCTGATAATTCTCAGGAGAGCGTAACTCCTCAATCAAATAACCGCTAATTTCGATCGCAATATTGGGGTGATTATCGTTTATAGTCCGTACCGCTTGTGATAATGCACTCTGATACTGGGACTCTAGCACGACATAGACCACCTTAATCAAATGTCGCCCTTGAATATTTTCCGGCTTGATGTGCCTTATGGTGGACTTGACGTGAGTGAACATGCGATTAATTGCTCCTTTGATGCGTGTTCTGGGTTCGGCATTAAATGTTTTTTACCAGAAAACGCGCCTCTTATGGGCGTTTTGTCGTCTAACTGACACAAATCGATAAATATAAGCAAAGTTTTGTTTACAAATATTGACAATTATTTAGAGTATTTACTCATCTTTATGTAAATAATTTGTAATATTCATACTTGATTATTTAGTTATTGATAAATTTTTAGCTAAAACCGGAGAGACGCAGAGGGAAGAGGTTAAGTGAAAGATTTTGGTTTTAAATTTTACTTTGTGAGTTATAAAGGTAGAGTTTTTATAAAAAATTTAGAGTGTAAATTACATTAAAAATTCTAAATTCTAAATT
>DESS01000379.1 GCA_002361335.1 Richelia sp. UBA3308
TCTACTATTGCACCTCTACGTGGGTTTTCCTGCAAACACCGGAAGAGACAATTGCTTGTACTGCGCGTACTGCGGCATCAGGATTATTAATTTTGATAAAATCATAATGCCGATTTAAATCTTTAGTTGCGGTTTGACTCCAAATTATCTGGGACATGGATGTTCTTCATCTGTTCCTAAATTATCAGCCCATTTACGTACAGTATTATGTGCAACTCCAGAACCTTGACGATGGTATTCTTCTAGGGCTAATTTACTTTGTTGAACCATTTGGGCTTCGGTAAGGGGCACAAAATTTAATGCTGCGTCTATTTCCCCGTATTCAAATGATTCTTCTATGGTTTGAATCGGTTGATTTACAAGTAACTGCTCAAAATCTTCTAAGTTCCCAGATGAATTGGTTAGCCATGTTAAAAGAAGAGTTTTTACTTTTTCTGGTGGTAATGGCTCAATATGCTCTAATATTTACTTTTGAATATTGTTTGCTGTCATAATTTTTTAAGTTTTGTACTAGCTTTACTATATTTTAAAACTCTTGTGGTGTGGCCATCCCTGCCCATCCAAATCTACCGGCGGCTCTATGAAATATGCTGTAATACTTGAATCTCCTAGACAGCAGGTTTTTTTGTGTTCGGGATTTACATCCTCACAAGACTCGGATGGTGCGTGACTAAAAGCTTTATTTTTCGTTTTAAATGGATCGAAGTGTCACGCACCCTACAAGAAAAATCTGTCTTTTTGCTTAAACCATATTTACAGCATGAAGGCAAGTTGGCGGGAGGTACCGCAAAAATTTTCTCAAACTCTTGTGGTACGGGCATCCCTGCCCGTCCAAATCTACCAGCGGCTCGATAAAATCTGCCTGTTACGTAAATCCTAAAATTAATACAATACCATCAAAAATATAACCCACATACCCAGGAGAATATCTCAACGTGCAGCCAGATTTAATCGGCTTGGAAATTACTAAAGGAGAATTAAGACGCTTAACGGGTGTCGATCCAGAAGATGTTTTTCGCCCTTCGATTCTGAAAAACCGTGAAAAACGATTTGGTTTTTTCATTAACGAATTAATTGTAGCGCTAGGGTTTACTCCTATTATTGTCGGTTTTATTTATGCGTTTATTATTTTACCTACACTGGATTCTTCAATTATTATTGGAGTCGGATTGTTAGTTTTTGTACCATTGCTGGTGATATTACTACGGTGGTTTTGGCGGCACAAAAGCTGTCCTAAATCCTTAACTAAGCTTCTTGATGAAGTCGATCAATATCACGAAGTTATCCAAGCGATCGATATTAACGATCAATTAGCATCATCGGAAAATACCCAAAGTAATATTAGCGATCGCGATCGAGTTATTGCGGCATTACAACTAATTAGAGAAGATTTAGTACGAGCTTTGAAAACGGAACGAATTTTACGAGATAATAAAAAGTTACTTGCGAACAATCAAGATTTATTTGTCAATAATTTAGCTAATCTGCAAGCTTTGCAAGTTAGTTCAGGAGCTGGCGAATACGCTCAACTTCTCAATCAATCATTGCAGATTGCTGTTGATGTTCAATCTCAAATTAGAAAATTACAATCGCCGAAGTAAGGTAGAGATTTCTTCATCTGTCCCCTCTTTTTATATAAGGCTTTATATAAGGAGAGGGGTGTCTGTAAAGACGGGGTGAGGTTATTTCCAACCTAGAACAGAAAAGGTAACACATTTCCAGGGATGTTTCCGAGAGTTGATTAAATGACTACAAAACCAAAAATTATTGTTCTAGATGACGATCCCACCGGTTCTCAAACTGTCCACAGTTGCTTGCTTTTAATGCAGTGGGATGTAGAGACTTTACGCTTGGGGCTACAAGATGATTCACCGATTTTTTTTGTTTTAACCAATACTAGGGCCTTAACTCCAGAAAAAGCCGCATCTGTGACTAAAGAAGTTTGTCATGATTTAAAACTCGCTTTGGATGCCGAACAAATCAAAGATTTTCTAGTTGTTAGTCGTAGTGACTCAACTTTGCGAGGACATTATCCCATTGAAACTGATGTGATTGCCCAAGAATTAGGTGGTTTTGATGCTCATTTTTTGGTACCGGCATTTTTTGAAGGAGGACGTATTACTCGCGACAGCGTACATTATTTAATGGTAGATGGTGCCCCCGTTGCAGTTCATGAAACTGAGTTCGCTCGGGATTCGGTATTTGGGTACAATTACAGTTATTTACCAAAATATGTAGAAGAAAAAACCAAAGGACGTATTATTGCTGATAAAGTAGAACGATTTTTACTTGATGATATCCGTGGTGGTACCCTGGAACGGTTGATGAAACTCAATGGTAATCAATGTGGTGTAGTGGATGGTGAAACCCAATCCGATTTAGATAAATTTGCTGAAGATGTATTAACTGCCGCAAAGGAGGGAAAACGTTTTCTATTTCGTTCTGCTGCCAGTATTTTAACTGCCTTAGCTGCCTTACCTCCCCAACCAGTTTCCCCGGAAAACATGTCTGAATATGTAATTACGGGTAAACCGGGAGTGGTAATAGTAGGTTCCCATGTGAAAAAAACTACCCAGCAATTAGAAACACTTCTGCAAGCAAAAGGTATCGTAGGAATCGAAGTAGATGTAGCGCAGTTACTTGATAAAGGGAACGAATCTGCTACACTGCTATCCAATATACTCAAAAATGTTCGTGAAGCTCATAATTCTGGAAATACACCAGTGGTTTATACCAGCCGTCAGGAATTAACTTTTGAGGATATTGATACGCGGTTACAATTTGGGGCTAAGGTTTCAGGCTTATTAATGGATGTTATACGGGGTTTACCTAACGATATCGGATTTTTAATTAGTAAGGGAGGTATCACCTCTAACGATACTTTAAGTACTGGACTTGCCTTACAAACAGCCCGTTTACTAGGTCAAATTCTCCCTGGTGTTTCCATGGTGCGTACTCCAGAATTTCATCCCCAGTTCCCCAATTTACCAGTGGTACTATTTCCGGGTAATGTTGGTGATGCAGATGCTTTAGCAACGGTTTACCAAAGATTAAGTAAAAATATGAAGTGAGGTTTAAAAAATTAACAAAAAAATTAACAATATATTGGTTTAAGTAAGTTAACGCAAAAAAATATCATTATGTTAAGAAACGACTAATTAAACTGAAACCCTCCTGACTTGTAAGTCGGGCCGAAAGGGCATGGGGCATTGGGCATGGAAAAAAAAATTCACAACTGAAATAATTCGTGGTAACAATTATTTTTTCATGGGGACTGCCTATTGCCTATTGCCTTTTGCCTTTTGCCTATTCCCGATACTAAATATTTGATAACTGCTTAATGTCCGTATTTTGGCTGGTGCTGTATGACTTCTGATTCAGCTATCCCAGATTTGAATTATAACAATGGTGTTTCACAGACAAACTCCAAAGTTACTCCTGACCATACAAAGGAATATAGCGTTAATTTAGAGGATAATTCTGTTTCCAATAACACTAATGTAGAAGAAAATTCTACTCATATTATTTCTTTGGACTCAGCTACCGATCAAAATAACGCCCTTGAAACTGCTATTACTCCTGAAGATGAGCTTGTTCCCCATGGAACTAAGCTTGAAGAAACTGCTGTTATTCCCCAACAAAATTTTGTTTCCAATCAAGTTGAGAATTCTGATGTTCCCAACAAAAATGAATTAGTTTCTTCTCAAAATCATCTTGAGGAAAATTCTACTCCTGTAGAGGAAAAAATTGATGAAATAAGTATTAATATGCCGTTGTTAGAAAACACGGCAAATTCAAAAATACAGGTAGAAATAAGAAGCGAAAAAGAGAGATTGGTATTAACTTTACCTTCCTTAATTCAAGCTTCTGTATCCGAGTATAGTTGGTCTGAAATTTGGCAACAAATGAAACTGCGGCTTTTAGCCCAGCAACGCTTTTTTTCCTCCAAGATAAGCGTACATTTAGTCGCACACGACCGCTTACTTGATAGCAGACAACTGCAAGACATTGCCGAAACCTTAAACGAAATGTCATTGCAACTGAAATCCGTTGGTACCAGTCGCCGTCAAACTGCGATCGCCGCTGCGGGTGCCGGTTATTCTGTAGAACAATTGCAGCCCAAAACGGCTTTTAACTTTGAATCCGATCGAACTGGATTACCGCCAGCAGAACCACTTTATCTAGAAATGACAGTACGCTCTGGTGTAGAAATTCGTCACAGAGGTAGCGTAATTATCTTGGGAGATATAAATCCGGGTGGTATTGTAGTCGCAGATGGGGACATCCTTATTTGGGGTCGCCTGCGTGGGGTTGCACATGCGGGTGCCCAAGGTAACAGCGAATGCACAATTATGGCTTTACAAATGGAACCAACCCAGTTGCGAATTGCCGATGCTTTGGCTAGGGCACCAGAGAAATCCCCTACGCAACCCTATGCTGAAGTTGCGTATATGACGACACAGGGAATCCGCATCACTAGGGCTAATAATTTTTCTCGAATTAGTTATTAGTCATTAGTTATTAGTTATTAGTTATTGGTTATTAGTTATTAGTTATTAGTTCTAACAACTAACTACTAATAACTAACTAAACGTTCTATATTTTTTTATGCCATCACGAGCGCATTCGTAATCATGACTCGAATTGTTGTCATTACCTCCGGTAAGGGAGGGGTGGGGAAAACCACCACTACAGCCAATCTGGGCATGGCGTTAGCTAAAATAGGTCGCCAGGTAGCACTAGTTGATGCTGATTTTGGTCTGCGAAATTTGGATTTGTTGCTGGGACTCGAAAACCGTATTGTCTACACTGCGGTGGAAGTTTTGGCTAGAGAATGTCGTTTAGAACAAGCTTTAGTTAAAGATAAGCGACAACCCAATTTAGTACTGCTACCTGCGGCACAAAATCGCACCAAAGAAGCAGTCACCCCAGATCAAATGAAGTTGCTGGTAAATGCTTTAGCACAGAAATATCAGTACATCCTCATTGATAGCCCCGCTGGAATCGAAATGGGCTTTAAAAATGCCATCGCTCCTGCAAAAGAAGCTTTAATTGTTACAACTCCCGAAATTGCAGCCGTGCGTGATGCTGACCGGGTAGTAGGGTTGTTAGAAGCACAAGGAGTCAAGCGCATTCACTTAATAATTAACCGGATAAAACCCGCAATGGTTCGGTTAAATGATATGATGTCTGTACAAGATGTTCAGGAACTTCTAGCAGTTCCCCTAATCGGGGTCATTCCTGACGATGAGCGAGTAATTGTTTCTACCAATCGTGGCGAACCTCTGGTTCTATCAGAAAATCCTTCTTTAGCCGCCACGGCTTACGATAACATTGCTCGTAGATTGGAAGGGGAAACCGTAGATTTTCTTGATTTTGACTCGTCCCAAGACAACCTCTTTTCCCGCCTCCGAAAATTATTGTGGACAAAAATTATTTAATCAAATCCAGTATGCGATCGCACAGCTGCAATGATTCTTGAACTTATAGAACGACTTTTTTTTCGCGGTAAGGATAATAGTCGCAATGACGTTAAACGTCGTCTGCAATTAGTTATTGCTCACGATCGGGCCGACTTAAGCCCTCAAATGATCGAAAAAATGCGACAAGAAATCCTAGAAATTGTTTGCCGCTACGTAGAAATTGAAGCTGATGGCTTAGAATTTTCTTTGGAAAGTAACCAACGTACAACAGCTTTAATTGCCAATGTCCCCATTCGTCGAGTAAAAGATTCGGCTTCGGAGGTCGAAATTAGAGAAAAAAAGTCTGAGTAATTTTACTTCTATCTTTAATCAAAAACTATACGCTTTTGTGGATAGGGCATTGGGCATGGGGCATGGGGCATGGGGCATGGGGTATCAAAAAACAGCAGTTTGTAATTAAATGAAAACTCCATTAATTAATGTGGGGGACTTGTATTTATTAGAACAAGATTATAATAAATGCTCTTGTAATACCATTTGTTTATAAAGATGCCCCGAATTAAGCCCTTCAATAGGGGCTTTTTTTGAGTAGCCCCACTCTTCCTTCTTTGAAAGCGATTAGTCGCAGCCTCACACAGAATTGGTATTAGCAATGGAAAAAACAACTATCTAAGTAAGTTGCCCCTGCATAAAACATGGACAA
>DESS01000378.1:0-6951 GCA_002361335.1 Richelia sp. UBA3308
CTTTCATCGATTGCTTGCAGTACTTCTGCTAAAAATTGCCCATAGGGTTGAAATTCTGCTTGTTTGAGAGATTCTAAACTTTGTTTAATATCTACAGTTGGTGATGAATTTAAGTATTCTCTGAGTGCATTTGCTATAATCCTCAAGAAATCCGCTGTATTTTCATCTCCATCTTCTGATTTCATCTGCGCCTTAGTTTCCAGCGTCTGCAAGAAACCAGCATCGAGGAGTTCTAAGTTATCCGTTAATATTTTTTTTAATTCTTCGTCACTAGAGCTATTTATTAACTTTTCGATCAATTCGAGATATTCTTCTAAACGTTTTTCATCCATTGGAAGTTATTTTTAAGAAGTAACTGCACGAAAAAAATTTTTACCATCAACATTATTATTGAATTAAAGGAATTTAGAATTTAGAATTTAGAATTTAGAATTTAGAATTTAGAATTTAACTTCCTCAGTAATAATGTTGACAAGTAAGTAGGTATAAATAAACTTAATTATCTAACAGAATGTAAGCAACCCCGTCGGCTTATTCCTACTCACCCCATCACCCCATCACTTGTCATAACGATAATTTTTCCCACCCACCTACTTAGTAGATATTATTCGCCACCACAGGTATTTCGATAGGAAAGACTGAAAACGCCCTTATAGTAACAGCGCGACATCGGGAATAAAGGTACAGTAGATTACATCAAAAAAACTTCCTGCCATAGAAAGCAGAATATCAGAGTTATTACCTTGATACTTTTGACTTTTGATATTATGTTCGCTTAATCACTTACGATATGTCATTGCGAGCGTAACGCAGTGAAGCGCTCATCGAAGATGTTCCCCAAGGGTAGCAATCGCAAAATCCTGGGATTGCTTCGCTTCTCTCGCAATGACAACTGTTTATCCGAACATGATATGACTTCCCCCTCCTAGGGTTACTCCTAACTTAGGAAACCATCGGTATAATAAGGACTCATTCCACAAACAGAAAGATTATCTACCATTATCATGACAACCAAAAAGGTATGCCTAGTAACAGGAGCTTCATCCGGTATAGGTAAAGAGATTGCCAAGGAACTCTTGCAAGCAGGTTTTATAGTCTATGCTGCTGCTCGTCGTGTGGAAAAGATGAGCGACTTGCAAGACTTAGGAGCCGTGACTCTGAAGATGGATATCACCCAAGAAGCCGATATCGTCGCAGCAGTTTCACAGATTCAACAATCATCAGGTGGTGTCGATATTTTAGTCAACAATGCAGGCTTCGGTAGTTATGGAGCCATGGAAGATACTTCTATCGATGATGCAAGATATCAATTTGAGGTGAATATCTTTGGATTAGCTCGTGTCACCCAACTAGTACTTCCCTATATGCGGGAAAAACGCGATGGTGCGATCGTCAATATTTCTTCAATGGGGGGTAAAATGTATACACCTTTAGGCTCCTGGTACCACGCAACAAAACACGCTCTAGAAGCATGGTCAGATTGTCTTAGATTTGAATTGTCTCCTTTCAATATTGACGTAATTATCATCGAACCAGGAATTATTGTAACAGAATTCGGCAGCACCATGCTAGAACCAATGATGCGTCGCTCGGGTAATTCTGCATATTCTGAGATAGCCCATAAACTGGAAAAAGCAACTAAGGCATCTTACGAAGAAGGAAGCGGCTCGCCACCCTCGTTAATTGCAAAAACAGTTATGTCGGCAATTAACTCAAATCGTCCAAAAACAAGATATGCTGTTGGATATCTTGCAAAGCCCATGATATTTTTGCGTAAATGGCTTCCAGATAGAATGTTTGATTGGGTGCTTTCTCGGTCATTATAAGGAAGAAGGAAGAAGGAAGAAGGAAGAAGGAAGTCCCCATGAAAAAATAATTGTCACCACCAATTATCTAAGTCGTGAATTTATTTTTCCATGCCCAATGCCCTTTCGGCCCAATGCCCGACTTAGAAGTTAGAAGCAAGAAGGAAGTAAAAACTTTTTAGTATATATTTTCAGGGTAATTTTTCCTAGCATTGTGACTTAACTCGTGGTTTAATATCAAGTCGGGCTAATTACTTACTATATAACCCTATTGAAAAGATGGCGCGTATTCTACGAACGAGTGAATACTTATTACTTATTACTTATTACTTATTACTCATTACTCATTACTCACATAAAATATGATAACTGTTTAACCGGACATCATATAACTCCTAATTTCTAACTCCTAACTTTATTTCCATTCCCATTTTCTTTGTTGTTATTTAAATTATCATTACCGTTGTGATTGCCGTTATCATTACCATTATTATTGCCATTATTATTACCGTTACCGTTCAAGTTATCACTGATATTAACATTGATGTAAAATTTGATATTAATTAAGCTACCGTTTCTACCGCTAAATATATAGCCTAATATCAATCCTAAAATTAAAGATAATAAAGTCATATAATGTCCGGTTAAACAGTTATCATATTTGTGGAGATCAATGAGTCAAGAGTAACGAGTAACGAGTAACGAGTAAAGAGTAACGAGTAAAGAGTAACAACCAACAACGCTCCAACTAACAACTAACGAGTCAAGAGTAACGAGTAACGAGTAAAGAGTAACAACCAACAACCAACAACGCTCCAACTAACAACTAACAACTAATAACTTTGTTATTTTATGATTTTATTCATAAATAAACTGTTCAAGCAAACCTAAAAGTATTTATTATTAATGACACAAAGATTACTTTCTTAGAAATAGCCGCAACTGGTACATTTTTCTTGTAGCCTGCCGAAAGTGACAATTGCGGCCATTCCGGATAATTTTAATTTTCAGGCTGTAATCTCTGAATTTTAGAGGATGTTTCGGCAATTATCAGATTATCCCCCCTCTCCCCCCTAAGGAATTGGAGGTTTAAAGTCCCTCAATTCATCGGGGGATTTAGGGGGATCTGAAAGTCTGCGAGTTTTATTTATAAGTTTTCAAACATCCTCTTAGATTATCCTCATAAATCACCGAAAATGATAGTCAAATCTAAAATCCGGAATCCACTTCCGAGCAGTCTCCTCAAAATGTATCAAACAGTCTCATTTAAACATCTGTATAGAGACATTTATCGAAAAGATTCCATAAGTACTGCTGCTCCAGCACAAGCAAGTAAGATGATTCCCAATCGCCAGATAATTTCAAATACTATCGGGAAAAGAATCATGGTTATATGCGAGGTGCCTATAATCCCCGATAAACAAGCAGCTAATACAAATCCACATACTATAAATACAAAGTATTTGAAAGCTTTTACAATTAATCTGAATAAGGGGCTGAATTTGTTAGTAGTCATGGTGAAAGCACTCCGTATTTTATCAATGTTGTTGTCGAAAATATTCAGTTGTGGAATTGTGCTAATTAAAAAGCCGGGAGGTGCGCTTAACACTTCACCGGCTCGTAAACTTCTAGTTTATCGAAAGCCTTATTTTATTTTGGATTTTAGATTTTAGATTTTGGATTTTGGAATTTGGATTTTATATCTGATTATTTAATCAGATGAATGCCATTGATTCCAAGTATTAGTAACTTGATGATAAGCATTTTTAATTGGTTCTATTTGCTGGGAATTTAATAAATAACGGTAGCTGATGTGGCTACCTAAATAAACTGCAAGTTCGTGATTTTTTCTCTCACTCATAATCCGAAATTCACCGTGCCCTGTTTCACATAATGCTTGAATTAACAGGAAACTCATATGAGAAAAAACTACTGGCAGCACAAATGTGTCTGAACGTTTCACTTGATAAATAGCTTCTTGTGATGTTTTGGAAGACTTTTCTCCTATACGTAGATACATCCTCATCGGTTGTGCTGTTTCTAAGAATTCTTGCAATTGTGGGAATGTCATGTTTTATTTCTCCGTGAGAATAGCCATTATTCGGGGGATTTGATTAATGCTGTATTCACCTTTATGTGCGGTTTGTGCTCTGTCACATACTTTGTGAAAGCATTCGCTCCGCTGTTAGAGAATCATGATTTGTACCTATTATAATGTCATTTTATTTTATATGTTAATTTTACAAACATTTATTTCTAAAATAAAGTATTCCATAATACAAATAAATCTAATTATTCTCTTTTAATGTAAATTGAGAATACAGTAAATCACGAAAAATTTGCAAAGTTGCTACAATAAAAGCTTGAGTGTAATTTAAATTCAATCTGAGTCGAAGGTCTGCCTCTGCAGCTTAAAAGCTTTGATATGTCCGTGTTTTAGCCTAAAATAAAACTTTTAAGGATGGATTAACATAAATGAAAATATTTAATTTTGTATATTTGTGTGTCAATACACAAAAAAAAGTAAATTTTATTTACATTTGAAAAATGCTTTTGAGGAGGAGTATGAGTAGGGATAAAATTGGCGATCAAGAAAAGCTACGGGAAATGCTGCTTTTCTTTTTGGAGGAAATGGGAGCCACCCAGGTAGAATTATCTAAGGGCATGGGTGTCAGCCGCCCAGTAGTGATCGATTTTCTCAATCGCGAAAAAGAATATTTACCTGTTAGTAGTGAAGGTTTGGTGAAACTGTGGGAAAATTTGAAGAATCGCCGACCTTCTAGGAGAAAATTAAAGAAAAAAACTGAAGAAAATCAATTAATCCTTCCTCCTGACGAATTAAGAGCGAAATTGGCAGAAATTGGTGCTGACGAACTTTTAGAGTCGGCTGGTTTTTTACCGGATAAAACAGAAAGTATCCGGGTTACTCCGGAAAGATTTTTTCAAATCGCTCAGATAGTTGCATTGCTGGAGTTGTTAGACTTTGAAGATTTGTTTTCAACAACTAAGGAGTTTTTGACAATTGCCAGCAATAAATTAACTATTGCGAGTACAAAATTGTTTGATGGTGCTTACCAGGATGATGACGCTTTGAGGGCGTTGATTAAAAAACTTTGGGAGCCTCAGCCTACTTTAGGTTTAAAGTTAAAGTTACAGGTAATTAAAAAGCTACAAACTGCTCGCAATAATTTTATTAGTGGCGGTAAAACAAAATTTAGCCGTCGAGAGGCGATCGCACTTTTTTTGAGTATCCTGATTAAGGAGAGAATGAAAAATGAAGCTATCATAAAGGCTAGAATTAAAAAGTTGGAATTTCAGACTTTATCTCGCTCCATTGACTATAGTGATGAATACAGGGATATTTATTATCTTTTGGAAGAAATTGCTTTTGATGCTGAGTATAAGCTCCAAACTCCCGGTTTATCCCTGGAAAAAACCCCCCCTAGCCGAATTTTAGACTCTCTTCAACCCGTAGTAATGGCGATCGCAACTTGTAGTTTTGACTCGGATAGAGATAATCGCGAACCTTTGGAGTGGATATATACATCTAGTAATACTATGGTGGAAAATGCCATTGGTGCTTGTACTTTAAATATGGGTTTGAAGCAGGATATTTTACTGACGATATCTACGAATACCCTCGACAGTAGTATTCATTCTTTGGTTGAAACAACGGTAATTTTAGGAGAAAAACAGCAATATCAGGGTATTTGGGTTGATAGAGACTCAATGACTGTGATGTTACAAGCAATTGTTTGTGCTGTAAAACAATGGTTTGCGGATAAAAGTAGAAATAAGGAACTTGATGGTGAAATATATATATCGGCTTGTAAAAATCTTTCTCAATTGAGACAGCGACTTAGTAAAGTTAGAAAAGCGTTTCATAATTTTCAATTTCTAGATAAAGAGTGTCAGCTACCCGAAATTAAAAAAATTGCTGAATCAGCTAAAAGAAATTTAGAAGAAATTCCTGCTACTGATATTTACTTTACCTATCGTCTGAATTTTTTCCGTTGTTACTGTTTAGCGAGGCGATTAGAATTAAGATTATCAATTTTTCAAGGTAATATCGTTAATGCCAAGTTTTTGATTCAAGAACTTACAGAAGCTCTCGAGAATATTGAGAATTTTCAATTATATGTAGACAAAAATGAGCTTTCCCCGATAAAAGCTTTAATTCGCTCTGAAATTTATTTATACGAGCTTTCTTGCGGACAAAATTCATATTTATTTGAAGATAATCTCAAAAAAAAATGGCAGGAATTAAAGGAATGGAAATATAGAATTAGAGGTGTGATTAATACAAAATCTTGTTATAAAGATGCTGGTTTTGACGTGTATGAATCATTATCTGAAATTCATGGCAATGCAGCTAGAATGTACTTTTATATTTCCAACGATAGAACTACTTTACAAGAAGCTGCTAACAATTTTCTCAAAGCTGCATACTATGCATTACGTATTGGCTTAATTCAGCGTGTAGCTAGATGGATTGCTTTAACAGGAAGAGTTTGGGTACGATTGGGAGAAAATAAATTATCCTTACAGGCTTTAAGATTGTCAGAAAAACTCGCTAAAACTGATTTGACAACTGGTCACAGTCATAACTTTTGTCAAGCTGTGATTTCAGAAATTAATATACTTCATGGAGAATATTTTCTATTGATTGAAAACGATCCAGTTGCAGCTTTAGAAAATTTTATCCAAGCTCTCAAAGGTTCGGTATATTTGGGTTTAAATCGGCGCACTTGTGACTCGTTATTTAATATATTCCGATGTTCGGAAAAATTGAGTCATCTGAGTATAAAAGAAGGATTGAATAGAATTTTTCAAGAAGAAGAAAGCCTGAAGTCATCAAATAAACATAAACTCAATCCTATGAGCAATAATAATTCAGAAAAAGTTTTAGACTTGCTGTGCAATTTATACAATCGACAAGATAGCCCCACTTGGTTTCAAGTACGCCATGAATTTTCTACTCTTGCAGCCAAAATATGGCAAACTTGGCATCAAGATACATCTTCTCAAGGTGCCTCAACGATACATCCTATTGCTGAAAAAATAAAAATCCAAACTTGGCTTTGTCGTCTTGATTAGGAGACAAGGAAGGAGATGGGGGGATGGGGGAAGTGTGGGAGGTGTGGGA
>DESS01000378.1:7033-7155 GCA_002361335.1 Richelia sp. UBA3308
GTGTGGGAAGTGTGGGAGGTGTGGGAGGTAGTTAAATGCTGCCAACCTGCAGTATGCACAAACGTAACCCTCTCCCCTCTCTACCCCCTCTCCCCACACTTCACGAATTATGCCCCATGCCC
>DESS01000230.1:0-5277 GCA_002361335.1 Richelia sp. UBA3308
GAAGCAGCCAATAACCCAGAGGTAGTGCAATATATCAGAAATGCGGATGCTTTATATTTTGCTGGTGGGGATCAAAATAAATACGAAGATTATTGGGAAGGAACAGCTACAGAAGATGCAATTAATTACTTAATTAATCATAAAAAAGTTCCTGTTGGTGGTACCAGTGCTGGCATGGCAATTTTAGGAGATTATTATTATTCTCCTTCAAGGCAAGGATTGCTAAGTTCAGAAATTTTAAATGACCCTTATCATCCTAATACCCAGGATATTTATCACAGTAATTTTCTGCAAGTTCCTTATCTAAAAAATGTAATTACTGACACTCATTTAGATCGGCTTAATGACAATCATCCTGAGACAAGATATGGGAGAATTTTCGGATTAATGGCTCGAATTATGGTGGTTGAAAATCATCCAGTTTACAGTATTGGTTTAGAAGAAGGTGCCTTTGTAGCCATTGATGAAAATGGAATTGCTCGGGTTTTTGGCAATGATTCAGATAGGGGACAAGATGCCTATTTTTTACAAACTAACGGCGCATTACCAGAACAAATAAAACCAGATTTGCCCTTAATTTGGGATAATTATGGACAAGCTGTTAAAGTTTATAAAATTGAAGGTACGCCGGAAGGAAGTGGTTCATTTGATCTTAACAACTGGTTAGATGCTTCTGGAGGAACTTGGGAATATTGGTTTACCACAGGTGGTGCAGAAGGCTTTCGACAAGAACGAATTCGGGATTAAAAGCAGCGGCGAATACATATTACATATAAACCTTGTAGAGACGGCCTGCACCCGGTGCAACGTCTCTATGTATTTTTATTTCTACATGGGTATGCCTTCATTTTTTATGTTATTACAGGCAGGAAATCAAACAAAAAAGTAGCGTGTCCATTTCTCAGGAAACAACAAAATGTAGGGCCGTTTTTCCTTTCACAAATAAATCCTGTCTTTACAAACAGCAATTACGGTATTTTAAAGTACAAACCCTATTGATCCAGCTGATTTTTTATGCTTTTATATTCAAGAGCGCGGGCTTAGACTCGGGCTTGATTTTATCGGGTTTTAACTGATTCGAAGAGTACATTCCAAAATCAATTTTTGATTTATTAAGGAATAAGGCTGGATTTTCAAAGCACTATTGAAAGCATTTATAGCTCTAGCGTACTCTCCAAGGGCTGCATAGCACAGACCCATACCATGAAGTGCGCCAAAGTGCAATGGATTTAATTGTACTGCTACTTGAGTGTCAGCTAGAGACTTTTCGTACTGCCCATTGGTATAGTAGAGAAAAGCACGACGATTCCAAGCTTCGGCAAAATCGGATTGGTCTTCAATCAACTGCGTCAATACTTCTTCAGCTTCGGTAGTTTTACCAGCATCCAGTAGTTTTTGGCTAGTTTCGATTTTTTCTAATCCATAAACTCCCTTTTGCTGAAACCATAAACGCCAGAGTTTCCGAGTTGCTTCTTCCCGGACGACTTCATCCGGATTTTTCAAGTCTTCAAGTAATGAGTTGATAAATAAAGAATCCATGAAGTTTATTTTTGGGTATTAAGAGTATCTATGTAAGTTTAATCTCGCACAAATTTACCTGAAAATACAGTATTTTACTTACTTTTAATTTTTTACTTTAAATTACTACTATAAAAATCTTTATATTTATTTTGTAACTTACAATACTGTTTTTCTTTCTCAAATTAAAATTAACCATCTTTAAACTCAAAATTCATTCTGATTTTACCTAATTTGCAACAAAAATAAACCATTGATAGTTGACAAATAGATGTTTATTGATGGTTGATGAAAACATAACAAAAAATTAATCACCATGTCATCTTCAAACGGTATTTCAAAGCATATTGTACTTACTTCCCATCCCAGCCAATTTGGTCCGAAGCCCATTGCCATTAACTGGGGAGCTAGGGATGCCATGGAAAGAGGCCCCGCGATCGCGACTTTAACAAAACAAGCCCATCGTAATGTCATCGGTACTCATTCGGGAAATTACTCTGTGTATCGGGCTTTGGCTGTAGCTAGTGGTGCTTTACAAGCCAACCATCGAGCAGATTTAACTAATACATCCCCTGTGGAAAATATTGGTCCTCATCCTAGTTGGTTTGATGCAGATAAAATTGTCTCCCTCGATCCTTTTGGAGCAATTGTCGGTGAAGTATTTGCACCATATTACGAACAGGGATATGATATCCGTCCCACCATTGCCATCACTAAGGCTCATATAAATATGCCAGAATTACACGATGCCATAATTAAAGGACGGTTACAAATCGATGGCGAGATTATGAAGTCTGGTGGCGATTTGGTTGTAACTAAAGCCGCGATCGAACCAGTTTGGTATTTACCCGGAATTGCTAAACGCTTTCAGATTACTGAAGGAGAATTACGCCGGGCTTTATTTGAACAAACCGGCGGAATGTTCCCTGAATTAGTCACACGCTCTGATTTAGAAGTGTTTTTACCACCCATCGGTGGTTTAACGGTATATATTATCGGTAATATTGCGGATATTAGTAATCCCGAAAAACCCATAGCTGTGCGGGTACATGATGAATGCAACGGCTCTGATGTGTTTGGTTCCGATATTTGTACCTGTCGCCCTTATTTAGTCCACGGCATTGAAGTCTGCGTAGAAACCGCACAACAAGGTGGAGTGGGTGTGATTGTTTATCATCGAAAAGAAGGACGTGCCTTGGGGGAAGTAACGAAATTTTTGGTTTACAACGCCCGCAAGCGTCAACAAGGTGGAGATACCGCTGATGCCTATTTTAATCGTACTGAATGCGTAGCTGGTGTTCAAGATATGCGTTTTCAGGAATTAATGCCAGATGTATTGCACTGGTTGGGTATTAGTCGCATCGACCGTATGGTATCAATGAGTAATATGAAATATAATGCCATCACGGAATCAGGTATTAAAATTGTCGAACGGATACCGATTCCTGATGAATTAGTTCCCGAAGATGCCAGAGTCGAAATTGAAGCCAAGAAAGCTGCTGGTTACTATAGCGCTACAGAAGTACTCGATCAAAATGATTTAGCGGCAGTCAAAGGACGTTCTTTAGAGAATTAATTGAGGTACTCCCCTGGTTAAAAGGATACTGCTGGCCAATGGTAGGTCAGACCCCTCGTTTGCCCACGAATTGGCCTATAGAGACGTTATATATAACGTCTCTACATATACCGAAACAAGGAAAAATCGTCTAATAATGGGTGTCACCCCTCAATGGCAGTATCTAAAAGCCAAGGGATTCTGATTTTACTGCACCAAAATTTGTCTGACTAAAATACTCATCACTTCCCCTGGATTCGTGGGACTAGGTAACAATGGACTCCAGTCACCCACTTGAGCGTAACCCAGTTGATGTAAAACTTGAATTGTACCCATCACAGCTTTAGATGAACCAATCAGCATATGTTTAATGATTTCTCGTTCCCGGTTTGGAGTGGGGGTAGGTTCATATTTAATGGGTAAGAAATTCAACGCTTGCGACTTGATGGAATAATTTTGACTTTGTTCAACTGATACTAAACAAGCTTGTTGGTTGATGTATTGTTCGATTTGCGATTGAGCGCTTTGAAGAGCTTCTAAAGAAACTTCTGTCATCCACAAGGACCACACTGCATCATATACTGAATTACACGGTATTTGTAGTTGATGTTCAGAGGATGCTCTATATACCCACCATCTGCCGTCTGTACAACCAACTTCACCAAGCTTTACATCTTTGTTGTAAATACCATCGTCGTGCAGTTTAAATCCAAATTTTTCGCACTCAGCAGCGATTTGGTAACTAATGTCATTAGTGGTGATAGCTGACTCTGTTTCTTCTCGTTGTATAGGCAATGTTCCTTGCTTGTAGTGCCATGTGATGTAGTGGTAGCACTTCGCCCAGGTATTGGCTCTATGAATTTCAACATTGTTTACAGCTACTATCCAGGGTTCGGTTACGAAGTCATTCGAGTCGTGGGTGATGCTGGCTATCAATTTGTGAAGGGCGTAAATATTGTGGTCGTAAGGACTTATTTCTACTGTTCTAATATTCTGAAGGGGTATTTCACTTGATTCTGTGGCGATTAGAGAAAACAACTCGCGCTCATCATTTTTAAGGGCTTGTGGAATATCGCTTAAATGCGTCATAATATAGATTCCTGTAAAGGTTCAAAGGGCGAACGCACAAGTTTTCCAGGCTAGGGCGGTCGTCTTTTGTTTTACATATCTATAATAACAACTCAAAGTACAAAATGCAACTAGGAGTACAAAGTTTTGTTAGAAACTTCCACACGTAAATCTGGCATGATTTCAATTATCTCTACATCAAGAATTTGGGCGATCGCTGTAATAATTTTAGTAGAGACAGATGCTGATTCTCCGTTCTCCAGTTTTCTGATGTATTCTTGAGAGCATTCAACCCCTGCTTCAAAGAGCATATCTGATATTTCGCGCCTAGACCTTTTGTCTCTAAGGGTTTTGAGGATTCTTCCACATTCCTTGTTCCATGCAAGCATAACGACCCATTCTATCGGAACCATAATCACCTCTCTTATATTTTTTGCTTTTATATTTGCACTTTCAGTTGTCATATGGCAATATATTTTTGTACTTTCAGTTCAAGTAACCAGCTCAGTTATACATGAATTTATAGACGGCATAAGTATTTAAGCCATCAGTTTGCTTCTGAATTTGTTCTTTGATTTACATTTTCAACTTCAACTGATACTTGTTCTAACTAAAAACCAGGAATTATGAGCAAAATAAATTTTCAGATTAAAGACGAGCTAGGATTTTGCACTCGTCTGCATGATGGAGTGAGCGGAATGACTGTAACCGCATTGGCAAATTTTTGTGGTACTCTTCAGCAGACAATTACTCAATTACTCAATCGTATTCGAGACTCTAGCCCCATCACGAATGAACTACCAGAATCTCTCAAAAGCTTTGCTGGCAAAGAATGGAGACTCATCACGAATGATGAAAAAAATAGTTTGTTCGTTATTGATGAACTATGTCACGCAATTCTCGAATATTACGCTATAGACGCAAGAAAGTATAAAGGTAAACAAGTTGCAATTAATAATTATCGAATGATTGCTAGAGCCGGATTAAGGGTGTTTATTTGGTCAAAAACTGGGTATTCTCCTCAATCTGTAGATGAACAGTTAGCACTGCTTAATTCTATACCTATTATCCAGGAAGCAATTACTCAACTCCAATCTCAAGTACAAAACTTACTCTCAGCTTCAGATAATTACTCC
>DESS01000230.1:5366-9115 GCA_002361335.1 Richelia sp. UBA3308
GAATAAAGAAATATGGGAAAAATCGGTTTCTGTACCATTGTTGTGGCTTTAAACCTAACTATCAAACAGAAGATCAATCAGTATCAATAGAAACCCTCACACTACAAGTTAAACAGAAACAGAAAGACGAACTAAAAACTGCTTTTGTAGAGGTATCTCCTGAAGAATTCGAGAGACTCGAAACCGCCAAAAAAGAGCTATTAAAGCTATTCTGGGAAGAGGGAGAAAATAATGACTAGTTTCACTTCCGCAACTCTGGGGGAAATTCGTCCCCCACTCAACATCCTCAAGGAATTTCTTGCTACATTCAACCGCCGTCAAAAGTGCAAAGCTGCGATACTGTCATGGTTGGATGGTAAACATTATTACGGTAATTCTTGGGTGAGGATTACTTTCGAGAACTTGGCTGATATTTTGGGTTATTGTCGAGAAACTATTAGCAAGCACATGAGGGAGTTGATATTTGATGGATTGGTAGAAGATAAACCATCCCATCGATTTCCTAAAGACACCGCATCGGAATATAGATTAAACCTAGAAAAAATTCTGGAAACCATAGATTATTCTCGATGCGTAGACGCGACAGCGGCTTCTCGAAGAGAAGAAATTAGTGTAAAAGTGTCGGATATTCCACCCGAATGCGCGAAAAATTCGCCAACATATAATAAAACTTCCCTAGAGCTTTCTGAAAACAACAACGTTGGTGGGGAAGAGCATGTTGGGGAACCAGATTGGGATACCATTGCATATGAAGCCAAAGCGTGGAAACAAGCCCAGATATCTCGTTACCTTGAAGAATCAGAAGAAGTTATCGAAGAAAGCACAGATTCTAATGGGGATCAATTTCGGCCCAAGCAAATCGAAGTGGTTACGAGTTCAGAAAAACCTCAAAAACATGAGTTGAAAGAAGTTTGTACCGAGCTCAAGCGATTGCGAATTAACCCAGATCCTTGTTTGGGAGTAATCAAAATGTTGCAGCTGCGATCGCTCGGGTTAAAGAAGCGATTCATGAAGGCTGGTGTGATAATCCCACGGGTTTGTTTATTGCTAGTTGTAAAAACGGAGAGAAGCCGAAAAATACGCCTAACCATGAGGTGAGTGATTGGTTTGAATGGGCTAGGAAGGAAAGGATTGTAATTGCCATGTCAGGAGGGGTGGTTTATACAACTGAGGGGGAAGCTGTAAAGATTGAGGAAATGATGCGGCGATATGCGATGAGATAATTTTATCAGTAATCTCAAATCCAAAATCCGATATGGAAAAATCAACACTAGACAAAGTTGCTTATTTGCGATCGCCAATTGCGATTCGCCAACGTTGCTCACAGTTGTACGATTATGTAATTGCAGGTAAATCGGAGTATTTCGCTTGTGATTTGACGCAGTTGGAAAAGGTTGCTGATTATGTAATTGAGGTAATCCACGAACAATACCCCGATTTACAGATTCCTTTTCACAGTCGCTGGCAGCATTTTGCCGCTGGAGAAATACCCCGTTTAACTTGGTTAGATGAAAAGTTAGCCCAATTAAGTGCAACACAAAAAGCGATCGCAAAATATGATTTAGCAATTATTAGCGTTTTATTGGATGCCGGTGCAGGGAAAACTTGGCAATATATCGAACCCGAAACGGAATTAATCTTCGCACGTTCCGAAGGATTGGCTGTTGCTAGTTACCAGATGTTCTGTCAGGGAATTTTTTCAAGTGATTTTAATAATCCTTTACAAGTTGATGGTGAAAAATTGCAAAATTTAACAGAAAAAGAACTTGCACAAGGGTTTCAAATAACTGCGAATAATCCCTTAGTAGGGCTGAATGGTAGGTTGACAATATTGCAAAAATTAGGACAAGTTTTACTTACTTTGCCAGATATATTTGGTCAAGAAAATCCTCGTCCTGGTAATCTGGTAAATTATCTTTTAGAAAAAGTAGAGAATAATCAATTAGCTGCCGCGACAGTATTTAATGCAGTATTAGAAGCATTCAGCGACATTTGGATTGGACGTATAGAAATAGATGGGGTTAACCTAGGGGATGTGTGGTTTCACAGTGCGATCGCCAATGACGGTTTAGTACCCTTTCATAAACTTTCTCAATGGTTGACATACTCACTGTTAGAACCGCTACAAGAGATCGGATTAGAAATTATGCACTTGGATGCCCTCACGGGCTTAGCAGAATATCGTAATGGCGGATTGATTCTCGATTTAGGACTTATTCGTGCTAAAAACCCAGATATTTTATCCGATTCTCACCCAGTAGCATCAGAAATTATAGTAGAATGGCGTGCCTTAACCGTGATTTTATTAGATATTATTGCCACCAAAATACGTGAAAAACTGAATATGAATGCTTCCGAATTACCCTTAGTGAAAATTTTACAAGGTGGAACCTGGACAGCAGGAAGAAAAATCGCCGCCGAATTGAGAAAAGGTGGTGTCCCCCCTCTATCGATAGAAAGTGATGGGACGGTATTCTAATAATATTACTTTAAAATTTAAAACCTCACCCCTTCCCCTCTCCTTAGTAAGGAGAGGGGTGCCACAGGCGGGGGGAGGTTTCCCGAAGTGTATTCCATCCAAGTGAAAAGCGCTATATTCATTTGCCATCTATTTGGGGCGTATATTTATTAACAAAAACATCAAATTTGAATATTAGCTGTCATATAGCATCAGCCCATCGGACAAAAAATTCATTCGTCATGGGCATATTTTTAGTGCTTCTCAAGCACCAAACAAAACTCTGTAATCCAAATACAACACTTTGCTTTTATTTTGACTACAGTACTATATTTTAAAACTCTTGTGGTACGGGCAGAGAAAGCCCGTTCAAATCTACCGGCGGCTCTATGAAATATGCTGTAATTGAATCTTTAAAAAAATGATAACACTTACCTAAGTGTCACAATCCATGATTGGTGCCGTACCCTTATTGTCTTATTATTACTTTGATAATTTATTTTATCTATCACACACCCTACAAGAAAAAATGTCCCAGTTGCTAATTCAAAATTCAAATTCGGGCATTCTAAATTCAAATTCTAAATTCGGGCATTCTAAATTCGGGCATTCTAAATTCGGGCATTCTAAATTCATTTCATGGAACAAGTAAACCTAATTAAACATCCCTTAATTCAACACAAACTAACACTAATACGTAAAGCCGAAACCAGCACGGCGATATTTCGTGTTCTTCTCAAAGAAATTAGTTTATTGTTAGCTTATGAAGTTACCAGAGATTTACCGCTCAAATCAGAAGTAATTCAAACACCCATCGCCCAAATGAACGCCCCAGTACTCGCACCAGAGAAAAAATTGGTAATTATTTCTATTCAACGAGCGGGACAAGGTATTCTAGATGGAATGCTCGAATTAATGCCAACTGCACGAGTTGGACATATTGGACTTTATCGCGACCCAAAAACCTTAATTCCCATAGAATATTATTTTAAAGTTCCCCATGATATAGAAAAGCGAGATGTATTGGTAGTCGATCCAATGTTGGCGACTGGTAATACAGCAGTAGCAGCAGTCGAACGTTTAAAATCAACTTTACCTTTATCCATAAAATTTGTTTGTTTATTAGCTGCACCAGAAGGTATCGAACACTTTTGTCAAGCCCATCCAGACGTACCAATTTTCACCGCCGCCATCGATGACAAGCTAGATGAAAACGGTTATATAATCCCTGGCTTAGGTGATGCTGGCGATCGAATGTTTGGTACAAAATAGTTGATAGTTGATAGTTGTT
>DESS01000229.1:0-2229 GCA_002361335.1 Richelia sp. UBA3308
TTGTCCATGTTTTATGCAGGGGAATCAATTTCGTACCGAGCAAGTCGAAGTGGTTAGGAGTTCAGATAAAAGCCTGTTGTACTGAGTTAAAAAGATTACTAATTAACACAGACCCTTGTTTGGGAGTAATCAAGAAGTTGCAGCTGCAATTGCTCGGGTTAAGGAGGCGATTCATGAAGGTTGGTGTGATAATCCCATGGGTTTGTTTATTGCTAGTTGTAAAAACGGGGAGAAGCCGAAAAATACACCTAACGATGAGGTAAGTACTTGGTTTGAATGGGCTAGGAAAACAAGGATTGCGATAGCCCTTTATAGCGACGCTTCGGGTATCGCGATGTCAGGAGGGGTGGTTTATACAACCGATGGGGAAGCTGTAAAGATTGAGGAAATGATGGGGCGGTATCCGATGTGCAGATAATTTTATCAGTTATTCGCGGCTTTTTTAGCGACGGTAAAATTCAACCATATTTTCCCCAATTTTGACATCAAAATTATCAAAAAAATCATGTCCTAAAAGTCCAACTTCTGCTTTGGGGGCTATTGCGACTCGAACATTGTTAACCATAGCGCCACCAACACCAATTGATTTGACTTGGCTCGTCTTTAATTTAATTATCGAACCATCGGCAATACTAGCTTGAAGGGTACCATTCGGTTTGAGTTCTAAAGCGTTTGCCATTGATTGAGTAATTAAGGTACCGCTAGCACCCGTATCAACAATCATCTCAAAAGTTTTTGTGCCATTAAATGTAACATCTATCACAGGAATTTTACCACTGCGGCGTTTGATGGGAACTCGAAAAACCCCTGTATCTACAGGTTTAACAGATGTGATACCGCAAAGTCTTCCTAAATCTAGGGTTCTGCCATCTGCGGTTGTCATGAAACAGGCTCCGGGATCAGTAGCCTTGGCGGTATTATTTAAAAGTAAAATCAATAATGTGGGTATAATTGCAATTTTGGTGATACACCGACTCAAAACAACTTTCATATGTTATTATCCTAGTTTTATCAAACCTGCTTATCATTAGAGTACCCACTGACTCCTGAAAAATTTAGTCGGTGTTATATAAAGGTATATCAAAGCAAGTTATGCAAAAATTTAACATCTAAAATAAGGTCATTGCCTTGAGGAAAGGCTTAGTATATAAATCTAAAATATGAGTAATCACCAAAATACATCTATACCTGGTTGGTCTTTAGAAGAACGAGATCCTAAATTTATTGAATCATTTATGCCTATTTGGGAGTGGTTTTACCGCGATTATTTTCGAGTTAAAACCGATGGCTGGCAACATATTCCTAATCAAGAAAAAATATTGTTAGTTGGTTCTCACAATGGCGGACTAGCAGCTCCTGATATGATCATGATGATGTACGATTGGTTTCGCCATTTTGGAACCGAACGTTTAGCATATGGTTTGATGCATCCCTATATTTGGCAAATTAGTCCCTTTATGGCCAATTTAGCCCAAAAAACTGGCGCGATCGCAGCTCATCCGAAACCAGCCAATTGGGCTTTTAATAGGGGTGCCAGCGTTTTAGTATTTCCTGGAGGAGCCTTCGATTTATTTCGCCCTCACAGCCAGCGTTATCAGATTAATTTCGCCGGTAATAAAGGTTTTATTAAGTTAGCTTTAAGGCAAGAAGTTCCTATAATTCCTGCCATTTCAGTAGGCGCACACGATACTTTAATTGTTTTGGGTGATGCTTATGAATTAATGAAACAATTAAATAATTGGGGTTTACCTTGGTTATATAATTTAGACCCAATTGTATTTCCCATCTATTTAGGTTTACCTTGGGGTTTGGCAATCGGACCTTTACCAAATATACCTCTTCCCGTACAAATTCATACTCGCATTTGTAAGCCGATTGTTTTTGAAAAATATGGTCAAAAGGTAGCTAAAGATCGCGATTATGTCGATGCTTGTTACGATCTAGTATATAGGCAAATGCAGCAAGAATTAGATTGTTTGGTGAGGGAAGTGAATAATTCTTAATATGAAGGTATCGCGATTAAGCTATCCGAGATAATTAAGAGGATCCCCCCTTCCCCCCTTAGAAAAGGGGAGTAAATTCCCCCTGAAGGGGCGACAATCTAGTCTTAAAAACTTATGCTACAAGGATTTTAGAAGAGTGAGCTTAAAAAAGAGAAAAAAATTTTAACCTTACTCAACGAAAAAAATTTATATAGCCGATTTCACTTAAACGAAGGTTTGAGCGGAA
>DESS01000229.1:2291-5159 GCA_002361335.1 Richelia sp. UBA3308
GTTGTTTGGAATTGGGATGGGGTATAAACCCATTCACGCGCAGCGTGGGGCGTATCTTCCACCCTATGAGGGTGGGGAATTAAACCCATATGTTTAAGTTAAATAGAATACAAAATTAAAAATTTATCAAAGCTCTTCAAAGCCTCTCCTCTCCGTCTTGGGAGAGGGGTTGCACACTTTATACTCCACTCAACCGAAAACGGCTATCTTTTTATAAGATAATCGCTTAAAAATCTTGCTATATCAAAGGTTAATAAGTTTTCGTCACCCTCTCAAAAAGTCTCCTTTTTTAAGGGGGATCTGAATTACTCCCTTCCAGGCAGAAGATTACCGCTGGGGATTGAGTTTCGGAGTGAGAGAGAGAGGGAGTAGGGTGCGTTTTATAGGTAATCTGATAAGCGAGACGGGAGTTATAGAGGCATATGCAAAAATCTATGACTTCAATTGAAAAACTTGAGAAATATTTTCTATTAACTCTTTCTCTTCTGGAGAAAATTCCGAATCTGCCATTGCTAAATCATTACATAATTTTAAAACTTGACTTTTAATAGCTTCACTTTCTATACGACTGTTGATTTCTTTGAGAAAATTCATTCTTTTCTCTTTGTTTTCCAAAGCAGTTCTAATTTTGGGTGTAACTTTACTAAAATAGAATTCTAAAGATAAAGGTGATTCCCATTTGATGCTGCTTGCAAATTCCTGAATCACTTCATCTTCAGAAAGTTTAATAGTTTTATCGCTATACATTGTCATCATCATTAATTCAATGATTGCTTCTCGTTCGTTTTGTGTTACATCCTGTTGTGCTATTTCACTGAAAGATGAGGGTATTTTTTTTGTCATTTTTTTATACAGGTTGGTAAATCCACCATTCCTATCATAGGTAATTTAAAGGTAATATTAAAGTCATTTAATATACATTAAGGTTGAAGTTTAGTAATATAGCGAATTTCAGTTGAGTCAAATAGACGAAACTACGCCCCATCCTCTCTCCGATGTCTTGGAGAGGGGTGCAAGTCAGGCAGAGTAAAAATATTTTTTAATACCCCATGGCCAATGCCCTAATTATTATATGCAAAAATTTATAGTCTACGCTTGTCCAGTTGGCGAATTAGCCACCCAATTAGAATTATATTTTCAAACAAGTGAAATTGAATGCGGTAAAAATGCAGCTCATAAATATATGCCTCATTGTACTTTAACAGGCTTTTTTGAAGATGAATTAACAGCTATTCCAATTTATACAAAAGCTTTAGATAATGCTGTCGATAATGCTTTATCAAAACCTTCAAAGCCAGTAATTAATATTTTAAATATGACATTTAAACCTCAGTGGCATGGTTTAGAGTTATACTCACCCATTTTAAAGCAATTAATTCTTGATTTTGCCAAAATAGCGAATTCTCCAACTCGTAATCAAAAATTACGTTTAAAAGATTGGCTGCATTTAAGTCTTGCTTATGAATTTCCACCACAACAACAAGATACATTGAAAGCGATCGCAGAAAAAATAATTAATATCCAAGCACTGGTAGAATGGGAATTACGTTTTTATCAGCGACATTCAGATTGGACTTGGACTTGTCATAAATCTTGGATGTTATAATATTAAGATGAAATATGCTGTAATTGAACGCTGAATAAATTAAAATAATCAAAATTAATGATTCGTAGTAAGGACTTAAGTGCTTTCTTAAGAGGATGTTTAATAAGTATTATTTTTAAGGTAATTATCTGATGAACCCCCCTCTCTCCCCTTAAAAAAGGGGGTTAAAGTCTCTCTTTTTTAAGGTTGATTTAACCCAGGTAAAAACCCATTGACAAAACCTTGAAAAACAGGCATTAAAGTCCCCCTTTTTTTTGATTGGTTTAACAAAGGGTGAAAACCCATTACAAAAACCCTTAAAATTAGGAGTTAAAGTCCCCCTTTTTTAAGGGAGATAGTTTAGCCCTACACTTTTACAGTAAGGGCTTAATCTATCTACAATTAAGCAGCAGTTTCTCCCAAGTTGACTTTAACGACTTTGTGCTTTTCAGCTTCAGTCTTGGGTAATGTCAAATTCAAAATACCGTCTTTATAATCTGCTGTAACGTTAGTATTTTGAACTCGTGCCGGTAAAGGAATTACTCGATGGAATTTACCATAGTGGAATTCGCTTCTAAAAGTACGGTTTTCTTGATTTTTAGTTTCAGATTTTCTTTCTCCGCTGATAGAAACGGCTTTTTCTGTAACTTGTATATCTACGTCTTTTGCTTCTATTCCAGGAAGTTCTATTCTGAGATAAACTGCGGATTCATCTACTTGTAATTCTGCTGGGGGAACTTTGACAAAGTCTCTATCTAATTGACGTTGTAAAGCATGCAATTCTTGCCAAGGATTCCAGGTTACTAATTTTGTCATGGTTCTTACGTTGTTTGGAGATTTATAATTTATTTATTGGCTTAGTCTCATAATAATCAGAATTAAATAAAGTATTAATTCGGTTTTTATGAAAAATTTAATCATGAATACCGAACTGAAAAAAATACTTTTTAAAAAGGTTCGGTTTGTAAGAATAAATTAATTTCGGTTAACCGAAAACACTAATATTCATGAAGGAAGAAGGAAGAAGGAAGAAGGAAGAAGGAAGAATGAACAACGCATAAGAATTTTAGCTATTAAATAATATTTCTAAATATAGAACTTACAGCAGTTTTCAGATAAATAAAGCACAGTGCTATATTTTAAAACTCTTGTGGAACATGAAGGAACCCGTAAGAATGTACCTCCCGAGAGATGAAATTTGCTGTAAATGCATAGCAGCTTAATTATCAATGCCCAATTCCCAATGCCCCATGCCCTTCGGCCCCATGCCCAATTCCCAATGC
>DESS01000229.1:5237-9757 GCA_002361335.1 Richelia sp. UBA3308
CCAATGCCCAATTCCCAATGCCCTAATTAATTTAAATCTGTAATAATCCTTGTGGATTTACAGATAATAACTCACGTCTTTGTAAGCCTTCATTGTGTAAAATAATGTTTGCAGCTAATAAACCGCTACTAACAGCACGTTCCATTAATCCGCAAGGAAAAGGCATTTTAACCCAATCTCCGGCAAAAATTAAATTGGGAATACTGGTATTAGTTTCCGGTCTTCTTTGATAACTATTCGGTGGATATCCGGAAAAATTCTTCTGATTGACTAATTCCCGATGCAGTATTTTAGCTTGTTGTAATTCTGGAACGATTTCATATAGTTCTTTTTTAAAGGTAGTTAATAATGCTTCTTGAGTGGGGAATTGTTTTTCCTTGTAACAGTAAGCGTGTAATTCTACAACACTTCCACCAGTACGCTCAGCCCAATCGATAAACTGTTTTTGAATGCGATGATATAGAGTGATGCTATCGGTTAATTCATAACCCGATAATGATGTAAAATTACTTTGTTCCCATGGAAAATCGCGGTCAAACCAAAAACGACATACGGCGAAGGGATCTGCAATATCTAACTTTTCTACCTGTTGACATACTTCCTCGCTCACATCACCGTTTATTCGTTTAAATAATTGTTGTACTCCTCCGACATCGGTGGCGAATACGTAATAATCTGCTTTTAATATTTCCGGTGATGAATTTGAAGGATTATTTGCGACTAACTGTAATTGATCGTTCTGACGCTGACTAATTTTAAAACTTTCTAAATCCCTTTTAGCAGGTCCTTGAATTACTTTACCATCCACAGAGAACATTGCACCGTGACAAGGACAATGAAAATAACCATCTGCTGCCATTTTTACTGTACAACCTTGATGAGTACAGGTTAAAGAAATTGCTTCGTCTTTCTGAAAATTTACTGCATAAACTTCATCTGCTGCACCAAAGTATTCTAAAGTTGTTTCCGGTAACTTTTCTAAATTATCGTTAGGATTTACCCAAAAAGGTATATCAGTTTTATTCTTAGCAACTTGATAATTTAAAGAATCTATTTTACCTCCTACAGCATTAATTTCGCTGACTGTGGCATTAGTAATAATTTTACCGCCGCTCTTTTTTATTTCCTCGGCGATGGGTTGCACTAAACTAGTACCCATATCATCGCGAGTACCGTTAAAAGCTAATCCTTCTGGATTGCCAAAAAAATAAAAGTGGAAGAATTGCATTAATTCTCCCACACTCATTAAATCTGGTGCATTTAAACTAGATTTTGCAAAAGGTAGAAAATATAAATCGTACAATCCTTCAGGAAAATCCTTTGCTACCCAATCAGCAACTGAAATATCATCAAAACGTCGGAAATTCTTTTCTCTTTCATAACCACCAATGGCTTGAAAAACTTGTAAATGCTTGATTTTGGTTAAATTAATTCCCCATTTTAAACGATTGGAAGAAGCTATAGCTAAATCGACAATATTCCAAGGAAATGCCGAATTTGTCGGATAAAATACCTCTGGTTGATATTTCTCATCTCGGTAAACCAGAGAATAAAAATTTAAGGATTGAAAATTATCTTTTATACCTACTTCAGCAACTAAATTATTCAAATTATAATATTGCGGGAAAAAGCCGTGAAATCCATGTTCCATTCTGAATGTTTCACCGTTCGCTTCTATATCCCAACTAGCTATTTTACCTCCGAGTTGGGGAGATTTCTCTAACAAAGTTACTGCAAAACCTCTTTGACTAAGTTCGTATGCACAAGCTAATCCAGCTAAACCAGCACCAACTACAACCACACTTTTATTCTGCTCTAATATGCGCGGTAAACTTAAAACATCTTTCTGAAAAACTGTTGGTTGTGGTTTTTTAAACCTAGAGTATCCTACTACCCCTGCCACCGCACTTACACCAAATAATTTAATAATGGTGCGACGAGAAAAGGTTGATGATTCCCGTAAATTTGATTCTTGATTCATTAGTTACCGAATAAAATGTTCGCTAAGTCAGGAAACTATTACAAATAAACATGAGAAGGTGAAAATTTTTACGCAATTCTCGAATTATCCCCCCTTCCCCTCGTTATAAAGGGGAGTTGAAGTCCCCCTTTTTTAAAGGGAGCAACTGCGCTGCGGAAGAACACCCACGCCTGCTCCGCAAGTGGGGTGGATAATGGGGAATCTAAAAAGTTTTAAGCTATATTAATCACCCATCCTTACATCCTCTAGGAAAACAAAGCCTGTTTACATAAAAGATTTTGATCAAATAAAAGCATTACTGCTTTCATTACTAGAAAAAACAAACTTCACATATTTATTTCATTTTAGGTATTTTTAGATACTTTGTAGCTTTAGTTATTTAATGTTGATTTTTTTGTAATGTATGCAACATATTATGATTTATAATTGTTTAAAAAGGACAGATATATAGTATACTATTTTTTCTATTAAAAGTTAGATAGGTTGCTTTTTTATCGGATAATTAACATTATCTACAGAATCATCCCATGAGGAAAGCTGTGTTGGGGAAGGTCATTTTTTGAATTACATGATTCTAAAATCAAGGAATTACTATCTTATTAACAAATCAATAAGTAATGAGTAATGAGTAATGAGTAATGAGTAATAAGTCATAAGTAATGAGTAATAAGTCATAAGTAATGAGTAATGAGTAATGAGTAATAGATAATAAACGCCATCTTTTCAATAGGGTTGTATAGTAAGTAATTAGCCGGACTTGATATAACTAAGAACTATCATAAATATGAAAATGCTCTGGATTTTTAGCTACTAGAGCATTTACAACTAAAAAAGATTATTATTCAATCTTTTCTCAATGAAATTGATTCAATATCCCATCAACTTGCAGGATTAGAACATACAGTAGATTTTATGTTAATGAGGTACATTTAGACCGGGCAGGGATGCCGTTACCACAAGAGTTTAAAAATATATTACTATACCTCATTTATTTGCAAAGTGCTGTATTTAAATAGAAATCACGTCAAGGTGAATTTAGAATGGCCGAATGAAGAATGCCCGAATTATTACCCCATCTATGAATCGAGGGGCCCCTCAACAATGACAGAACTGTCACGTGATAATTGTTAGTTGATAGTTATTGTGACAGCGTGAGGCAACTCCTGCTTTAGATAAAAACTAATTACTAATTACTAATAACTAATAACTAATAACTAATAACTAACAACTAACAACTAACAACTAACAATTATTAACTATTTTTCCACTCAGACTGCTGAAATTGCATATCAATGGTTTTCCCTTCTTCAGTATCGGGTGCGACGGCAGTAATCAAATAGTTAATAGAGTTTTCGGTAAAGGGAATCCGTAGGTGGAAAGTACCATCTGGCTTCACTTTAATATTTTTTCCGTCAACGATCGCAGTTGAACCAGGTTCGGTTGCACCATGAATAATTAATTCTACATCCGCTTCAAACCAGAAGTCTTTATGGGGACGATTAAATACACGAATAATTGGCGATCGCGATAGGAATAACCACTCTTTATTGGTGGTAACATAACCTATTTCGGCTATGTAATCTTTTTCGGTATTGGGTATGGCTACATAACGATGACTTACTGTTTCTTCACAGTCGTACTTCTGTACTAGTCTACCATCTTGATAACTTAAGTCAATATCGGTTACATCATAGAGTCGCAATACCAATTGAGTAGCGCCTTTATCGAGCATTGAAAGGCGATCGTTCTCAGAAATATTCCAAGAAGCATAAGCCCATTTAGGAGTGCGATTTATTAATGATATACTGGTCTCCCTTGTATGCTGGGTATTGAGAACATTAGTATCAGTTTCGGCTGCGTCTGCTACTTTATCTAAGGCTATATCTTCAGCAGCCTTTGCATCATCTTGGTTTTGGGATTTTTGGTTATCGCCAACCATTTGAGAAGCTGCTGCTAATACAGCTCCACCGGCAGATGCAAGATTATCCTCTGAGTTTGATGATACCTCACTAGGTGCAACTTGTTGAGGAGAAACTGTTTCTTGGGTGACTAAAGGCTCTGAGTTTGGTGGCGTTACCCAAACATTGGGTAAACCATGACTTTGTTGCTCCTGTGGTGGTGTTTGAGCATCCGCTAACTGTTCGTTAGAGGTTGTAATGCGAACTTCAGGTAAATCGGCAGTGGTAACTGATGGTGTTTCTTGAGTTACTTGCGGTTGCTCCTCTGGAATTGATGATGCTTCGGTGCGATCGCTTTGGGTGATGTTATCTTGTCTAACATCATTCAAGAATTCTCCCGTGGCAAAACCGCCTACACCAGTTGTATTTGTTTGCTCGTTGCCAGGAAATTGTTCTTTTGGTTGCTCTTCTACTTGATTTTCTTGAGCATTATTATCATGTTCGGATGTATCATGTTTATGTCTATTTAGCAACCCAGAACCCAGTGCGGCGGCTCCTGCAGCCAATCCAGCGGCTGCGGCTGCTACACCACCCAAAGGAAAAGATGATTTTTTTTGCACTTCGGAGTCTGGAGTTGTTGT
>DESS01000229.1:9792-9966 GCA_002361335.1 Richelia sp. UBA3308
TTGTATTACTGTTGGTTGCTCTTGAAGTTGATTTTCTTCGGTATTATGACTTTCATCGGAGGTAGGATCGTTTTCTTGATTTAACAAACCAGAATTCAATCGAGCGGCTGCGGCTGCGACACCATCTAAAGAAACAGATGAATTTTCTTGTACTTCGGAGTCTGGAGTTGTTGT
>DESS01000229.1:10009-12789 GCA_002361335.1 Richelia sp. UBA3308
TTGTATTACTGTTGGTTGCTCTTCAAGTTGATTTTCTTCGGTATTATGACTTTCATCGGAAGTCGGATCGTTTTCTTGATTTAACAAACCAGAATTCAATCCTGCGGCTGCGGCTGCTGTACTATCTAAAGAAAAAGATGAATTTTCTTGGACATCGCTGCTTGATGGCTCTGTTTGGGGGGTTTCCCAAACATCTGGTAAGGGAGGATATTGATTTGTTTGATCGACTTGATTTAATTGAGCTTCAGTTGCAGTTTCATCCGTAGCAGCTTGATTGACTCCAGTAGATTCGGAACTTGGTGATTCCTGACTATTCTTAAGTGCTAGTTTGTATTTTATTTTAGCTGCACCAGCAGCAGCAGCACCGCCAAGGGCAAAATTCCCCAACCAATTATTTGTCCCAGATGTAGACAATTCTTCTTGAGAGGAAGTAGTATTATCGGCATCACCTGAAGTTGTTGGCGGTGCTTCTCCATCAGTAGGGTTAGAAATTGACGGTAATGAAAGATAAGAACTCTTAACAACAGCGGCTGGGGCTTCTAAATCTAATCCACTATCAGCAATATCCGGTTGCTGTAAATCTGGTGCTTCTAAACTATCTATATTAGAAACATCGGGCTGCTGTAAATCGGAAGCAGCATCGGGCAATTCTAAATCGGCTTCGGCTACAGGGTTTTCAGTATCTTCCTGGTTACTAGAAGACACAGCAGCTGCCACTCCCAATCCTGCAACACCTGTGGCTATTGCTGCTGAATTAATTTCCGCTGTTGTATTTGATGCGGGTTCAACCGGTGCCGCATTCATTTCCACTGTATCTTGTTGAATTGTAGTTGCTGCGCCACCAATTGGCTGATTGGCAACGGGTTGTTTAACTGCACCGCTGCCACTTGTAGAAGTTGGCGTAAAAGGAGGGGGAGCATCGTCTGGCAATACACCGCGAGCTACAGTATCATCCTCTTGAGACTTGCGTCTTCCCAACAACCACCATAATCCTAAGGCTCCTCCTACTGCGATCGGTAATAAAAACCACCACAAGCGCATTGTTCCTTCAGCAGCTTCAGTGGAAGCACCGGCGCTGGTTGCCGGTATCAATGCTTGTTCCCCAGTAGCTTCGTTACCGGAAGCAGATGTATTGGTAGCAGCTCCAACAGTTTCTGTTGCCGCTGCGTCTGCACTGTTGTTAACAGTTTTCTTATCTGCTGTGGCCTCTTCTGTATCAGTTGTTGCAGTTTCAGTGCTTCTGGGAGTTGGTGTTGCGGCGGCGGTTGCTTCTACTGAAGCAGTAGCTGTGGCATTCTCCATAGAGGAAATCCTTTGAGCAACAGCTTGTGCAACCGAGACAGCTTCTTGTTCCCTAGCTTCATCAATCGCTTCCTTTCCTGGGGCTGCTGTGGCAAAACCAACAAAATTCTTCACAGCTTCAGGGGGATTTTTCTTAAAGACGTAAACTAGCGGTTGGGAAAAAGGATATTTAGGGTTATCTGGTAAAGTGTTGTGCAAACTCAGAATACGCACGTTATCCAACTTAGATACCTGATTGGCTAACACGAAGCCGATACCATCATTACCCAACTCTTTGATCACTTCGGCAGGATCGTCATTATCTAATTGAGTCGCATTAGAGCCAGTTTTAAATAATTTGCCTTTAAAAACTGGATAGTTGCGAAAAGCTTCCCTGGTATCGCTAGAATCAGGACGATCTATGACTCGAATTTTACCAGCACGTCTCCCAAGTTGGGACCAGTTTGTGATTTGTCCCCGATAAATCCTAGCAAACTGTTCATTGGTTAAGTTGCCTTTAAAAGGATTGTCTTTACCAACAATTATGGCAATTTTTTCTCGTCGCAAAAGCTGCTCTGCTAAACCCTGTTTTTCTTCTTTTGGGGTTAAACGGCGTGCAATTGCTGCAATATCTATTTTGCCTTCTTGCAAAGCTTGGAGTGCCTCATCAGTTCCATTGTTAGTAATTTCAACTGTTGTACCGGAATACTTTTTCTCGAAGCCCTCTTTTAAGGCTTCATTTGCCCAAATCATGCTCCTTGAAGCATCCATCCGAATTTTAGTTCCATTCGGTACAGCAGTTGGAAGTGGAAAAGATGGTGTTCCGCTTCGCGATTGTGCCAGTACATAGTCAGATTTGAACAAATTAGTCATGACTGGCGTTGATGCCAATGCCAATAACAAAGCCAAATTAACTATTGGATTTTTGTTGTTGTGTTTATACCACATAAGCCCCATTTATATACTAGAGGAAACAACTTGCCGATGCAGCGGCCTAAAATAATCTCAAAGTTTTCGATTTATGTGGAGTAGACCCGCTTGCGACACATCTGTGTTATGTTGTTCTAAAACTTTAAGAGATATTTACATTAATAAAGATTGATTTAATTAACTTTACCGTGCCCAAGGACAATTATGAACTTGTGTTTAGGTTTTCTTAAAGTACTGCGATATTACTTCTACTGCACCAATTAAACGTTGTTTAATCTGTCCCCAGAAGTATCTTCGTACTTAATTTCACAGTTAGAATACGGATAATAAACCTCAATAATATTAATTACAAAATTCGGTGGTTGCTAATTCTTGGCACAATTTTGACATAATTAAACTTTATACTCTGCTCACTCAAAAGGATTTACTTAAAGTCAAGTGTAGGATTAGTAAACAAATATTACCAGTGATCTAAACTACAGGAGCAATTAATAGCCGTTAAATGAGAAAATAATAACAAATTAGTCGTTGTTTAACAATTTAATTAGGGCATGGGGCATAATTCGTGA
>DESS01000214.1 GCA_002361335.1 Richelia sp. UBA3308
TGCCCCATGCCCCATGCCCAACTCCCAATGCCCAAATCACCCATCAATCTCGGCTAATTCCATCCACCTTTCCGTAGCTTTATCAATCTCCTCCTTCAATTTCTCGACTTTTCCATAAAGCTCCTGTACTTCGGTATAATTTCCAGCAGCTTTTGTTAAAGCCATTTCCATTTCCGTTTTCTCATCTTCTAATTGAGCAATTTTCTCTTCTAACTGCTCAAACTCCTTCCTTTCCCAATTTGATAAACGGCGCTTTTTCTTATTATCTTCTTTTTTAGCCTTAGTCTCTACTTTCTGCGTATCTACTTTGTTATTTTTCTCTAACTCAGCTTGTAATTGCTTTTCTTTCGCTTCTTCTGCTTTCTTATAATCCAAATAAACTGAATAATTACCCGGAAACTCGCGAATATTCGTATTTTCAAACGCAAAAATTTTATCAATAGTGCGATCTAAAAAATAGCGATCGTGAGAAACTACAATTACACAACCTTTGAAATCTTCTAAATAATCTTCTAATACCGCCAAAGTTTGGACATCTAAATCGTTTGTTGGTTCGTCCAAAATTAAAACATTCGGCGCACTCATTAACACCCGCAACAAAAATAAACGGCGTTTTTCACCACCAGAAAGTTTACTAATGGGAGCATATTGTTGAATTGGAGGAAATAAAAATCTCTCCAACATTTGAGAAGCACTAATTCTGGTTCCGTCAGCAGTTTCAATAAATTCTGCTCCCTCTTCCTTAATATAATCAATCACTCGCTGGGAATTATTCTTCTCACCAATTAATTCTTCTGAATGTTGGTCAAAATAACCAATATAAACAGTAGAGCCAATATCAACTTCACCAGTATCCGGTTGTTCTCTTCCGGTAATAATATTCATTAAAGTCGATTTTCCTGCACCATTGCCACCAATGATCCCAACTCTATCTTCCGGACTAAATTCGTAAGTGAAATCTTCAAATAAAGTGCGATCGCCATAAGATTTCGAGATATTATTAACTTCAATAACCTTCTTCCCAATGCGACGACTAGCTGTAGAAATTTCCACCTTGCCTTGAGTTTGTTTAAACTCAGTATCCTGCATTCCTCGAATTCGATCTATTCTAGCTTTTTGCTTAGTACTTCTTGCTTTTGGTCCCCTTTTTAACCATTCTAATTCTCGTCGCAAAACTCCTTTAAACTTACGTTGAGTGCTAGCAGCAGATTCTTCCGCTTCAGCTTTCTTTTGTAAATAATAGGAATAATTACCGGAATAAGTATAAAAATCACCACGGTCAATTTCAATAATTCTATTAGTAACCTTATCCAAAAAATAACGGTCGTGAGTTATTAACAAAAGAGCGCCATTTCGACGATTCAAATAACTTTGTAACCATTCAACAGAATCAGCATCCAAATGGTTTGTCGGCTCATCCATTAATAACAAATCTGGCTCAGATAACAAAGCAGTCGCTAAAGCAATCCGCTTGCGATAACCACCAGATAAAGTACCAATTTTGGCATCAAAATTTGTAATTCCTAACTGAGAAAGAATAATTTTAGCATTGGTTTCTACCTCCCAAGCGCCAATAATATCCATCCGCTGCGTCACCTCACCCAAACGGGATAACAATTGATTATCTTGGGGATTTTTAGCTAACTTATGGGAAATTTCTTCATATTCGCGCACCAAATTCATTTGCTCGCCGCTATCGGCAAATATCTGTTCTAAAACCGTGCGACTTTCATCTAAATCTGGCTGTTGTGGTAAATATATAACCTTAGCACCAGGATTAACAATAATTTCACCACCATCAATTGGTTCGATACCAGCAATCATTTTTAATAAAGTTGATTTACCAGAACCGTTAGTACCAATTAAACCAACCTTCTCGTCAGCATTCAAACTAAAAGTAGCATCTTTGAGAATTTCTTTGATGCCAAAATCTTTTTTGACAGATTGTAGTGTAATAACACCCATAGGATTTTAGATTTTAGATTTTAGATTTTAGATTTTATAATAGTGCTTTTCACTATAAGACACCATATGTAAATAGTGAATAGTAATGGCCAGGAATTCCCCCGAAAGCGTGCATCTGCTGTTTAAATCGAGCTATACTAATCGAGCGATCACGCTTTAACAATAAATAAAAATCGCTGTGCAAACATTTGACTTTACTACTTTGTGTGCAGTTTGCAGCGATATCCGTGCTAACTGGCTACCATCGCGCTTAGAACAAGTCTACCAGCGCGATCGCTATACTATTGCAATTGCACTCCGTACTCTCAAGGGACGGGGTTGGTTGGAGGTTTCTTGGCATCCCCAAGCTGCTCGCATTCATATCGGTTCCCCACCACCGCGCACGCCAGATACGTTCACTTTCTCTCAACAATTAGTTCACCAGTTGGGTGGTTTAGCATTAGTAACACTTGATACTATTGCCCCTTGGGAACGTGCTGTGGATCTACAGTTTGCTCGTCGTCCGGGAGAGCAGGCTTTATATCACTTGTATGTGGAAATTATGGGCAAGTATAGCAATGTTATTCTTACTGATGCCAAGAATATAATTGTTACCGCCGGTCGTCAAGTTAATCAGCAAAAATCCAGCCTTCGTCCAATTTTAACTGGAGATGTTTACGAAAAACCACCCAGTTTAACTACTGCAATTCCCAGTTTAGAAGAATCTCAAGAAAATTGGCAAGAAAGGGTAAGTTTGATACCGGGAACAGTTAAACGTCAGTTACCTAAAATTTATCGTGGTGTTTCTCCGGCTTTGGTACAATCAATGCTTAATGATGCAAATATTAGTACCCAAAACACAACTGATAATCTCACATCTAAAGAATGGCGAAAATTATTTAAACAATGGCAAGAATGGCTTAAAGCTTTGCAATCAGAAAAGTTCCAACCTGGTTGGACTGAAAATGGTTACACTGTACTTGGTTGGGGTGCCGTTAAAACAACAAAGGATATTCAAGAATTACTCAACCGCTACTACACAGATAAATTCAATCAAGAGACATTTTCTCAGCTACGGCATCAACTTATTCAAAAACTGAGCAATATTTTGGAAAAATTACGCTCTAAAGCCCAAACTTTTGAAAATCGCTTGCAGCAGTCATCTCAAGCAGACGAATATCGCACCAAAGCCGATTTATTAATGGCTTATTTACAAGAGTGGCAACCGGGAATGGAAGAAATTACTCTGGCTGACTTTGAGACGAATCAGCCAGTCAAAATTAAATTACAACCGGATAAAAACGCGGTACAAAACGCTCAAAACCTTTACAAACAGCATCAAAAACTCAAACGCGCTCGTACTGCCGTAGAACCTTTACTGGCAGAAGTGAATGCCGAAATCGAATATTTAGAACAAGTTGAAGCAGCAATTTCTCAAATTGACAAGTACCAAACGGCTGAAGATTTACAGGCTTTAGAAGAAATCCGTGAGGAATTGATTGCACAAAAATATTTAGAAGACTCGGAATACCGCAGACGCAGCTCCAATGCTACCACTACAAACTTTCATCATTACCAAACAGCAAACGGTTTTGAAGTATTAATTGGACGTAATAATCGCCAAAACGATCAATTAACTTTTCGAGTCGCTGGAGATTATGATTTATGGTTCCACGCTCAAGAAATTCCTGGAAGTCATGTACTACTAAGGTTAGAACCCGGTGCAATTCCAGATGAAAATGATTTACAATTTACGGCAAACTTGGCGGCATACTATAGCCGCGCTCGTCAAAGCGAACAAGTTCCCATAATTTACACCCAACCCAAGCACGTTTACAAACCAAAAGGTGCCAAACCAGGAATCGCTATTTATAAACAAGAAACCATACTTTGGGGAAAACCGCAATCTGTTAAAAGTTAGGAGCGCTCCAGGAGGGGAAGTCATATCATGTCCGGTTAAACAGTTATCATATCTGTGGGGAGAGATGAGTAACGAGTCTTCATGGTTATGTTGGTAATAACCGCCATTCTTAAGTCTTGGTTATATAGTAAGTAATTAGTGGGACTTGATATTACGGTTGATTTACCGGACATCATATCAAAAGTCAAAAGTTAAAAGGCAAAAGGCAAAAGTATTAAATGCCCTCGCTACGAATGATATCTTTTCCGGATACATCGGAATTATTAAAAAAATTAGCTAAAAAAACTCTGTGTTCCGAGGCAGTTACCTCCGCGCCCCGAGGCTGCTAAAATATATAATCCCGATGCCAACGGATTTTATATGAAATAAACACTCGCCAATCAAAA
>DESS01000228.1:0-4030 GCA_002361335.1 Richelia sp. UBA3308
GATCGTTAACAAAGGTGAGATAACTAACGTCTCCTGTAAAATATTCTCCTAGCTCAATTTGATAAGTTTTCCAACCTTTTCCTGTAACATCGTCTTTAAAATCAGAAACGCCGACTTGTTGAGTACCACTCAATTGAAATAGTAGTCGTTTATCATCATTACTACCGAACTTGTCATCAGTATCAAAGCCAATACCTTGAATTTCTCCTTTAATAATGCTTTGGAAATCAAACTCTAAAATGGTTTTTTTAGTGATTTCATAGTCTAAAGCAAATTTCTTCCAAGTATTTTCTTTGATTTCTACCTCTTGTTTATTATCTGAGATATTAAAGATAGAACTTTTATCTTGCCCAGCGTAGGAACTAACTTTGCTTTCATTAAAAGTAATGATACCCGGTTGTGTTGATGGAGTTTCAACTACAGGTGCGATATTAACCTCGTTAATATCCCAGCCTAAATCTTCCAAAATTCCCAAAGTAATCGCACCAGGATTGTGAATTGTTTCACCAGAGGCAAAATTAGGTGTCATTAGAGCATCTTTATCATCTCTGGGATATGTTTTTTCATCAAGATGCGCCACACTTGAACCATATTCCCATCTACTTGGTGCGTATAACTTAGGTTTTTCACCTCCATTAGCTTCTATTGCATTAGCACCGTTAAAAAATAAGTTTTCGCTGGTTAATTGGTTTCGTAATTCCTTGGAGTTATTTGGAAATTCACTAAGACTTGTATCATCACCATTGACTATAAACTTTTCAAAAATGGTATTTCCATGACTAACTTTACCATTGTCATAGTATATATCGTCTGTTAACCCGAAACCGTGTACAAGCTCATGCAAAATAACGGTTGGTAAATCGTATTTTTCATTTGGAGTATTACCATCAGTGCCAAAATACCATTCAGATTCATTCTCACTATTCTCCTCATTAGGTTTTAAGCCTAAGTTACTATTTAAGTAGACTACAATTTCTGCTTCATCCCCGTTTAAATCTTCACCAGCTAAATGATTGGCTAATGATATTGGATAGTAAGTATTATCTTCAGTTGCACCTGGAAAATTTATCTCAAAGTCATATGGCATTGCCCCACCGAGAATACCAGAAGCGTCTCTATTCAGGAATTGATTCAAATTTTTCCAGTAAGCATTAACTTGGATCGGAACATCTATGTTTATAAATTTCTCCCAAATATTGACTGCATATTCAAAGGCATTTTTCGCTTCTTCAGAAAAGCCATCGTAATTAACATTTATTGTTGCAGTATCATCATTATTATCATTCTTTACTTTAGCAAATTGAAGGTTCTTCTCCTGGTTTAAATTACCTTTTTCATCCTGGTTTAAATTAGAATTACTATCAGGGTAATCATATTCGTTATAGTGGTCATTGCTATTGTCTGTACTCGAAATTTGTAAGCCACGTTTACTTATATCCATATGTAAATACTCCAAAATTGGTAGACACCCTAGTTTCTGTTTTTTGTTACTGAAAATGATTTATTTTCAGCATGAATTGATAGCAATATCGCTGAAGGAAATCCCTGTTTATGACTATTCTTTTTGATTGCAATTATTTTGCGGAATTATCAAAATAAATCTGTAGGAATATTTGTTATTTAAAGTTAGATGCAAATATTTTTATCTGATTAACTAAAAATTAATTGTTTATTCCTGAAATCCAAACATAAATAGTGAATAATGCAATATTAACCACCTGAAAAGTATATTTCTTCAGAGCAAGCACTTAATTCATATTTAATAGCCGAACACTTAAAAGCCTAAAATTTCAACAGTTTTTGATAAACCCTTTATATTCAATGAGTAAAAGAACTGAATCTCATCTATTTTTATTTGTATAACTTCGATCGCTAACTATAAAAAGATGGTGGTTTTAAAATCTGAAAATAAGCAATCTCAGCTTTTTTCAGTGAATTTACTAAGAAAATTTGTTGAAAATGATTGTTCTATATATATTTAAATTTATTGATGTTTATTAATTATATTTTTTTATATTTTTCTATATTTTTTTTATAATTATGGGCGGGCAAAGATGCCCACCCCGCAAGAATTTTTGCCGTAAAAAGCTGTAAATTATACTTAATAGTTAGCTATAATTAGCTGTTGATAGCCAAAAAACAACTAATAATTAACCACTAAGTACTAACAACTAATTAGGCCTCATTCAATGCTGCAATTCCAGGTAGAATCTTACCTTCGAGCAATTCTAAGCTAGCACCGCCACCTGTAGAAATATGGCTCATTTGATCGGCTAAACCAACTTTTTCTACGGCTGCCACAGAGTCACCACCCCCGATGATGGTAGTAGCACCTTTCTTGCCTAAATCAGCTAAAGTACGAGCGATCGCTTCGGTACCAACAGCAAATTTATCAAATTCAAACACGCCCATAGGACCATTCCAAATGACTGATTTACAGTCTGCAAGGGCTTCTTGGAAGCTTTTCACGGAATCTGGACCAATATCTAAGCCCATCCAACCATCGGGAATGTTTTCGACGCTGACGGTTTGAGAATTAGCATCAGCAGCGAAGTTATCTGCTACAACTACATCGGTAGGCAATAATAAGAGTTTACCTTGAGCTGCGGCTTTTGCTTCCAAAGTTTTGGCTAATTCCAACTGATCGTCTTCTACTAAGGATTTACCAACACTCAAACCACGGGCTTTGTAGAATGTGAAAATCATTCCACCGCCGATGAATAGTTTGTCGCACTTATCGAGTAAAGTTTCAATAACGCCAATTTTACTGGAAACCTTAGAACCACCGATAATCGCCGCTAAAGGACGCTGGGGATTTTCGATCGCATTTTGTAAGTACTGTAATTCCTTCTCAATTAAATATCCAGCAATGGAAGGGCTGAGATAATGAGTTACGCCTTCAGTAGAAGCGTGGGCGCGGTGTGCGGTACCAAAAGCATCATTTACGTACAAATCAGCGTTTGAAGCTAATTGCTTGGCAAATTCGGGGTCATTTTTCTCTTCTTCACCGTGGAAGCGGACGTTTTCTAATAACAGTACGCCACCGTTTTGCAATGCGCCTACTTTGGTTGTTACCTCATCACCAACACAGTCATCACACTTGACAACTTCTTGGCTTAACAATTCAGAGAGACGTTTCGCTACTGGGGTTAAACGTAGTTTATCCTTTACCTCACCTTTTGGTCTGCCAAAATGACTAGCTAGAATTACTTTGGCTTCTTTACTAATCAAATCTTGAATTGTGGGTAGAGCAGCTCGGATACGCGTATCATCTGTAATGTTGCCCGCATCGTCTAAAGGAACGTTGAAATCAACTCGCACCAAAGCGCGTTTACCTTGCAAGTCACTTTTAGACAAATTTGCTAAAGTTTTTTTGGACACAGCTAAACTCTCCCGATTATCTTTTTGTTATTGTGATTGAAAGTAGAACTATCAAGATTTTACAGAGTTACGGGGTCACAGGTGAACTATGTTCCAAACTGTTCTTTTTCCAATAGATCAAAGTCGGGAAGCAAGGGAAGCAGCAGAGGTAGTTGCTGGGATCGTGCAAAAGTACCAAAGCAGCTTGATATTGTTGAGTGTTGTGCAACAGACTAGCGCCTCCGAATCACCCAACGATGATATAATGACATCGCCTCAAAAAGTTGAACAATTACTCAAGGATGCTCAAGCTTTCTTTTCCACCCAGGGAATAGAAGCCGAAATTCTGGAAAAAACAGGTAAACCCGCCTTTGTTATTTGTGATGTGGCTGATGAAATCAAAGCAAATTTAATAGTTATGGGCTGTCGCGGATTGGGATTAACTGATGAAGGTTCCCACGATAGTGTTACCAATCGCGTGATTAATCTTTCTCCTTGTCCAGTTTTAATTGTGCCTTAAATGGTTAGGGGTGAGTTGTTAGTTGTTAGTTGTTAGTTGTTGGTTGTTATTCTTTACTCGTTACTCGTTACTCGTTACTCGTTACTCCTTAGTTGTTACTCGTTACTCCTTAGTTGTTAGTTGGAGCGTGGTTAGTGCTTTGGGTGTAAT
>DESS01000228.1:4085-17169 GCA_002361335.1 Richelia sp. UBA3308
GTTGTTAGTTGTTAGTTGTTATTCTTTACTCGTTACTCGTTACTCGTTACTCCTTACTCCTTACTCCTTAGTTGTTAGTTGTTAGGAGTTTTGACTTTCGCAAAGCGGTTGACTTTTTATAGAATTTTATCTCTGGTATTCTCCAACAGGGATTTTTTCAAGTTTAGAGAATTATTTAATTCAACACAACCATTTCCTGGGATCGATGTTTGGATAGTTCGCAATAACAAGTAGTTTAAAATTGTCCGAATGACGATAATTGCAGCTAATCGCCCGATATCTTCCCAATTTGGGGTTATGGTAGTTCTAAGAATGGAACCACCAATCAAAAAGTTTAATCCCAAAGAAAATGAGTAACCCATCTGCAATCGACTTTCCTGAAAAGTTTTGGCTGAACCTGAAAAAGATAAAGCACTCCGCAAATAGATGATTAAACCTTTGATAAGACCTATGGAAATTACGAACAGAGCTAATAGTTGACAAATGTCTATTGCTATGTTGTTCAGATTTCTAATTAAGGGTTCCATACTTAGTTTGGTAATTGGTAATCGTTGAGAGCTAATGGGCGATCGACCCTTATTTATGTCACCGATTTCTAATTTAAAGTTGGAAGTTAATTTTTTATGTACACCTGATACACATGAATTCTTACAACTATTTAAGCAATACCATACTGATTATGACTTAATTATTTCTAAGCTACACAGATAATCGCTCTTGAGTGCATTTCTCTGAATAAATAATTCATATCTATTAGTAAAACTTATTCTATGCTAAAGTTTTTCAAATAATTCTGCTAAAACCACATTAGAAAATAAAAAACCATCGGGATCGTTTAATTGCAACCTTTTGTCTCGGATTTGCACCCAACCTTTGTCAAAATAAGGTTGCAATAATTGTAAAATTTGATCGATTTTATTTTTACCAAATTGTTCTGTTAATATTTGTAAATTGACCCCTTCTGCTAAACGTAAACCTAACATTAAGGTTTCTAACAAAACTTCATGGGGGGCTGTAAATTCAGAATTAATGATACTTCCATTATTCACCCAAGCGTAATATTCTTTGGTTTTACGGGGACGGGTAAAGCGTTTCCCTCCAACATAACTGGCTGCGCCCATGCCAAAACCGTAATAAGAGCGGTTTTCCCAGTAAACTCGATTGTGACAACATTGATATCCTGGTTTAGCATAGTTGGAAATTTCATAATGCTCATAACCTGCATTTGTTAAAATTTCTTGCGCCATGCGATACATCTGTACCGTTGTTTCATCTGTCGGTAAAGGGCGATCGCCAGGTTTATAGTAACGTCCGAAAACTGTACCGGGTTCAATTGTCAGGTCATATATAGATATGTGCGTCGGTGCAATTTTAATCGCTTGCTGTAAAGATTGTTGCCATAATGACAGGGTTTGATAGGGTAAACCAGAGATTAAGTCTATGCTAAAGTTGGTAATTCCCGATTGATGAATTAAATCGACGGCAGCAAAAATATCTGAAACAGAGTGATAGCGCCCACTATATTGCAATAAATTTTCTTGAAAAGCCTGTACGCCCAAACTGATTCGATTTACACCTATATGTTTATATCCTTGTAAATGTTCTTTATCGAAAGTTCCTGGATCAATTTCCATTGAAATTTCAGCAAATTTGTCAATACCAAATTTCCCATCTAGAACTTCTAATATTCGTCGTAATTGTTGTGTAGAAAGTAATGAAGGAGTTCCACCACCAAAAAAAATAGTTTTTAAAGGTTTACTTTGGACGGATGTAGTAGAAATTTCTTGACATAAAACTTGAACATATTGAGAAATAGTGCGGGATGTTTCACCCCTGATGGTATTTCCTACCACATATATGGGAAAATCACAATAAAAGCATCGCCGCCGACAAAAAGGAATGTGTATGTAGGCAGCACTGGGGATTCCTGAAGTCATTGAAGTAATCAGTTGATCGGACATTATGAAAAACAATTAAATTTACATTACTAATAATTACAAAAGACTTAAAAATAGTACAAATTAATGAAAAATATACATTTTTGTATGGTTTTATCACAAATTTAGAAGAATAAAAAAGCTGAAAATATTTGGTTATAATGATGGAATAGTGCTTTATCTAAAGCCTGTAGGTTAACTGCAAATATTTTTAAGATTTTTTAACCCGATTACATACAAAATTACTTGAGTACATCAAGTAATACAGTTGCAGGAAAACAACAAAATCATGTTTGACGCTATTATCATTTTCTCATTCGTCCTAGCAGCAACGGGGATAGGTTATTACAGCACGGATTTATTACCTGAGGGCACGCTAGAGGGTGTAACCAACCTAGATGCTTTACGCTTAGTAGTTGCGGCTTTTGCAGCCATAATTGGTGGTGCCATCGGACTTCGAGTGCAAACGGGATATCGTCGTTTAGAAGCACAAGTCCGAGAATTACCACTGGAAGTGATTTTGACACGTTCAATCGGTTTAGTAATTGGACTGTTGGTGGCTAACTTAATGTTAGCGCCGCTATTTTTACTACCGATCCCCGATGAATTTAGCTTTATCAAGCCATTAGTAGCTGTTATGGGTAGTATTACCCTGGCATATACTGGTATGAATTTAGCAGATACTCACGGACGAGGTTTATTAAGATTAATTAATCCCAATACAGTAGAAACGATGGTAGCCGAAGGGACTCTAAAGCCCGCTTCTACCAAAATTTTAGATACTAGCTGTATTATTGATGGTCGCATTGAAACGTTGCTAGAAACCGGCTTTTTGGAAGGACAAATTATCGTAGCGCAATTTATCTTATTAGAGTTGCAGCAAGTAGCTGATGCTAGCAAAGATCAAAAGCGGGTGCGGGGAAGAAGGGGATTAGAGATTCTTAACCGGATAAAAACAGCTTATCCCGAACGTATTGTAATTAACTCAGTCGATTATGAGGATATTACTACGGTAGATGCCAAGTTAGTCAGGTTTGCCCAAGAAATTAACGCGACTCTGTTAACTAACGATTACAACTTATCGAAAGTTGCCAGTGTACAGAAAGTACCTGTTCTCAATATTAACGATTTGGTAAATGCGGTGCGCCCGAATTATTTACCAGGAGACAACATCGATTTGAAAATACTCAAACAGGGTAAAGAACCATCGCAAGGTATCGGCTATTTAGACGACGGTACCATGGTAGTAGTTGAGGAAGGAAGTTATTTTGTCGGTGGTGAAGTTCGAGTTGTAGTCACCAGTTCATTGCAGACTTCTGCAGGTAGAATGATTTTTGCAAAACCCCAAGCTTCTGCATTTGCATAAATGTTTGGTGTATGTGTAAATTCCATCAAATTAAATTAATGAAATCGATGCGGTTTAATTGCATCGATTTTTTTTGGTGTTGCACTTTTCCTATAGGAATTTAGATGCACAAGATTAACCTCAAAGGTGATGCTCGGCGTAGATGATATAGAGATTATAAGTAAATTTGTCCTAAAATTTGGTAAGGATAAACAAATGCCACGTCCATTACGTAGTAAACTTTGCTCCCTATGTATTCAACCTGGAGCAATTTTCTATAGAGTTAAATATCTTGAAGATGGGGATTGGGTTTTTGTATGTCCCCAATGTTGGGAAAAAGTGAGTCAAAATAACCCATTTTATGTTTACGGTGGAACTTGGAAGGCGAAAAAAAAGTAACTTTTAATAGGTGAATTGACTACTCCTGTAAAAATCTATGTTTATATTCAAGATCAAGTAAAATCAGGGGTAGTGGTTGTTTTGTCAACAAAAGCTATGGAAACTTAACAATTAGTTGTTAGAGGATGTTTGTAAAGTCGAATTATATACAAAACCATGGCGACTGTAAGTCACGCGCCAGTTGCTACAAGTCGGGAAACCCGCCCAACGCACTGGCTTGGCTACACAAGCCGGCACCCGTCTAAGCCGCACCTATAGGTGAACACGGGTTTCAAATCCATTAGTCCACCTTACGGTGAACTTTGCTTGTGTAGTAGGGCTAATAAAGCGCCAGATACTTCTAAAACATCCTCTCAGGAGCGGAACATACTTGAAGAGCAAACGATTTATCAAGGAAAAGCGCCGCAAAAATTTAGCTTCAAGATTTGCAAAACTAATAATTTCCATCACCCGATAACCGGAGTTCCAATTGGCGAATCTCACGAATATCTGGAATACTCCAGTCAAAATTTGCTGACATATATTTGATTGAATCATGATGCTGTTGATTCTTCACCATCAGCGGCGATATGGAATCAAATGCAAAACATGAACCATAAAAATTCTTAATAAGCTTATCAAAGAGTTTACGAACATGTTGTTCTTTAAAATACATCATTACTCTTTTTGCTACGAGCATATAAGGTGGAGCGTTTTTTCTTTTACCCTTTCAATCCAATCATTTTCTAATACCGAACCGCTAAAGGGGCGAAGGAGGATTTGTAGAAAATACACTTGTCTTAGCTTTATTAAATCAAGTAAATCCAAATCAAACCAAGGCACCTTAGCCTTATCAAATTTTTGAAAACGAGTATATAAATCCGGACAAATTTCTAAAACCGTACTTTTAATATACTGATATAAAAAAATACTGTTCCAATTGTCAATTATTATTTCTCTCAGACAACTAGCTATTAAAGAATATTTAGTATTAAAATATTTCTCGAAATCATAATCAAGCTGTTTAATGATCTCACCAGACTTGGGGTGATTAACTATAGGTTTGACTTGCTCTAGTTTCTTAACTCTTGCCAAAAATGGAATTAATACTGTTTCTTGAGTAGAACCCAGTTTGACTTGGATTTTCAAAATGCACCTCTTTAAGGTATGAGTAGAATTTAATTCTCTAAATCAAAAAATAAATAAAAATAATTATCAATAGTATCATGAGGTTTAATTAACATCAAGTACTAACTTTGAGAAATAGAGCTTCTATATAGCAAATTAATAATCCTTGAAATTGAGTAAAATAAGAGTAAATTAGAGCTAGCAATGTTAATTAAAAGATTTACCTATAGATTTAATCTATTTGCAATTATGTTTATATCAAGCAAAGATTATTTTATATAAATTAGCAATAAGCATTAAAAAAGATAATTCCAGTGCAAGCTAGTATGTAAAGCAGGAAAGTTAGAGACGTGAGTTATGACAAGTGCTGTGAAATCTCCATACAGCAGCGATCAAATATCCGCTTGGCTGCGTGGGTTGCTGACTATTGCTTGGGCTGACGGAAACTTTGACGAGCAAGAAAAGCAGTTGATAAGTGCGATCGCCCAAGAACAACTAAGCCCTGGGATGAATGTAGAATCATTTGAACCGATAACCCCAGAAGAATTAGCTGCTGTTTTCGGTAAAGAAACCCCAGTTGCAGAAAACTTCTTGCGAACAGCAGTAATGGTAGCGATCGCTGATGGAATTTATTCTCCCAGTGAAGACGAGCTATTGCACAAAATGTGTGAAGCATTGGGAGAGCCAGAAAACATCCTCGAATCTCTGCGCCACACTTTAGAAAATCCCCAACCAGCAGAAGCTGCTTCAGGTGCTGCCTCACCCCTTACACCTCCTGGAAAACCGCCGATTGAAGCTTTAAATCCCCTGCGAGATTGGCTTGATGGCTTAGAAGTTCACGATCCTAGACTTGCCCGCTTTTTATGCAAAATGATTCCTTCTCAATGTCCTTTTGAGCGGGATGTAAAGCTGTTTGGGCGCAAAATTGTACATATTCCTCCGTTGTGTAAACTAAATCCCCTTTACGAACAACTGGTGGGCTTGCGTTTCCGGGCTTTATCCTATTTAGCGGATGATTGTAAAGAGGATGTTTCGGAATATATTTAGTTATTAGTTGTTAGTTGTTAGTTGTTAGTTGAGCAGTTTTGGAGGTAAATGTCGAGTCAGAGGTTTCAGGATTTACGGGTGTATCAATGTAAACTTTTAACAACGGAACAGATAGAATCGCTAAAATCAATAATAGATAATTTAGCACCCCAATTAAACTCATATTTAAATTCAATCCCTCACTCTAACAACCAACAACCAACAACTATCAAATATCAACTATCAACTAAATTATGCAATTTATCGACCAAGCAAAAATTGAAGTAGAAGCAGGTAAAGGCGGTGATGGTATTGTTGCTTTTCGTAGGGAAAAATACGTACCAGCAGGTGGCCCTTCAGGAGGGAATGGAGGTCGGGGTGGTTCGGTGATTTTAGTGGCTTCAGAAAACCTACAAACCTTGTTGGACTTTAAATACAAGCGTCGTTTCGTTGCACAAAACGGTTCTCGCGGTGGACCGAAAAATCGTACCGGCGCATCTGGAGAAAATTTATTAATTGAAGTTCCTTGTGGTACTGCTGTTTACAATGGCGAAACTGATGAGTTAATTGGGGATTTAACTAAACCCGAACAAACTTTATTAGTTGCTGAAGGTGGCAAAGGCGGATTGGGAAATAAATATTTTTTAAGCAATCGTAATCGCGCTCCGGAACATGCTTTACCAGGATTAGAAGGGGAATTTAAAGTATTACGTTTAGAATTAAAACTGTTAGCAGAAGTTGGAATTATTGGATTACCAAATGCGGGAAAATCTACTTTAATTTCGACTTTATCAGCAGCCCGTCCGAAAATTGCCGATTATCCTTTTACTACTTTAATTCCTAACTTAGGAGTAGTTAGAAAACCTACTGGCGACGGAACAGTTTTTGCCGACATTCCCGGATTAATTGAAGGGGCTTCTCAAGGTGCGGGATTAGGACATGATTTCTTACGTCACATCGAACGTACTCGCTTATTACTACATGTAATTGATGCAACCAGCGAAGACGTAATTAGGGAATACAACATGATTATGCAGGAATTACAAGCCTATGGGCGGGAATTACCAGAAAAAACCCAAATTATCGCTTTGAATAAAATTGATGCTATTGATAAACAAACTGTGGATTTAGAAGCATTAGCCACCGAGTTAAATCATCTTTCCTACGCGCCTGTTTTCTTAATTTCGGCGGCGACTGGTGAAGGTTTACAGCCGATGTTACAGCAAATTTGGGATACTCTTGATGCTTTGGTTATTGATGAAGATGAGAATATTGAAATAGAAGCTTCTACTGTGTGATAGAATCTCGGCTTGAACAGTTATCATATTTGTGGGGATCAATGAGTAATGAGTAACGAGTAATGAGTAACGAGTAATGAGTAAGAAGTAATGAGTAAGGAGTAATAAGTATTCATGAGTAGTAGATAATAATCGCTATAAAGGTAATGTGGGTTATATAGTAAGTAATTAGCCGGACTTGATATGATTACAAAATGGCAGATTGTGAAAATATTGTTGTACCGGAATCCCTGCCCGTGAATATACCTTCAGACAGATGAAATTTGCTCTATATTATTTGCGATATTAAATAATTCAACGCCAGCAGAAAAGATAATATTACCTGTTAGATGTAAAGTTTAGTGACTGAGTTATTGATTCCTTGGGATTTTTAGAAATATCTAGAAAGGAACATTTTTCTAATGGAAAATCAAATAAATGAAGGTCAAATTTATCAGATAAAGCTTCAAATACTTTAATTCCTCTAACACTATTACCCCTGTAATCGATTAAAGGAGAAAAAACAGCAATCCCAGCGCGATCGGGAATTACACCAATTATTCCACCTGAAACCCCGCTTTTTGCCGGAATTCCAACTCGATAAGCCCATTCTCCAGCATAATTATACATCCCACAAGTGTACATTACGCTTAAAATATCTCTTACGTAGCAAGGTTTTATTGCTTCTTCTTTCGTTATGGGATTGATGCCTCGATTTGCCAAGGTTGCAGCCATCATCGCTAAATCATGGCAGTTAACAACTAAAGAACATTGTTGAAAATAGAGGTCAAGAATTTCTTCAATATTGTCTTCAATTATGCCAAAATTAAGTAGTAAATTGGCCAAGGCTCGATTGCGATGTCCAGTTGCTCGTTCGGACATAAATACAGGAGCATCGATAAATACATCATGACCGATATAGCGACGGAACATATCTAACATCCTGTTAAGCTTGTGTGTCGCATTTGATCCTTTAATTAAACCAGCAGTAGCAATTGCTCCAGCATTAACCATAGGGTTATCTGGGCGTTTAGAATTTTCATCTAAGCGAATTACTGAATTGAAGGGATCGCCAGTAGGCTCTACACCAATTTTTTCTAATAATACTTCACGATCGCAATCTTCTAATGCCATGCCGTAGACAAAAACTTTAGATATAGATTGAATCGTAAAATTTTCTTGGCTATCTCCAATTTCAAAAATTTCTCCTTCCTTGGTAACAACGGAGATTGCAAACCAATTTGGATCGGCTTTAGTTAACTCCGGAATATAGCTAGCCAAGGAACCACAATTAAGATGGCGATATTCTTCATAAATAAGTTTAATAAATTCTGGCAAGTCAGACATTATATATTTTACTTAGTTGATTTAACTGAATTTTATCTTGACATGTGTCCAGAATTTCACTTCGAACCAATATAATAGGACGGGTATGAATATTACGTGTACGTCCTATTGTTATCAACTTTTTTGTATCGTATTTAATTGAATAGAATATATTATTGTGGTACAGGCATCCCTGCCCGTCCAAATTGTACTAATTTTCTTTGTATTGCATTTAAATAAAAACCGTTATAATCATTTGTCTAGGGGATCAGCCTAGAATCTTAAAGATGTTTGTGTAGTATTTGATGGTTGTGGCTGCTGCTGCAGTTTAATCAAATTGAATAAGATAGAAATTAACGGTATAACAAAAGCTAAAACCAGAAGAATTGCAGCAATTTGGAATATTACAGGTCGTTTTCTTCCTTTTGTAGGAAAACCGCAACTCAGACAAATCTCTTCTTCACTACTATTTAGAGTACCGCAAACTTTACAAGGTTCTAGAGACATTTCTTTATAATCTTGCGTTTTTCTCTTCAACTATAAACCTGTTTGAAATTTAATAGTCGAATTATTCACAAGAATCCTCAAATATTAAATTATAACTCAATCCTAGATATTTAATTTGGAATTTTTTACGATCGCTCGATGTTTTTATTTTTCCTTGCGATTGTGATTTATTCTGGTGTACTCAAAACAGTTGTACCAACTGAATTCTCTAGTTCCACATCTGTTATGAACATTTCGTTAACAGTCTTTTGACGGTAAATCATCATGTCTCGTACCCATTCCTGATTCTCTTCTTGAATATACTTGCCAATACAGTAAGCGGAATATTCTACATGCTTGGTTTCGTCATAAATGAACAAATCGGACATTGTTGTTACCTTTGCTAAATCTTTTGGTGTAGCATAGGCTTGTAGCACCGGACGCATCAGGAGTTGCAGGATTAATGCCCGAATTTCTAGTAAATTAATCTTAATAATTTCATCTACGAACACTTTTTGATCTAGGATGCGATCGCGTAGCGCATGCCCGTAGGGCTTATCGCCAGATAATGGTTCTGTTGTTGGATGTTTGTGGTGATAGTAATTTGGTGATAGAGCTTGTAACTGTGCCCGAAAATCCGCTTCCAATTGAGTGGGAAAGAGTATATTCAGTAAGGCCACAAACATGCTTGAATGGCGAGATTCATCGATGGAGTGGTTGCGAACCAATTCTGCATACTCTGGGTTGTCGATACACTGTGAGAATTGCCAAACTGTCCTAGAACCATTTCCTTCTTCTGCGGCATTCGCAATTAAGGACTTAGCAAACCACTCAGGATTACGTACAACCCGGCGATAATAATTACCATACCATGCCATGCCGTGTGGTGGTGGCTGAATCTCACAAGCATCTCTCAAAAAAGTTTTATAATCTTCGGAAATTTGGCAGTTATAACGTTGAAGATAGTTGATTGCTAATTCGCTAATGTTATTCATTATTTTTCTATTTTTTTCTGTTATCTTCTGCTTGTTAAAATTATTCTGCTATGGGATTTTACATACAGCAAATTTTATCTTAATCAGGTACATTTGAACGGGCAGGGATGCCCGTACCACAATACTTTTAGAAAATATTTCTTTTACTAAAAATAAAAAGCTTTGTCCAAAGGCCCGGTTTAGTCCAAGGCTATATCATATTATGTACGATATTGTATTATTTATGATCTGCCACAAAGCTCCTAGAGACATTGCTAGGTTTTGCTCTATGCTTTTCAGTTTGGCTGATATAAAATTTGGGAAAATTTGAGGGCTTTACTTTCTAATTTTGAGTTTTAAATTATTATTATTATTAGAAAATAAAGCCTCTCATATTATTAAATTTGATTTTTATTTTCCTTGGTTATACAAGAGGCTAAATAAACCCACCTTCAATTTCAATAGGATAGTCAAACAGCCAAGGATGGTCAGGACGATAGGCTTCAATTTTAATGATGATATCTATTTTGAAATCTTTAATTATGCGATCTTCAATTTTCAAATCTTCAATTTTGAAATCTTCAATTTTTAAATCTCCATGGCTCAAATATTTAATTTTTGAAGATGATGTCATTCCACCTTTAATACTTGTAAGGTCTTCTTCACTTAATTCAAAACTAATTGGACTATTATCTAAGTTATCAAATTTGATGCTTCCCATGTTGTTCTACCTGTATCAAATAATTTTATTCATATTTTATCTCTCATCAAAGAAAAATGTTGCCATTTTGGCAGTTTTTTATTCAATCTGGGTGTAATACCAATAAATCCGGGTGCAGGTGTTATATATATCACCTGCACCTCCGAAGCACTCACGGGAGTAGTTGCTGATTTACGCAAAAAGCAAGTGCTGTCATATTTGATTTTTAATTTTTAAGTTTTAATTTTTAATTTTGCAATGTTTTTTATTTCCTCCCAGAAACTACTTGTGTGACTTTTAGCTGTTTAGTGGTTAGAATTCAGCTTTGCTGCCATGGTAAAATTCCCATAAGAAGCTTTGCCGTTACCGTTGGAATGACCATTAGAATGACCGTTATTGCGGGGTTGAATTACACCGTAACCACCGTGGTTACGTTCGTAAATTACATTTATCTCGTTGGTTTGACTGTTGTGGAACATATAAAAATCATGTCCCACCAATCGTAATTGTTCCAAAGCTTCTGCCACAGTCATCGGCGGCATGGCAAAATATTTAGTGCGGACTACTTCTTCAGGTAATTCGGGAGTGCGATCGCCAATTAAATCTGTGACAATTGATTCTGGAATTACTTCTTCGATAGTGTTATTGCGATCGTGAATTGTCTTATCTCGCCGTCGCTCCTTGTATTTTCGTAGTTGACGGGCTATTTTATTAGCGACTAAATCAATACTGGCATATAAATTTTCGCTGCTTTCCTCGGCACGGATAACATTACCATTAGCGTAAATCGTTACCTCCGCTGTCTGATTGGGATTAATTCGGGGATTTCGAGCTACGCTTAAATGTACATCTACTTCGTTAGTAATATGCTGAAAATGACTTGCTGCTTTTTCTATTTTTTGATGTACGTATTCCCGAATCGAATCTGTGATTTCAATATTTTTGCCGTGGATTACAAGCTTCATGAAAACTCTCCCGCTTAAATATTTATTTGGTATGAAGAAAGTTTGAACGAAAAGCTACGGTTAGTTAAGGTAACTACCGTTTTTATTGAGTAGCGCGAAACTTTCGCATTAGAAAATATTCTTACTTAATGCAAAATTTTCTCTGCATCTTAAGTTAGACACTGATTGAATCAACTCGTTGACTTACTCCAACTGGTAATATAAATGCTGGATTTTCCCACCAACTTTATAGTTAAGTCGAGGTTGTAAGAACGTGCTTTTCATAGACAGAACAAGTCTTCTTGGAAGTTTTATCCCCTAATCAATAAAAAAACCGAGTTAACGCCATCCGCTGTTTTCGTTTCCACTTTTAAGGAGGCGTAATGGCTACTGTAGAGAACTTCTCTCTACACCATTGGGTTATATATTCAAATTAGCACTTGATTTTTGAGAAAACTGATTAATGTGACTTTCCTTTAAAATCCTTTGCATTGCTTGACATTTATTGACCTAATACTGGTAATTTGAAAAACATTAAGTGTCTGACACTTCTTGCTTTTTACTAGTTTTCATAGTAGGTCTGCCATTATGAACCGATGTTTACTATACAACCAAGTAGAGATGCCATATGTAGATGCTTGGATGTGGCAAAAAGAACTTCAAACACAGCGTGTCAAACAGCCAAGTTTGGATGATGTGCTGATATTGTTAGAGCATCCTCCTGTATACACCTTAGGAAGAGGAGCAAGCAGTGAGTTTCTCAAATTTGATCCTAGTGACAAAAATACTTATGAAGTGCATCGAGTTGAACGAGGTGGTGAGGTAACCTATCATTGTCCTGGACAATTGGTAGGGTATCCAATTTTAAATTTAGTGCGTCATCATCAAGATTTGCACTGGTACCTACGTCAACTTGAAGAAGTACTAATTAGGGTTTTAGCAGTTTACAACTTACAAGGAGAAAGGATTCCTTCACTGACTGGTGTATGGTTAGAAGGCAAAAAAGTGGCCGCTATTGGTATAAAAGTAACCCGTTGGATTACGATGCACGGTTTTTCTTTAAATGTTTGTCCGGATATGGAAGGCTTTGAGCGTATTGTACCTTGTGGTATATCAGATAAAGATGTAGCAAGTTTAGCCAATTGGATTCCCAGTATTACCTGTGCTGAGATACGAATTCATGTTGCAAGCTGCTTCGCGGAAGTCTTTAACTTAGAATTAATTGAGCAATTTCCATAAAATCTTTATCAACATTAAAATTATCAAATTTAAAAATATCGACATCAAACATATTTACTAATCCGTGGAAAGCGATATTTCACCAGAATCAACCAAAAACTTCGGTTTAATACCGAAAAAAACAGAACTACACGCTCCACCGCTAATGGAATTAAACGAGCGTGACTGGAAAGTATTGGTGGAATTATTTGATCGAAAAGACAGCGACGAAATAGAAGAAGATATCAAAAGAAAATTGAGTTGGATGGTTCCCGAACCCGCTTGGGAAGATGAACCGTTAGACTTTTTAAAGGAATACCTTTAATATTATGTCCGGTTAAACAG
>DESS01000228.1:17187-60338 GCA_002361335.1 Richelia sp. UBA3308
AAACAGTTATCATATTTGATCTGAGTAATCAGTAATAAGTAATCAGTATTCATCATAGTGAGTAATAACTGCCATCTTTTCAATAGGGTTATATAGTAAGTAATTAGCCGGACTTGATATAAAAGAAAAAGTTAACTTGCCCAGTTTTTAATTTCCAATGATAAAATAATGACAGCGAAAATTTACAAATCCATCGCTTACGAAGGCGGATGTCATTGTGGTGCAGTGCGTTTCCGGGTTGTTGTTGACAATCGCAAAGTTAATGAGTGCAACTGTTCAATTTGTACCAAGAAGGGTTTTTTGCATTTAATAGTGTCGCAAGATAAATTTACTTTGTTAAAAGGTGATGACAATTTAACCACTTACACATTTAATACTGGTGTAGCGAAGCATAAATTTTGTAGAAGTTGCGGGATTCATTCTTTTTATACTCCTCGCAGTCATCCCGACTGTATTTCTGTAAATTTACGTTGTCTTGATGATGATGTAATTTCCCAGTTTGAAATAGTACCTTTTGATGGTCGAAATTGGGAAGATAATATTGATCAATTATGGGAAAATAGAGAATAGGGCATGGGGCATGGGGCATTGGGAATAGGGCATGTGGCATGGGGCATTGGGAATTTTTAACTCTCCCCTCTCCCCATCCCCTTGTGCCCTTCCTTATCTACTTAATCTAACATCTGAATATTGGAGAAGATAAACTGCATAGTCACAGGCTTTCCTTCAACTTCAGTGGAAATTATCCGTTCGTTGAGGATGAAATAATCGCTAACTTTTTCGTACTTATCTTCAAAGTCGCTTTTTCCACCTTTTTGTTCGCCTGTTTGGGGATCGTGGTATACAGAATCATAGCGATGAGCAAGGTAGCCTTCACCGGTGTCGTGGGTACTGAAGGTGTTGATTGTGACAACAATACCATGAATATGACGGTGAACCAGAACTACTTCTCGATCGCGAATTTTGTATTTATCTCCAGAAGACTTGCCACCAACTAAAATTTCTACCGCACCTGAAGAGTCGCTATCGCCACAACTGAAACTATTATCTTTGTGGGAGTCTTCAAACTCGCGTCTGATACGGTGAATTGCGATTTCCCACAATTGATTGTTAATTGCTTCTTTAGCTTGTTCGTCTTCTATTTCAAAAACTTCCGCCTTCAGATTAGAATTGACGCGGACTTTTCCCTTAAATTCTTTACCATCATATTTATAGGTAACATTTGCGGTGTAACCGGGGAAATTTTTGTCCCAAGTATAACGGTTTTCATAAGCAGCCCGTAAAAGTTCGCGGGCAGAAGTTTGAGCTACTGTCATACCTTTAATTTTTTTGTATCGTCTTTAGTTATGTTAACTTTTGACAGTCCCTTTTGCGCTGTATTCTATTGATTTTTAAGTTGGTGACAATAAAATTTTTAAATGCCAGACATATTTTCTGCTGTTTCTTTCGCCTGTCTAAAAGTAGCTTCCAGTAAAGGTTTGCCGAATGTTTTTAGTTGTTCAACCAAAACTTCTCCTGCATTTTCTGGGCAACCAGCATTAAATGGCGGTGCGGGATTATATTCCAAAAATAGCTGAATTCTTTTTGCAGTTTCCTCATCGCAAAGCTGACTGGTAACCACTAACCCAAAGTCAATACCAGCAGTTACACCACCACCTGTAATTCTGTTTCTATCAACTACAACTCTTTCGGTTCCGACTTCAACTCCTAATATGGCTAAATATTCGCGAAATAACCAATGACAAGCAGCCCGATAACCTTGTAGTAAACCAGCAGCAGCAAGAATTAAAGAGCCAGTACATACAGAAGTTATATATTTTGCTGTTTCAGATTGTTGTTTGAGAAATTCCAGCACTTGGGAATCTGCCATTGTTTCTACGGTACCCATGCCGCCGCCACCAACGCAAATAACATCTAATTGGGGACATTCACTAAAGGTTGTTGTGGGTAAAATTGTTAATCCCTCGTAACTTGTCACTGGTTGCAAATTTTTCCACAACAAATGCACGCTAGCTTCGGGAATCAAGGAAAATACTTGATGGGGTGCGGTTATATCAAGGTGAGTCATACCGGGGTAAATAACTAAACCTATGTGATATTTAGGTTGATTCGTCATGTTTATATTTTTTCTTGATCAAAAATTTTTTCCCCTAGGTAAATGCTAGCAAAATTCCAACATATCCTGAATTCGCCTTGTTGTTGTTGTAGCTAGTTATTAGTAATTAGGAAGGCGATTATTTATCATTTATATTTCTTGATAATTATTGCCAAAAGGTATCGTGATTCACATTTTACAGCGATAAATATTGATTAATTTTATCTCTGAGTACTAATTTTAAAGTTTTGAATTTGTCTACGAAAGCTAATAAAAAGATTGTAGCTTTTTTACGCTTATTATTACTTGATATCCCTTTATACTGAGATATACAAGTAAGGAGTCACCTTAATTTAAATTAACAAATCCCTCTATTATGCCAACTGAAATAATTATTTTAATTGCCGCATTGATTGTTTCTTGGATGGTTTTCAGAGCTTTAGTAGGAATACTAAAAACGGCGGTTAGTACGGCGGTTGCTGTTTTAGTCATCGTCCTTATTTTGAATTTTTTTGGTATTACTCCTGAAAATTTAATCGAAGCAATTAAAAATTTACCTGAGACAGTGATCCGCCTATTTCCGGAACAAACAGAAACAGGCATCTGATATGCAAAATACAGCAAAGCCTTACAGCCAATGCTTTATTTTTTTATCAAAATATAAGCTTTAGCATAGGTTGGTAATTGCTTAATATATTGATTAAAACTACTTTTGCTTTTGAAAATACCAGCCAGATAATCTAGTTGATAAAAGTTGGGTAAAAATGCACCACCAGTATCTGCAATAACTCCCATTCTCAGATTTCTACGTCCATTTTTTATATACTCGATAACAACCATTCTGCCCAAACCAACATTAAGTACATCACCGGCAAAGGTAACCCCTGATTTAATAGATATTTTTTCGTCTATTTTATAGCCGTAACCTTTGATATCTTTCACTTCTCGGAAATACCAATAACGTTTTTGTAAACGTCTATTTTTTCCTCTAACATAAGGTATTTCATTGCTTCTATCAACGTTTAAATAAGTAGAAGAACCGCCACCCAAATTAACTAGTATTGTTCCTTGCATCAATGCTTCTTCTAAACCTTCTCTAGTCATATAAACTATAGGTTCTACTTTGCCGTATTCCTTTCCACCAGGTTCGTAAATACCTGACAAGACATCTTGTTTAGTGTATTTAGTGTAAAATTTATCTGTCAAAGGGGTATCTTTGAGACTGTAAAGAGGAATATTAAATTTAGAAGTTTTCTTACGAGAACCGGGATGAACAAAGACAGCGTATTTTGTAATTCGTAAATTTTTACGTTGGGGTTGTTTGGGATTATATGCAGTCCATCTAATAACCCGGAAGTTGGAGTTGATAAAATTGGGATCTTGCAAACGAGTCGGACGATTATTAGCAATATCTTCTTGCAAAACAGCAATCATAAAATCAAGAGTTTTTAGAATATCTTCTACAGATACTCCTTGAGTACCAAGAACCCCCGGACGTAAAATATTGGGATCGTCATCTGCATGATCTTGATAGTATTGTCTGGTATTTACTAAAGTCGATAATAAATCCGATTGATTAAAACTAATTTTATTTGTATTTGGTAATGTGGCGGAGCTAAAAATTCTATTGCCATTAATACTAAATTTATATTTTTTTAATTCGTCAATAACTCTGTAAACTTGTGATAGTAATTGGGGTTGATATGGTTGATATAAATGATTTTTTTCAGGTATATTTTGGCAGCTTGTAGAACTATTTTGATTACAAGATTTAGCTTGAAACGAAAAATTGGGAGTTAATTTAAGACTTGAACTTAGTAAATTTATTTCTTGAGGTAAGATTGAAATTTGCTGCGAATTCAGTTTTTTATTATTTTGATTTTTATCTAGATTTATATGTTGATTTATATGTTGATTTATATCTATATTTTTCTTTTGTAGAGAATAATCATTTTGAATAAATTGTGAACTTTTCGATTCACCGTAAGCATAACTACTCAGACTTCCAGCCAATAAAAAACCAGCTAAACCGATTACAAAACGCATTTTTGGAATAAACATAACAAAAAATATATTGTTCAATGAATGGTATACCAGGAAAAATAAAATAGGTCAAAGATCTACATAATATTAAAGATTAAAACTTAAGAATGAAGAATTTTTAATTCTCCCCATCCCCTTGTCTCCCCATCCCCTTGTCTCCCCATCTGGCGACTCCGTTAAGCAAATATACTTCATAATGAATAAAGGCTCACTCTGTTAATCGGCGATGTACTTAACTTACTTAGACAGCAACAGTTGGTTGCTTGAAATGGGCGATCAAAATATATTGATCGATCCTTGGCTAGTTGGTTCCCTAACTTTCGGTAATTTAGATTGGCTATTCAAAGCTTATCGTTCTCAAGATCGTCCAATACCAGAAAAAATTGACCTGATTTTACTATCTCAGGGTTTGGAAGATCACGCTCATCCACCAACCCTCAAGCAACTCAACCGCGATATTCCTGTTGTCGCTTCTACAAATGCTGCTAAAGTTGTCAATCAGTTAAATTACCAAAAGGTAAACTCACTCGCTCACGGTGAAACTTTCACTCTTAATGGTAGTGTAGAAATTACAGCAACTCCTGGCTCTCCTATTGGTCCAACTTTAGTAGAAAATGGATATCTTGTTAAGCAACTTGACAGTGGGTTTACTATTTACTATGAACCTCACGGTTATCATTCTGAGTCGTTGAAAAAATCTGCTCCTGTAAATGTTGTGATTACCCCACTGATAAATTTGAGTTTACCCCTCATTGGACCAATTATCAAAGGTCAAGAAAATGCTTTACAAGTGGCAAAATGGCTCCAACCCGAAATAATGTTACCTACTGCCGCTGGTGGTGATGTTATATTTGAAGGATTGTTGATCAATTTTATTAAGCCAGAAGGAACTGTTGAAGATTTTCGCTTGTTGTTACAAAACAATAATATTGCAGCGAAAGTACTTGAACCAAATGGTGGCGATAGACTCCACTTGATGCCTTCGGTATAACCTACCCCCACGATCATTTGAAAAAAAAAGAACAGTTTCAGAAATTTCCACTTAAAAGTTTTTGATTATTGCAGGTTTTTAGTACATGAATACTAATAAAGCAATACAAGACCAATTAACAGTTAATTTGGTCATTTTTTTTGATATCAATTTATTCTACAAAGATAGTAAATTTTTGTAATCTAGTAAATATAATTTGGCTATTTATAGGACTATCTAGAAATAAACTTCTGAAGTAATAGAGTGAAGGCGATCGTCTATATTTAGCAATAATTGATAATTGATAATTGATACAGCACTTTGCTTTTATTTGGATACAGTAATATATGTTTAAATTCTTGTGCTACGGGCATCCCTGCCCCTCCAAATGTGTCGGCATGACATGAAATATGCTGTAATTATTTTAGAATACAAAATTTTACCCATAAATTTGTTAAATATTTATACTAGTATATTTATTTTCATTAATTAGTAATTACTACAGGAATGTGTCATGAAGCTAAACTTAGTACGTCCCATAGCATTTATTGACTTAGAAACAACTGGAGTAGATATTATACAAGATAGGATTATACAAATTGCCGTATTAAAAGTATTTCCTGATGGAAATGAAGAAATGAAAACTTGGATAATTAATCCTACTGTTCCGATTCCCATTGCGTCATCAGAAATACACGGTATCTCTGACGAAGATGTAAAAGATAAGCCTACTTTCGCCAATATTGCTGATAGTTTAGTAAACTATATCAATGATAGTGATTTGGCAGGATACAACTCTAATAGATTTGATATTCCTTTATTGATAGCGGAATTTTTACGTGTTGATATAGATTTTAAACTTGAGGGTAGAAATATCATTGATGTGCAAACGATTTTTCATAAAATGGAACCTCGTAGTTTAAAAGCAGCTTATAGATATTATTGCGGAAAAAAATTAGTAGGCGCTCATGATGCAGAAAACGATATCCGCGCTACTTATGAGGTTTTCAAAGCGCAACTCGAACGCTATGAAAATGTAGAATATGAAGATAAAGATGGCAATATATCTTATCCTATAAAAAATAATATAGATGAATTACAAGAATTCACACCTTTTGATTTTCTTGATCCGACAAAAAGACTTATTTATGACGAACAAAATCAAGTAATATTCAATTTTGGTAAATATAAAGGTAAACCTGTTACTCAAGCATTTAAAGAAGAACCAAACTATTATAAATGGATGATGGAAAAGGAATTTTCTGTTTTCACCAAAAAAGCAGTGACAAAAATTTGGGAATCTATTAATCAAGAAGAGGATTAAGTTATTTTAATTGGCTGTCTTCTTCCAATTCCAACTGATATTACAACAATTACTCCAGTACATACCATTAAAAAAGTGATCTGTTCTTTCAGCAATAAAGCAGAAAATAAAACGCTAAAAAATGGTTGTAGCAACTGTACTTGACTGACTCTTGCAATTCCACCGATAGCCAACCCACGATACCAAGCAAAAAAAGCAAGAAACATACTGATGATGCTGACATAGCCAAAAGCCAACCATGCATTAAAGGAAGCGCCAATTCCGTTTTCTAAAACTACTAAACTTACAGGAATAATTAATATCGGGATGGAGAAAACCAAAGCCCAACAAATAACTTGCCATCCACCAAGAGTTTTGGCTAATTTTCCTCCTTCTGCGTAGCCAAATGCGGCTGCAATTACTGCCAAAATTAAAATAAAATCGGCAAATTTAATACTTCCATTACCCTCAATCAAAGCAAAGCTAACAATCGTCATACTGCCAATAAAACTTGCCATCCAAAAGCCTATGGATGGCTTCTCCCCAATCCGGAATGATGCTACTATTGCAGTCACTAACGGTAAAATCCCCGTTACAATTGCCCCATGAGAAGCTGGTAATTGTTCCATAGCCCATGCGGATAATAATGGAAATCCAATAATTACACCTGCTACAATAATTCCCAAACTTCCCCAATATTGACGGTGTGGTATTGGTTGACGAGTTAATCGTAAAAGCAACATAGCAAAAACCCCAGCAACAAGTGCCCTACCTAAACCAACAAAAATAGGATCAAAATTTGTGACAGCAATTCGCGTTGCTGGTAAGGTTCCACTAAAGCCGATAACACCGATAAAACCGTATATTAATCCAATAGTTTCGTTATTCGTTTTGGCGATGCTTTTACCCATTGTGTTATTCAAAAATCAATTTCATCTCAATTTCAGAGTCTCGCAAAATTGATTATTTGAAAAGGTACAAATTTATTAAATTCAACTAGTAAAGTTGTTAATTAGTATAAAAATAATCATTAAAACATAATTACAGCAAATTTCCAGCAACATGAGTTACATTTACACGGGCAGGGATGCCCGTACCACAAGAGTTTTAAAATATAGTACTTTACCTAATTTATTTGCAAAGTGCTGTAAGCATAATAATTAAAACATAATTACAGCAAATTTCCAGCAACATGAGTAACATTTACACGGGCAATGATGCCCCTACCACAACAGTTTAAAAATATAGTACTGTATTCCAAAGTCAATAACATTTAGTTAGATTCTTGCATAACTATCAATTAAAGTTGATAAAACCTTTTGAGCATGATTCGCACCTCCCGAAACTCCTTCAATGGTAGCCATTAAACTAGCTCCTCCAATTAAAAGTAAATACTGCTGCGAAAATAATTCTGAATCCTTTACTCCTGCTTGCTCGGCTAATTGCTTAACCTGGAGACGAATTGATTCTCTAACTCCTACCGAAACACTATGAGCCGGATGGGAAGCATCAGCTATTTCTAATACCGCATTAATAAATGGGCATCCTCGAAAATTAGGACTAGCGTACCAATCCCGCAGCACATCAAAGGTTGCTAATAATCTTTCTTTCGCTGTATTTCCACTCTCTTTTACCGCCCCCTCAAACCATGCCAACCATTCTCTAGCTCGATGTTTCATTACTTCTTCAATCAATTCTTCTTTTGATACAAAATACCGATATAAAGTCTTTTTCGCTACGCCACTAGTCGCAATAATTTCGTTTATACCTACGTTTTGAATACCCTTTTGATAAAACAACTCAGAAGCAGTTTCTAGAATTTTTTGCCGAGGGTTACTATTTGATTTCATTCCAACTCCAAGTAGACAAAGTTGTCTCTAAGGGTATATACTACCATCAAAGCTGGTAGACAAACTTGTCTCCCAAACGATCGCAAAGGAGATTTAACCAATGGAATTTACAATTCATACCTTAGAAACAGCGCCTAATAACTCCAAGGAAGCATTAGCTCATGCGAAGGAAACCTTTAGTTTTATCCCTAATTTAGAAGGGATTTTAGCTGAAGCTCCAGCATTATTAAAAGGAGCAATGACATTGTGGGATTTATTTGAAACCACAAGCTTTACTCCTATTGAGCAAGAGGTTATTTATTTAACTGTAAATTATGAAAATTCTTGTAATTACTGCATGGCGGCTCATTCGGGATTAGCCAAAATTATTGGAATGTCAAAAGAGAATATTGAAGCACTTAGAAATGGAACACCAATACCAAACGAAAAATTACAAGCCCTACGTTACTTTACACAGAAAATGGTACAGCAACGTGGTTGGGTTGAAGATAGTGAGATAGAGGAATTTATCGCTGCTGGATACAGCAAACAACAGGTATTAGAAGTAATTTTGGGAATTGCTATAAAAGTAATTCATAATTACACCAATCATATTGCCAAAACCCCTTTAGACAAGCAATTTAAACCAAATATTTGGTTAAAACCTAGTGCAAATTAAAACCTCACCCCACCTACGGCACCCCTCTCCTTAGTAAGGAGAGGGGAAGGCGGTGACGTTTGCCGAGTCTATTGCACTCAACCGAAAACTGCTATAGTTTAAATTTCACATAATTTTTGAGAATAAAAGATAATTTAATAGGTTAAGGTAAGCAGTTTCTAGCTTACTATTTTTTTGTCTTCATTTCCTAAATGATGCGTGGCATCATCCGCCTTATTATTACCAACAAAATCGGTAAAAGATAAATATCTCCTACTATAAAAAAGACAAAGGATTGCTCTTATCTTCTGCAAAACCAAGAATACCGCGATCGCGATGTTCGTAAATTAAATTCCCTTGAGAATCAAACAAGAAAGTTCCTCCTCGCTGGGTTAAATAAGAAGAATCAGGAACATAAGTATTCCAATTACTTAAAACTTCAGTCATATTTTGCAAGCGCAGGGTTGCTAATTCAAAAGGGCGCTGAAAACCTCTTCCTCCGGCAAACTTGAAAAAAGAACCTTTCATCGGTGGTAAAGGTGTACCGCGAATAACCTCCTCATCATCAAATAATTGAGGTGCTTGGCGATCGCCAGTATAACCCCTAATAACTTCCGCCAAAGTTCCTGGGCTGGCAATGCCAGCACACATTAACATTAAATTCAACCAAGCATTTTGTCCCTTTGATAATAGAGGAAATCTGATGTTTAAGCCGCGATAAAGTTCTAATGAAGCGTGAATTTCCGCTTTGGGATCGACAAATAGCGATTCTGGGGAAAAGCCAGTATATTCACAAAACTTAATACCGGAGTTGCGATCGCCAATTCCGATAGCGCGAATAGTAATTCCTTTAGCTTCGAGCTTAAGATGTTCTTTTTGCAGCCACCAAGCATATTCTAAGTTATCAAAATCTCCTAATTGGGACCAAATTAGCACCAGTAACTGGGAAAAATTCGAGCAACCATCTAAAACGGGTTTAATTTTACCATCACTAACTCGCAAGCAGTGAAATGCACTCAAAATAGAGTAAACATCAGGAGAATTGGGGCTTATTTGGGTATTCATTCAACGCGATCGACAGTCTTCAAATATTATTTTAGAACAAAACTTCTTCCTTCTGAGTCCTATAAATAAATGTCAAATAAATATCGCTTCTTGATTATTTTGGGATAATTTATTTATTGGAAGTTATTTCTTGGAAGTCCCTTAAGCCAATGTCCAATATACTAACTAAACAGTTGCAAATTTTCTAGCTTTTAATCTAATAGGCATTTTATCTTGAGGAAAAACTGTGATATTTTGGCCCAATTGCTCGAGGGATGAACGTCCATTGACTAATTCCCAATCAAAATGGTAAATGAGCAAAGAAAGAATAACAGTTGCTTCTAATATCGCTAAAGGAACACCCAAACAGTAATGAGCGCCAAGGGAAAACCCGAATAAAGTCGGCTCTATCCCACCATTTTCTTCAGCATCTAACCAACGTTCGGGACGAAATTCTTCTGGCTGTCCATACATATCAGAATCTAGTCCTGCTAAGATTAAATTTAAGCTTATTACTGTACCAGCAGGAACGAATTTTTCGACCATTGAAGTATCACGCTTGGCAACTATGCTTAGTTGTGAAGCTACAGGATGAAGACGCATAGTTTCTTTAAAAATAGCTTCGACGTAAACCAATTTTTTCAGAGATTCAATACTCAAACCTTCTTTAATAACTGGCTCGATTATCTCCCGAGCTTTTTGAATAACTTGGGGATTGAGAGCTAATTCTCCCATGGCAAAAGAAAGAGTATGAGAGGTGGTATCATGTCCAGCAAAAAGGCCAGCGCGTACATCGTTAATCAAATTATCGGCTGTATACCTTGGAGCTTTAGCCATTTGAACCATCATTGAATCTTTCAAGGTTTGAGTAATTTGAGAAAGTTCGTTTTGGTCTAATTTTTGATTTCTGGCTAATTTAAAAGCTAAATCAATCCTAGGATGCAAAAAATTATTTAAATAATTCTGAGCTTCTCGGTAAATTTGATTTTTTTTAGTGGGAAGATATTTAAGCCAATTAAAGCCTGTAGTTCCTTGTACTAAAACTTGTTTTTCTAAAACTGCTAAAGAAGAATATATTTTTTCTGTTTCTAAAATAGGTTTAATTCGATCTTGTTCAGGAATAAGAGGAACACCGAGCATGAAATAGCAAATAATGCTCATCGTATATTTTAAAAACAAAGGATCTATTTCAACAGCTTCGTTTTTTATAGCTTTTTGTTCAAGCTTTTCGATCAAAGTTAGACTTGCCTGGTGAATTATGTCGAATTTAGCAAGAAATTTACTAGAAGCTAAAGCAGGAGTCCAAGCTTTGCGTCGCCATTGCCATTCTTCTCCAATTTGATTGCCTAAATGTACTCCAAACACATTTGCGTAAGCAGAATAAAAATTACCACCTCTAATAAAATCTCCGTCTTTTTGACCTTTGAGAAGTATTTTTTGAATTAATTTTGCATTTCCTATGACTAGATTGGGCTTATTAAAATTCCAAATAACAAATATATCTCCTAGCTCTTTAGACCAATTTATAAATAATTGAGGTAATTTTCCAGCTTTAAGAGCCGCAATTAAATCGGAAAGATTTCCAGATAACCAATGTCCTTTAGGTGAAGGAAAATTTCGTAAATAACTATATTTTTGATAATTGCTCCACCATCTCCAAGCAAATACACTCGTTGATGCGATCGCGATTCCACTTCCAGCCAAAACTACTAAAGACATATCTTTAAAAAAACTAAGCTCTTAGTATTTTTTCACATTTGTTGGCATTATTTTAATGATACCACTGTTTGTACCATTATCGAAGTAAGCAATAATTTCATCATCCTTAGGGTACCTCCGCGTTAACCTCCGCGAAACTTTGCGTTAAAAATATTATCCTTTTTCAATCAAAACTAAATTAAAAACATGAAACAAACGATCGTCCAAGTTGACGCATTTACCAACAAACCCTTTTCCGGCAACCCCGCTGCTGTATGCGTTTTATCCTCTCCTAAAGATGACAGTTGGATGCAAAATGTAGCGCAAGAAATGAATTTATCAGAAACCGCATTTCTAATAAAACAACAAGACGGTTACAATCTCCGCTGGTTTACTCCCGCAACAGAAGTACCATTGTGTGGTCACGCCACTCTTGCCAGTTCTCACGTTTTATGGTCAGAAAATCATCTTTCTGACAACGAATCAGCCCGTTTTCATACTAAAAGTGGTTTATTAATTGCTAAAAAGCAACAAGATTGGATTGAATTAGATTTTCCCGCCAATCCTTCGGAAGAAGTTTCCACAACTGCGGAACTTTCTCAAGCTTTGGGAGTACCCATAAAAACAGTGATGAAAAATTCTCTGGGTTACTTAGTAGAAGTTGAATCGGAAGAATTAGTCAGAGAAATGCAGCCAAATTTTACACTTTTATCCGAACTTTTTCCAGAAGTTATTGTTACTAGTTTGGCTGAAAATAGCTCAGAATTTGACTTTGTCTCTCGCTTTTTTGCTCCAGGATTAGGTATCAATGAAGATCCAGTAACCGGCGCTGCTCATTGCTGTCTCGCACCTTATTGGAGAAATAAATTAAATAAAGACGAATTTTTAGCGTATCAAGCATCAACTCGTGGTGGTGTAGTCAAGGTAAAATACCCTGGTGAAAATAGAGTCTTTTTGAGTGGACAAGCTGTTACAGTTTTACGAGGGGAAATTATTTCTTGATTTATTTATTTCTTGATTTATTGAACTTTGAATTTTAACATCTCAAATTTTTTACAAATTCAACAAAAAATTTGAGTTCAATCTCTATGTTCCTCATTTAATATAACTTACGCAACTGGCACAATTTTCTTGTAGGGTGTGTGACGCTACGAACAAATATGAACGTAGTAATAAGACATAAGAGCGTCACGCACCATCGGTGTATTATTACAATATCGTAAGTCCTGTTTAATTTAATTTCATTTCATTTAATTCAAAAAATGTGAGTTGTTTTGGGAGTTTCTGCTCCCATAAATCATAACAAAGTCCAAATTCTAGATATTGTTGTATATCTAAGAATATTTTATCTGCTAATATTCTTGCTAGGTTAACAGGAACAGCATTTCCGACCATTTTATAACCATCAACAATATATTTATATTTAAAAATAAAATCGTCTGGAAAAGTTTGAATTCTCGCACATTCTCTCACAGACAATCTTCGATAGGGTTTTGGTGATTTTGGATCAAAAATCCATTTATCTTTATCAACCCAAATCATTTTATTTGCTTGTGGATGTATGGGAGCATGTCTAGCACCTGCTTGAATTGTGTATGATGCTTCTTCCCAACTTCTAACTCTATTTCTAGACATATAAATACTCGAAAAGCTACCTTTCTTATATTCATGGTTGGGAATTTTCAAACTATTTTTTTTTATCTTAGAATCTATTGGTATAGCTTGAATATCCTTGATATCATAAATAGCATCCTTAAGAGTTAATTTACGATCGATCGCACTGGGATATTCAAATATCCTACCCATATCTTCTCGATAACCAATAATAATTACTCGTTTTCTATCTTGAGGAACTAGATAATCCGAAGCATTCAACAATTTATAAGTGACTTCATATCCAGCTTCTTTAAAATGAAATAATATATTTGTAAAAGCTTCCTCGTGTTTTCCAGCTAAAATACCACTAACATTTTCAGCTAAGAAAAATAAAGGCTTTTTTTGTTTCAGAATTCTAATATAATCAAAAAATAATTGACCTCTAGTATCATCAATACCCCTTTGTGCCCCAGCTTCACTCCAACTTTGACAAGGAGGGCCACCTATTATACCAATACACTCAGGAATATCCTCCGGAAGGATTTTTCTGATATCTCTTTTATCTAAATAGGTATTCGGGTGATTAAATTCATAAGTATCCCATATTGATTTATCATACTCATTTGCCCAAATAACATTAAATCCTGCTTGTTGAAAGCCTAAATCTAATCCTCCACAACCGGAAAATAAAGATACAACATTCATATAGATTAACTGTTCAAATTTCAACTCTAAATTCTATAGTTAATCATTTCAAATGAAATTTACCGAATCTAAATTTCATTTAAAATTTCATCTATTATCTTATAAGCTTGAAATAATTCCCCATCAGTAATACAATAAGGCGGCATTATATAAAGTACATTTCCTAAAGGACGTAACAGCAAACCTTTTTCCACAGCTTTTCGGCGAATTTCCAAACCAACCTTATTTAAATATCCAGATTCTTGATTATTAACAATATTCATCGCCGCAATCGTACCCGTCACCCGTAACTTTTCAACTTTGGGATTTTCTTGTAAAACTTCCAAATATTGTAAATGTTTCCCTTCCATACTGCTAAAAGCAGGTTGATTTTCTTCCATCAACTCTAAAGAAGCCAACGCAGCAGCACATCCCAAAGGATTCGCCGTATAACTGTGTCCGTGATATAAAGTTTTTATCGGGTCATCACTGTAAAAAGTATCGTAAATCTTCTCAGAACATACCGTAACAGATAAAGGTAAAAAACCTCCCGTAATCCCCTTTGATAAACAAGTAATATCCGGCGTAACTTCACTTTTAATGCTGGGAAACCAATCTCCAGTTCTACCAAACCCAGTCATCACTTCATCAAAAATCAATAAAGTATCAAATTTTTCAACTAATTGGTGTAATTCCCGTAAAAACTCTGGTCTACACATCCGTATTCCTCCAGCACCTTGCACCAGAGGTTCAATAATAATACCAGCATACTGTTGAGGATTTTGCTGTAATTTTTCTTTAAATTTACATAAAACTTCTTCCTCCTTTTCGTCAACAGCATTATCACCGATGTAAGTTTCAGGAAAAGGTAAAAAATCCACCTCAAACAGCATATTTGAGAAAACTTGAGAAAATAGCGATCGCGCCCCTACAGACATTGCTCCAAAAGTATCGCCATGATAGGCTCCTTCAAAAGCAATAAATTTTTGACGCTGTTGATTTTGATTTACCCAATATTGATAAGCCATTTTCAGAGCAACTTCCACAGCTGTGGAACCATTATCAGAAAAGAAAACTCGGCTTAATCCATGGGGAAGTTTGTCAACTAATTCTTCTGCAAGTTTTTCTGCTGGTTGATGAGTAAATCCAGCAAAGATAACGTGTTCCAATTGCTTTGCTTGACTAAAAATCGCTTCAGCAATCTTAGGGTGGGAATGCCCGTGAATGTTTACCCACCAGCTAGAGATGCAATCCATAAGTTTACGCCCATCTTCCAACTCCAGCCAAATTCCACTAGCTGATATTACCTTAAGAGGTGGAGGAGATGTTTTGAGGTTTTGGAAGGGATACCAAATATTGGGGTGCATTGCTTGTATTGGGAAGATTGATAAAAAAATATTCTGGCGATTTTGATTCTGGCGATTTTGATTCTTGCGATTGAATATCTCCCTAGGGGAGACGCTTCGCTAACGCTGCTACACAGGCGAAACCCACCTGCGTGGGTTTAAGAAGAAGAATATAATATATTGTTATCCAGTTTCAATAAATAAATCTTAAGTCCGTGTAGACGGACTTCGTTTGTGTAGCCGCTATTTCTAATCGCCAGGTTTTTTTATCTTACCATTCAAAACATTAATGAAATGAGATCTAATTTCACCCATGAAATTAAACCGGGGAATTTTTTAAATGGCAAGGAAGCTATGGAGCATTTACCGTTAGTCATGATGCTATAGATAAAGTATAAATTTATATCACAAATCAAGCAATTCATCACCAGCAAAAATCAATAATTCCAACTTGGGAATTAAATCATAGCTAATTATTTAAACCCACGACGGCGGGTTTTGCTTGTGTAGTTTTCTATATAAACCCGCGACGGCAGGTTTTGCTTGTGTAGCCGCGATTTCAATCCCCAGGTTTTCTAACCATCCCCAGGTTTTCTAACCATCCCCAGATTTTCTAACCATCCCCAGATTTTCACCTACCCATCAAATAATTAACCAAAAAACAAACATAATCTAACTTTAAATTAACTTTCTCTTAAATTTCTGCTATAATAGTATTCTTGTCTGTAATCAGGAACTATAATAAAAATCCCCCTCTCTATAAACGAAGAAGGGGATTATTGTGCTGAATGTTGGGAAAAATAAGAGATAGGGAAAAACTAGGCGGGATAAATTCTTAGCCTCCGATTTGGTTCTTCGCCAAAACTGTTTGATTTAAGTCGATAATGTTCGACTAATTCGTGCTGCATTTTACGTACTTGCGGGGAACGCGGTAGTAATTCTACAGGTTGTCCCTTGGGAATTACGATTTGTTCAACCGCAAGTCTGGCTTCTTCTAAAGCGTCAATTTCATCATCACTACCGTTGTGGAGGAATAATTCTAACTCACGCTCATCGCCAACTTCCGGTTCATCAATATTTAATAACCGACGCAAACCGCGAGTAATTTGCGGAATTGTGCTCGATTTGATCATGTGAATCGGCACTTGACGAGCTTTCGCCATTTGCCGTAATTTGGCATGGTTTTTCACGTGCGATCGCAATGCTAAAATTGCATCTGCACTATCAATATCTTTTGTCAATACTACTGGCAAATGAAGCACTCCGATTACCTGATCTAATTGGCTGCGACTTACGCCGTAGGGGTAAATATGGAGGGGTAAATCTTCACCATTTGGTCCAGAATCTTTATGACCATTGCTCTCAAAACCGTTAGAGTTATTGAAAGATTGATCTAATAAACGTTCAAATTCGCTGCGCCCAGAACCATTTCCATTTTGGTATTCCGCATTTAATGGCGCTAAAGGACGCATTTGGCCAGATGCTCTCCAACCGTTGGATCTATTAGATTGTCGCCCGCGAAAAGTTTCTTCTCCTCTCAAAGTTTGTGAAGCACCACCATCGATCGCAGTTAACTGACGAGTAATCGTCACTTTACCGTTATCATCAATGGTTCTCACTTGCGGGCTGGGCTGTCGTCCTCTTAGGAGATGATCTATAGTGTCAGCAACGCTTTCATGAACTACCCAACGCTGCCTTTCATGCATTTCCACAGCAATGTCAAAGGTAGGAAGCGCTTTGCGTTCTAAAACCGTTTTTTGAGAGCCTCGCCTTCTGGCTTCGTCATCTCCCAACGTCACAGCTTGTATACCCCCTACTAAATCCGAGAGGGTAGGGTTTTTTATCAAGTTTTCAATTTGATTACCGTGTGCCGTACCTATTAATTGCACGCCACGTTCGGCAATAGTACGAGATGCTAATGCTTCTAATTCCGTACCAATTTCATCAATAACGATCACTTCGGGCATATGGTTTTCCACTGCCTCAATCATTACTTGATGCTGTTGATCTGGATGGGCAACCTGCATCCGTCTTGCTTTTCCTATTGCTGGATGGGCTACATCACCATCTCCAGCAATTTCATTTGAAGTATCAATAATAACTACTCTCTTATCAAGCTCATCCGCTAAAACACGGGCAATTTCTCTTAGAACAGTAGTTTTTCCCACACCTGGACGACCCAGCATGAGAATTGATTGACCATTTTCTACTAAATCCCGAATCATGCTAATCGTTCCATATATCGCTCTTCCGACGCGACAGGTTAAACCTATAATCTTGCCGGTGCGGTTGCGAATAGCACTAATTCGGTGTAAAGTTTGCTCTATTCCTGCGCGATTATCTCCGCCGAAAGTTCCCACTCGCACGATGCAATCGTCTATCTGTTGCTGAGTAATGGGTATTTCGCTTAGATATTCGGCTCCAGAAGGAAAACGTGCTTCTGGGCGACGACCCAGATCCAAGACCACTTCTACTAAGCTATCTCTTTGAGGATGCTCTTCAAGCATCTGCCGCAAGTCTTGGGGTAATATCGCTAATAATTTTCGGAGATCGTCTGTAATCGTCATGCTTTTTATGGTGACGTTTTGAGAGATAGGGTACGAGCCAAGGCAAGGCGCAAGCTCAATTATGTGATTTGAGTTGGGAAACTAGTGAATTAGCAAGCGATACAGCTTGCCAAAGCAATCTCGGTTCAACTTCGAGACGAGCGCTACATACACTGGAATTATTCACCTCCTTTTCTTCTAACTCTTGCAGAACTGGTGAGAGCAGTTTTCGGGCATAGCTACCATAAGCAATACCAGCAATGAATGCTTCTTTTTCCGCCTCAGTCGGTGTATGAGAAATAACATCATTCTCTCTCATATTGCCACTGATTCGCTGCGGTAATTTCTTCAACAATCCCATTGCCTTCAATTTCGGCACGGTGTAACTATTCGTACCACCTGCCAACTGCACATATCCTGGTAAATTTGCTCTCAATACTTTGGAACCTAACTTTATAGTAGCTAATGTAGTGCCCGAGCCAATATCACCACTCATTGACCTACCATCGGTCTGCCATATATTCACACAATCAAGTGGGGCGATCGCATCATACAAGCTATGTAGATAATCAATTATCCCTTCCCCATTTGGACAACTGATCGCTACTAACTTCAGATGCTCAACATACGGCGAAATTGCTTGCCACAATTTTTTGAATTCCGCCAAACGCCCAACAGTTGTATGAATCTCTACAGCGTCTACCCCAGATTTCAGTATCAATGGTGCGATGGCTCCAATTGCTGTTGCATAAGATACTGTACTTATCTTATCATACGGACACGTCGGTACGCAACGACCACAACCGTAGCACTTGTCAGTTAAAACACCATTATGGTTATTTTTTATACTATTAAATGAAATAGCTTGTGCGGGACAAATGCGTTCGCATGGTCGAGTGCATAGAGTAGGGCATTTAGTCGAATCAAATGCTGCTTTACGGAAGTGAGGGTCTTCGCCATCGTTTAGGCTAACCATCAACAACGGGGTTCCTTGATAGGTAAAGCCTTGTTTTTGGGCAGTAGCAGCCAAAGAAGCAGCAGTTATTAGCCCTTCTTGAGCAGCAGCAATGACAGCTGGATCGGCAGCTACATCTATGCAGTCAGCTCCAGCCAGCGTGTAAGCTAATGTTAAACTTCTAACCGCAGGCAGATGTTGGAAGCTGGCCCCGCAAATGAGCTTGAACCAGTGACCTTCTTTTAGCGATAGTAAGGGGTTAAACAAATCAGTCACATCTCTATTATGCTACGTGACCGAGAAATAGATGAACTAAATATTCAATTTGATTGCAATTGTTTTATCGGAATTTCAATAGTAAATTCTGCCCCTTGTTCGGGAGTCGAATTACAAAGAATTCTTCCACAGTGCTTTTGTACTATAATTTGATAGCAAATAGATAATCCCAATCCACTGCCCTTTCCTACAGCCTTTGTGGTAAAGAAAGGGTCAAATATATATTCGCGAACCTTGTCTGGTATGCCTGTACCATTATCGGTAATCGAAATTCTCGCAACCTCATAAGCCGAAGGCTTGACGCATAATCCCCCACTTTTTGAAGGCCTATCGGACTCAATTCCACAAGTGCTGATCCAGATAGTCGGAGTAAGTGTTAAGTCTTGTAAAGTTTTGTTTTCTGCCTGATGGTTTTTTGCTTGCTGGTCCAAAGAATCAATGGCGTTGCTTAACAAATGCATAAATACCTGATTGAGTTCCCTTGGATAGCAGTAAATTAACGGTAAATCCCTATATTGTTTAACTATCTTGATTGCTGTATTGCGATAATTGGTTTTTCCTAATCTATGATGCAACATTACAATCGCACTATCTAAACCGTGATGAATATTAACTTGCTTATGAGAGGTTTCGTCGTGTCTAGAGAAATTTTGCAGCGCTAGTACAATGGAACGTATACGGTCTACCCCTCTGTACATCGCACCCATAAGGGATTCCAAATCCTTCATCAAAAAATCCAAGTCTATCTTTTGTTCTATTTTCTGAATGTTTTGATTGGGATGTGGGTATTCCTGCTGATACGCTTCTACTAAATTAATTAAATCCCGTACATATTCGCTAACATATTCTAAATTACCATAGATAAAACTAACCGGATTATTAACTTCATGAGCAATACCTGCTACCAAGTGCCCCAAAGAAAACATTTTTTCATTTTGAATTTGCTGTACTTGTGCTGCTTTTAATTCTTCTAAAGTCTTTTGTAATAAAGCATTTTTTTGATATAGTTTTACCTGTAAAGAACGTAAATTAATTTGATTTTCTATTCTTGATATAACTTCTGCTGCGTGAAAAGGTTTGGTTATATAGTCTGCACCTCCGACATCAAAGGCTTTTACTTTATCTAAGACATCATCAAGGGCGCTGATAAATATTACTGGAACCTCAGAAGTTGTTTTATCTGCTTTTAGTTGTTGGCAAACTTCATACCCATTCATTTCGGGCATATTGATGTCAAGTAAAATTAAGTTTGGCTGTAGGCTTTTACAAGCCTTTAATGCCATTTTTCCGGTTAGGGCTTTGCGAACTTCATATCCTTGTGTCGTTAACATTGCCGACAAAAGGCGCAAATTATCTGGGCTATCATCTACTACTAATATATTAACTTTATCATTTTGCAGGGAATGCATTTTTTTATTTAAAATATTTACGTTTTTTTATATTTAATAAGTAGCACTTATTTGAGAATATCAAATAAATCATATTTTATTTGTAATTATTATGTCTAGTTACTTTTTTGGAGAAAATTAAGTATGATAAATTTTATAGAATTTATTGAAAAATAGATAACATCCGTGTAATTTACTTGATCGAGCAATATTGTTAAATATATAAGTAAGTCGGCACAAATAAACTCACCTGTGTTACAGCTTGGGTAAACCTAGTTCTCAAAGAGAAGAAGCTTCGCCTCCACAAAACCTTATTACCACTCACCCCATCTCTACTCTCTTATCCGGCATTACTATTTTCAACGCTGACCCACTTATAAGAATATTCTGTATACAGATCGTGCTGAAATTGCTCAGAGAATCCTAACATCTAAAAACGAAAAACAAGGCTTTTGGTTTCACCCATCAAGCTTCTCCGAAGTGACAATTGAGTAAGTCCCGTCTCTTAAAGAGTCACTAATAAAATGCCTATTCAACCACAATAGAATATACTTCCATAGCAAAAAAATCTGCTTTATTACAGAATACTAAACTAGTGTAGCGGACCCGTAAAGGACACACCCATTTCGCGCATGTTTAAAATCCTATTTTATAATACTTTTGCTCGCACTAAGAAGCATCCTACCCTACGGGAACATCTTCGATGAACGGACGATCACCTTACTGTGAGGCTCAGGCGCGGTCTATTTTGATTTCCCCACAGCGGTAATAGCTAAAGTAAGTCTTGTTCTATTTATAAATATTTTCGTTTATTAACAAATAAATTAGCTGTCCTTATTGCAAAAAATTGCCTAGAAAAAGACAGCAAGCTATATTCCTATAGCTATTTACTCAGCTTTCATTTATTCTTGAGATGTTTCTTGTGTATTATAAAGTGGGGTTTCATCAATTGCACCGACTTTATTTAAAGGCCAAAAACGAAGTACGGCGCGACCAATAATATTTTCACGAGGTACAACACCCCAACAACGACTATCATAACTGCTTCCACGATTGTCCCCTAATACTAAGTAGGAGTCGGATGGAATAGTCTGAGGTTTAGACAAAAATGGCTCCGTAGGTGCTGATGTACAAACTTCAACCGACGTATTTTGTGCGGTAACAAGGTACTTTTCTTCTCCCAGCAGCTGATTATTTATGTATACTTTACCCCCTTTTAACTCTATCTTATCTCCAGGCAAGCCAATTATTCGTTTAATAAAGGCATCTTGATAATCCTCTTTTTGTAGTTCTTCTGTAGGAGAAAAAACTACAACGTCTCCCCGTTGAGGAATGGAAAATTTATAACTTAACTTATCAACAATTATTTTGTCTGCTTCCCACTGGTTTAGAGTACCGTGCAAAGTGGGTTCCATCGAGCCGGAGGGGATCCAACGAGCTTCCGCAACAAAAGTGCGAATGGAGAGAGCAAGCACGATGCTTAATCCGATTGTTTTACCTAATTCAAAAAACCAGGAATTATCGGGTTGTTGGTTAGAGTGGCGGTCAGACACTGGATTTTGCATGTAATTACTCAAGTAGAAACTAAATTATGCTCTAAAAACAGACCCATTTCTAGGGAGACTATATTTGTTTATCTTAACTGTACAAAGATGCCGTTAGGAGTTATGTTGTCATGTTGACGGGCACCGATTAAAAATTTTTCCTCCTGAAAAAACTTTAATGGGAACCCTTGACGTAGTTATTTGTAATTGAAAAGTTAAACATTCTTGGTTGCTAATAACACATAGTGGTCTGTCTTCTATTCCACCAGTTTAACTTCAATAAGCATAGCTGTATGTCAAAATTCACTGTTATTTAAATCCTTGAATACTCATGTCATCTCCTAGTTTACTAATTCGCGGTGCCAGAATTATTTTACCCAATGGTAACTTGATGCTTGGGGATGTGCTTACGCGCGATCGCCAAATTATTAAAGTGTCACCATCAAAGATAGACGAAACACCTACCCAAGAAATTGACGCTGATGGGTTAACTTTGTTGCCAGGAGTTATCGACCCACAAGTACATTTTCGGGAACCAGGATTGGAACACAAAGAAGACTTGTTTACTGCTTCTTGTGCCTGTGCTAAGGGTGGAGTAACTTCGTTCCTAGAAATGCCGAATACTCGCCCTTTAACTATTAGTCAAGAAGCTTTAAATGACAAGTTACAGCGTGCCGCTAACAAGTGCCTTGTTAATTATGGCTTTTTTATTGGAGCAACGTCAGATAATTTGTCTCAATTGCTACAGGCTACCCCTACTCCAGGAATAAAAATTTTTATGGGATCAATGCATGGCCCTTTGTTAGTAGATCCTCAAGAGATATTAGAAGCTATATTTGCTAATGGTGAAATTTTAATTGCAGTTCATGCCGAAGACCAAACCAGACTTAGACAACGTAGAGAAGAATTCGCCAATATTCATGATGTAGCTATTCACTCTCAGATACAAGATAATCAAGCAGCATTGATCGCAACTCAACGAGCATTAAAACTTTCTCAAAAATATCGCCGTAGGCTACACATTTTACATATGTCTACAGCTGATGAAGCAAATTTACTGCGTCAAGATAAACCCAGTTGGGTTACAGCAGAAGTGACACCCCAACATTTATTTTTAAATACAACTGCTTACGAAAAAATGGGCAGTTTGGCACAGATGAATCCCCCTTTACGAACATTTCATGATAACGAAGTGCTTTGGCAAGCTTTGTTAGATGGGGTTATTGATTTCATCGCTACGGATCATGCCCCTCATACTTTAGAGGAAAAAGCTCAAACTTACCCTAAAAGTCCTTCGGGAATGCCTGGGGTAGAAACTTCTTTACCTTTAATGTTAACTGCTGCTGTTGAAGGGCGCTGTACTCTTGCCCAGGTTGTTAACTGGATGTCAACTGCCGTCGCTTCTGCTTATTGTATTCCTAATAAAGGATTAATTTCTCCCGGTTATGATGCCGATTTGGTGCTTGTTGATTTAAACTCGCGAAAAAAAGTACAACGGGAAGAACTTTTAACAAAATGTGGCTGGAGTCCTTTTGAAGGCTGGAATCTGACGGGATGGCCAGTAACAACTATTGTTGGTGGTGAAATTGTTTATGACAAAGGTAAATTAAATACTAACACTAGAGGTAAACCTTTAAGATTTGAGCGTTAAAACTCAATTTAATTCCTCCCCAATCAGATGCAAATGTAGTTTCAGGAAATCAAGCCTAGAAATTTTTAATACAATTTTTCCCTCTATATTTCCTTTTTGCTGCCGCTATGAATTTGATTTGTGATTAAACTATTACAGGCGGAAGCTTTCATAGAGTTTTAACTTCGCCAGCGCTTGTCGTTATTTAACCAAGCGCTTTATTTTTCTTCAAATCATTAAACCTAAGGAAGAGGAAAAAGCCGAAGTTGGAAAAAAACTGGAATTGGGATGGGGTATGATGTCCAACCCAATCCCGAGTGCAATTTAGAATTAAATACTTAAAAATATATTTTTTTTGTTATAAATATAACTATAGATTACGACTCGTTTCCAGTGGATTTGAATGGAATGATGTCTGTAAGATTAGGTTTTTCAACCCAAGCCGATAAGTATACAGTCGAATAATTACCATAATTAATAGTATCTTTTGTAATCTTTAACCCCTACACGACAATATTTTTTACTCGACAAAATATACACTTATCTTTTTTTTTGTTGTTTTATATACTTTCATCTGCTCCTATCAATATTATTATTTAAGTATATATTCTGTTTTTAATTAGATAACTTGTAGCTTAAAAGAAAATTTTTCAGTATTTTTGACATTTGAGAAACTGAAATAATCAGATACTGCGCTTCTTAAAAGTATGCAAATTCACTTAAAAATAAAAACCTCATTTAATATTGATTTTATTTTTTCGATAAAATATTAGGGTTTATTGCTGCGAGTAATCACTTGTATATAGCAATAATAAATGTGTTTTAAAAAACATATTAATAAATCAGCATGATTATTGAAGAAGATAAAAATCTTCGGAAACAAGTATTTTTTAGGACCAGTCACTGATAAAAACACAGACAACAGAAAATACTTTATTTTTTTGTCAAAAGTTGGCTGCTATACACAAGTATAAATTGTTACTATTATAGTATAATACTTAATCCATCGCGGTCTTTAGTATAAAATAAGCCTTTGAAAAAAAAATATGTTTTTTTATGTTGTAAATAAATTATCAAATTATCAAGTGATTAGAGTTACAATGTATTGCAATTTTTATGATGAACGAGGAAGTGGCAGATAAGACTAAATAAACAAGGTGCTGAAATTACTTGTGCGAGTATACTCGAGCGTTCATAGGGCGGCAAACTAGTACCGCTGCGCGGAAATCAGGCATTCAAAAGTATTAAGGTAATAAGTACTATAGAATAGGGTTTTCAACATGCCCGAAACGGGTGCGCCCTTTACCCCGTGCTGTACTAGTTTATTGCTACTGCCAACGATATTCTTTACCTAAAGCCAGAATTTCATTACTAAAACTGCAATTAAATGCAATGATTTCGGCAAAACGTATAGCAGAGTTAGCCTTCTGGTGATGTCGGCTTTCGCTTTCATAAGTAAAATCTACGATCAGATAAGTTTCTGGTTTGTAAGGCATCCGTTGTGCCCATTCAATAGCCACTATTCCTGGTGGAACCTCAATACCTTCCCAGTAAGTTTCGAGGTTTAATGCTACTATTTCTGAAGCTTCTAAACGGTATAAATCTAGATGATAAAGGGGAAAGCGTCCTTGAGTATACTCATTAATAATGGTGAAGGTGGGACTAACGATTGATTCGTTAATACCCAAACCTTCACCTATACCTTGCACTAAAGTAGTTTTACCTGTGCCCAAATCACCTTGTAGTAAAATGACACTATTCGCAGTTAGCGTCTCACCGAGAATGATGCCTAAGCCTCGAGTTGCCAGTGCATCTTTAAGAAACATTTTCATCTGAAGAAATTGCAAAATATCGTTAGAAGTATTATCCTAACTCCATCTAAATCAAATTCTTCAACTGAAGACAGATTTTCGGGGATGGGCCGATTAGCTGGTAACAATTTCTCATTTGACACTCCCCGATCAAAAGACACGGGGACTGTCAAGTTTTAACCTCTAAATATGGGTTTAATTCCCCACCACTAGACGGTGGGAAATTATATCCGTTTAATTGAGTTAAAATATATACGCCGAATCTTAATTATGCCGAAGTTATAAGGGGCTTTACAATTCCATTTCTGTCTTCAACAAAAAAAAATTTAATTAAGCTGTCGTGGATTAAAAATACACAACAGCAAGACAAAAAGCTGTCTTCCAAAAGCCAAAATGGATAATAATTTTAGCTATTAAATAATATTTCTAAATATACAACTTAAATGGGTAGGAGTTTATCAATTAATAGCTGATTCTTTACCAAAAAATTTGTACAACTTTCCCATTCCTTTGGGAGTTCCACCATACCAACGTATAAGAACTTGTGCTAATCGTTGGTGATCGTGACGCACGCAACCTGTTTCATCTTCACTCATCACGTTAGCTAAAACTATTCTGCGCCCGCAAAGAGTTACTTCTTCGCGATCCAAAAATACTGGATGGGAATTTTCTTTAGCATAGCGGATAAGGGCACGCGCAGTTGGAGACTTTTTATGTACTAAAACCGCATCAAACAACTGTTGTCCACAAGCTTTATCAATAGATTGAATGTGATTGGCAACTGTGTATCCTTCAGTTTCTCCCGGTTGAGTCATAATGTTACACACATATATTTTAGGCACCGATTTTGCGGCGATCGCTGTTGCAATTTCGGGTACCAAAAGATTGGGAATCACACTGGTGTAAAGACTACCCGGACCCATGATAATATAATCAGCATCTTTAATTGCCCTAATCGCAGCGGGTAAAGCTGGCGGATTAACCGGAGTGCAGCCAATTTTGACAACTTTACCTCCAGCTTTGGTAATGTTTGATTCACCTTGAATACGACGGCCATCCGCTAATTCAGCCCAAAGACGAACATCGCTAAGGGTTGCTGGAAGTACTTGTCCTCTAATGGCTAGCACCTTAGAACTGGCTGCAACTGCTCGCTCTAAATCGCCAGTAATTTCACTCATTGCTGTCAAGAACAAATTGCCAAAACTATGACCAGTTAAACCGTCTCCAGCACTGAAGCGATATTGAAACAACTCTGTCAATAATTTTTCTTCATCCGCCAAAGCTGCTAAACAATTACGAATATCTCCTGGTGGTAATACACCAAATTCTTGACGCAACCTGCCGGAGGAACCACCATCATCAGCAACGGTAACAATAGCAGTAATATTGGCGCTGTAATTCTTAAGTCCTCTCAACAACGTAGAAAGTCCAGTACCACCTCCAATTACAACAATTTTCGGTCCTCTATATAATCTACGATGGGCTAAGAGTACATCAACTAATTCTTGGTTACCTTCTGGTTTTAATACTTTAGTAATCGAACTTACCGTGCGAGTTTGTCCCCAAAGTAGTAACAGCAAACCACCAATCATCACTACAGGTCCGCTGATGTAGTAAGGTATAATGTCGGTAATTAAGGAGAGTACGCCTCGAACCAACTCCAGCACCCAGAAAATTGGTGTTAATCCGCTCCAAATAGCGAAGCCCAGACTTGCTAGTACTACGCCCGCCATACTCATTAAAAACCAACGTTTTACCGATAACCCAGGGGACAACCACTTAAACCACTGATTAACTCGACGGGGAGTGCGACGGCGCGACTGTTGTTGCATGACGTTAAAAGCTTGTCTAAGAAAACCAATTGACATATCGCAATCGTAAACAGTGGTCTAAACAATAATTAATTGAGAATTTATATTAAGAGCATTTAACTCTTAGCATGGAATTATTACAATTTGCAATTCCAATTTAAATAAACTCATGTAGTTAACTTAGCGAGAAAATCGACGTAAAATCACTGTCGTTATATGAAAATAAAGTAAAGTAAATGCAAAGAAAAATTTTAGGATTAGATCCAGGATTGGCAATTTTAGGTTTTGGAGTAATTATATGTCAAAAAAGTCAAGTTAACTTACCTGCTTATTCCGTGGAATTACTAGATTTTGGCATCATTAGTACACCTTCTGATACTCCAGTAGAGCAAAGACTATGTACCCTTTATGATGATTTACATACTGTAATTGAAGAATTCCAACCAGATTTGGTCGCAATTGAAAAATTATTCTTTTACCGTATGTCGAACACAATCTTAGTTGCTCAAGCCAGAGGAATCATCATGTTGGTTCTGGGGCAACATCGTTTACCTATAGTAGAATTTGCACCTGCTCAAATTAAACTAGCTTTAGCCGGTTATGGCAAGGCTGAAAAATACGAAGTACAAGAAGCAGTGGCACGAGAATTAGATTTAGACTACATTCCTCGTCCCGATGATGCCGCTGATGCTTTGGCGATCGCATTAACAGCATGGATTCAGTCTTAAAGTATTATAAATACTTTATAAATATTCTCTGTTACTCAAAGTAATTCTACCGATGGTTTTAGATAAAATAATTATTAATTTTTATAAATTTTACTTTTTATTAAACAAACTTAAAATTTACATTAAGTTTGGAGGAACTCATAAAATTAGAGTCCTATGTCTTGATAAACTTTATATTATACACTTTACAAGTAAATAACTAAAGTTTTTATCGCAATATTTTAGTCGTAATTAGTCAATTTTTTTCTAACAACTTGTAGCAATATCAACATCGGCGAATTTTCTCCATTGAAATCAATTCGACAGAGTATGGGCAGAAGTATATAGCACAAGGAGGTACCACCTTGCAAAATCCACAACTAAGCCCGAAAGACAGAATTATTAACCCTTAATTAACCTCCTGCAACAGAAGTTTATCAACATCCTAAATTCTTCCAACTCATATAGGATTGTTATTACATTTACTTGTAGTTAATTGCTTAAGTGTCTTCAAAATATGACTTCCACTACCTCTTCTTCAAAAAGGAAATTTCCAAGCCAAGCAATACTGGCTAAAATTTTTCATTGGGTTAACATTGTCAGTTTGTTTATTATGCTTACTAGCGGATTACAAATTTACAACGCGAACCCAGTTTTTGGTGGGCGTGGGGGTTTGCATATTCCCCCAATATTTACTTTGGGAGGTTGGCTTGCTGGAGGTAGACATTGGCATTTTGCTGCGATGTGGCTATTTTCGCTGAATCTTTTATGGTATGGAATTTACGTTTTAATTAGTCGCAGGTGGCGACATCGGTTTGTCAGCAGCAAAGATTTAAAGGCTTTACAAAAAACTCAAAATTCCAAACGTATAGTTTATGCTTGGCATCGTATTGTATATACAAGCATTATTCCTATTTTACTTTTAGCATTATTCACGGGAATAGGAATGTATAAACCGGCTCAATTCCCTTGGATTGTAGATATATTTGGTAGTTGGCAAGCACTACGAATTGTTCACTTTTCTTCAGTACCATTAGTAGTTTTGTTTGCTATAGTTCATTCCCGGTTGGCGGCAAAAGCAGGTGGCTCCGAACTAACTGAATCTATGTTTTGGTAATTGATAATTTTTCATAAATTTAATTTATGGCTCTATGGCGATACGGAAACCGATGCTGTTAGGGACTCATCAGTTCTCAAACAGCCAAGTTTATCGCCAAATTTTCAGTTAATTTATTCAATTAATGAACAATATTTACTAATACCAGTTAGAGATTTTACAAAGAGGAATAAACATCGGTTGTTTCCGTAAACTCGATCCTTTTTTTACAGCAATGCATATCAACAGGGTTTGTAATTTCTACTTTGATGCTCACGAAAATATTAAGCATTTTACGCCATTACTAGATTTAATAAGTCCAGAAATGATTGAGAAACATGCCCAAGCCGCAATTGATTTTATTAAGTAAGCCGGCGTTAAAAATTCAAGGAATTTCATTGCGAGTGCAACGGAGTGAAACGAAGCAATCGCAAGCTTTTTAGGTATATTTACATTCTGTTACATAATTCGATTTATTTGTGCCGAGTTACTTATCGCTGGAGTTGAGAAGAGAATGGAGGAGTAAGAAATTTTCTCCTCATCTCCCCATGCCCTACAGCCCTAATTCCTAGCTTTCAACTTAGGATAAGCAATTCGCTTGTGATGGAATTGTTGCCAGACTCTGACGAAGATTTCGGCTATTTTCGACATTTCTTGGCGTTTTAAGCCGGAATCTAGGAGTTGATTATCTTTCCATCTAGCCCGTAAAATATTATTAACCATATTTAAGGCTTTTTCTGGTGTCGCATCTCTTAGCGATCGCAATGCGGCTTCACAAGAGTCAGCTAACATGACTATTGCAGTCTCCCGGGACTGAGGGATCGGTCCATCATAACGAAAATCTTCTTCTTTGATTTTTAATGTGGGATTAACATTCGCTATTTCTTGTGCTTGGTGATAGAAATAAGCAATTTGCATTGTTCCTTGATGTTCTGGAATAAATGCCTGTATTGCGGTTGGTAAACTATGTTTCCTTGCCATAGTTAATCCAGCACTGACATGCTTTTTAATGATATCCGCACTTATCCAAGGGTCATTAATTTCTGTTTCATGCTTATTTGGTCCTCCCATCTGATTTTCGATAAATCCCATTGGGTCGTGCATTTTACCAATATCATGATATAATGTCCCTGCTCTAACTAATTCAACATTGCATCCAAGTTCTTTGGCTGCTGCTTCGGCTAAGGTAGCCACAAACAAAGTATGTTGAAAAGTTCCGGGGGCTTCTGTAGCCAAGCGTTTGAGTAAGGGACGATTGGGAGAAGCAAGTTCTGCCAAACGTATAGGAGTAACTAAGTCAAAGAGTTTCTCTAGATAGGGACTCAATCCTAAAGCTACAATACTCCAACCCAAACCAGATAAAGCTAATAATCCTGCTTCCTGAAATACAAGGTTATATGTTGGGGTAAACGCCGTACCTAGCATTACCTTTAACAACAAGTAGACACCGCCTTCTGTTAAGGAAATTCCAAATCCTAATACTGCTAATTCTTCCCGGGAACGTAAGCGTTGTGCCATGCAGGAACCGAGTATTCCTCCTGCTGCACCAGCGATGATTGCTGTATTGCCTACATCCAAATTCATCGGCACTAATAGAGTCAACAGCAATCCAATAACTGTAATACCTAAATTGCGCCCGTAGAAGCTTCCCAACAGCAAACCAACGGCACTCCAAGTTGTAAAAGGTATCTCAAAAACGAGTAACGATGGACAAGATAGTGTCAGCAATAATACTAAAAACCGATCGCTTTGACGCAATCGAATTTTCAAGCGCTTTTCTACTAAGGCATAAATACCAATTGCTGCTGCAACCGCACTTCCTAAATATGTTAAACCCAGCCAATTAATTTCGCGGCGAATCAAATGATAATTTTCTAATACCGCTAAATTCCAAGCTGTAATTTCTTGTCCTTTTCTAACAATTAATTCGTCTTTTTGAACTGTTACCATTACCGGCTGTATTTCTGCTGCAGCAATTGATGCTTGTAGTTCTGTTTGTTGTTCGTCTTTCCTTAAATTCGGCTGTAAAACGCTTACCAATAATTTAGTAGCCCAGGTTTTAGCATCTAATGGTACTAATCTTTCTGATTTTTCTAGATGCAGGTTAATTACGTATTCCAAATTTTCTTGGGGTAATCCAGGATGAATGCCCTGGGCTAGGATTAATTGGGCACTTTGCACTATACCCATTTGAATTTTCGACCATCCTTCGTCGCTAAACTCAAGTATAGTAGTATCGTCGTATACTATTCCCCCAGGCTTTGAAAGGCTAATTTCTGCTAGTTGGGCTTTGGCTTGAGCGTACAGTTGTCGTGTTTGTTCTATTTTCCCAATCAGCGATCGCAAATTTGTCAGGGAAGTTTTAGCACGATATAACTGTAATTGACTTAGCGCTTCTTTGAAGTTGGGGTTTTGAGTAACCGAATTGATACTTTGAGTATTAGTTAGGGAATTATCGTTTCTATTGACTACAACTCTAGACTTAAGTTTTCCCTGACTGGCAACATTGTCATTACCATCCGCTAAAAATAGTAATAATTGTTTCCACTCTTGCTCGGAAGTAGAACGGAGATAATTTTGTGTATAAGCACGCAATACTTCGGTGTCAAAAAAAGGAAAAGAACCAGCTCTCTTGCGGATTTCGTTTCCTTGTTGTAGCAATTGTTGTAAATTCTGCTCAATTGTTTCGTTAACTCGCTTATCCACCATTAACCATTGCCGGGAATTGTCTCTGGCAGCTTCGCGGAGTATTTCTGTTTGCTGTTTATCTTCTATAGTCGCAGTATAAGGCGCAACAATCGTCTCGGTAGCTATCGCTCCTTCATGCAACTGCGGTTGGCTGTATAACTTGTGCCCCATTACTCCTGTGATGGTAACCAAAGCAATCGCAAACACAACCGAAGAATGCTGAGGAATAAAGCCCCAACAAGCTGCGTAAATACCACATTTAGCTTTAACCGACTTTACCATTGAGTTGGAGCAGAAGGATTTTTTATACCGATTTATCTGACCTGTTTTAGATACATACCAGCGACGAAACGCTTTGTGTCGTCGTCCCCAGATAGCTACTGTTTGAGTTAAAGATTTCAAAAATGGCTGCGTTTTCATCACCTATGACCGCAATTGCTTATAAGAATGGTTAAATACCAGACAATTCTGAACCGAAGCAGGCTTAAAGCTATTTGCTGCCATCATAGTTACCATTTGATGTAAATACTGGGTTTATTCCGTAATAAGTATAGTTTTTTGCTCAAAAAAGATTTTTAACTATCTTAATGGCGGTAAACGTGCATTATTGTTGGCGCAGAGTAGACTTCGGATAAATAGAGTTAACGCAAACGGATGATATATGGGGCTGCAATTGCCTCATTAGGAGAAAATGGCGAAAAATTCAAATAACTACTTCTAGCCTCCTTTGTCTGTGAACTTTCTGCTAACAGGTGATATGCTCCCGACCATACAGCCACAAGTGCATCAGCTAATTTTACCATCTGGTAAAAGTTAGTTAATCCCCACTGTGCTAATTTTGCCTCATCTAATTCTAAGTGCCAAGTTATGGGTATACCACCCATGCTGTTATAAGCACCCGAAATTGCACCTGCCATCGCACCACAAGCCTGTGAATTGTGTTTATTTTGAATCGCTCGTAAACAAGTAAGACGAAAATCTTCCCTAGTACTTGCAAAGCAATAAAAAGCCTCGATAATGGTATTACTTATATTATTTTCTTTGCCTAAGAAATTTTGTAATTTACAATATCCAGCATTTTCAGCTATTATATTGTTGACTATTTCTAGTTTTTTTGGTAAGTCACTTGTAGTTTCGCCGATAAAAGAAATAATTTCTGAAACGAGAGTATTTGGATTTATTTTTTCATTTAATGACTGAGCTATAAGATATGATAATGTTAATATTCCATCCCTTAAAATCGGATGATTATTGCTTTTTATATTCAATAGTAAGTTTTCTCGTAATTTTATTTGATTTTCGTGAAAAAATAAGGCAAGGGGCAAATTAGCTAAAATTATGTTTGCCAAAATCAAATTGTATGGCAATTCTAAATCCCATATTGAGGATTGAAATTGGTTCCATTCCTCCAAATCAAATCTACCCCGTGCAATTAAACTTTCGATTCCTTTGACTGCTACTTTGTGACCTATAAGAGGTTCTTCGACTTTTGCCGCGGCTAAACTTTGGCCAATTAAACTTCCTACCAAAGTGCCCCGAACTCTACTTGTAAGTGAATAGCGCATATAGTTCCTAAAAACACTCGTCAGATACTCATGAGTTTATAACTACCATTTACATCAACACTCCTACGGAATTTTTCGCAAATTCTAGGAGTGAAGTCATAATGTTTATTAGAAAATATTATCATTTGAATAGTATTAAGAACTTAGAGTAAATCACTGAAAACATTCTAAGTTCTTAATACATCACTTAAGAGTATCTGAGGTGATATACTAAAGCCTGCAATCCTAAAAGATAGCTTTTCGCGCCAAAGCCACTAATTTGCCCAATCGCGACTGGTGCAATATATGAATGATGTCGAAATTCTTCCCTACAATATATATTGCTCAAATGTACTTCTACCGTCGGTAAATTTACCCCCGTGATCGCATCTCGTAATGCTACACTCGTATGGGTATAAGCTCCAGCATTAATAATAATGCCTTGGTGTTTGAATAATGCATCATGAATGGCATCCACCAAAGCGCCTTCATGATTAGACTGCACGGCAGATACATTTGCTGACAAAGAACGCCCTTCTTCTAGTAGCAGATCATTAATGTCAGCTAGGCGTATAGAACCGTAAATTCCTGGTTCGCGAGTTCCCAGTAAATTAAGATTCGGTCCGTGCAGTACTAAAATGCTTAAGGGAGGGAAGGTCTCCTCCCGAGCATTTGAGCTATCTACCACGGCGAGAACGCTCATCTACAGGAATCGGAATTAATTCTGCTTCTGGCTCAGCTTGTGGCCCTAAAAGGGCATCAATCAGCTTGCGCGCTAATTCCTTAAGCTTTTCGAGCACCTTTTCGATATAATCCATTAAACTGAACGCTCCTGAGATACTAACTCAAATGTCAACTACAGGCTAAGTCGAAACTAACGTAAAAACAGCACCGCTGGTTGATATACTTATTGATACCAACCCCTGGATTGTCGAGGGAGTAATTCATAATCAATTCGGGTGATTTCTCCCTTTACTATTTTAGATTATCACATTCGTCATGAGTAGGGGAGCATTGGACTTATTAAGAGATGATATTGTTCACACTCCCTGTTTTAGATTTTAAATTTAAAATTTTGGATTAAAGATTCCCCCACTAACTTAAATTTCTTAAATTAATAACAGTCAATGCTGCCAAATTTATTTGTGGAACTTTTAAGGGCATTGACAACGAACGTATGCGTGTTACAGTGTAACGCCGCACATTTTACGGCTGCAAAGCATGGTGCTAATCAGCTTTTTTCAGTTTTCTTCTTGGATTTAGTAGTAGAACTTTTAGATTTAGTGCTACTAGTTTTCGATTTACTAGTTTTCGATTTGCTAGTTTTACTCTTGGGTGCTTTGCTAGCTAATAATTCTAGTGCTTTCTCTAAAGTGATGCTTTCTGGGGTTTCCCCTTCTGGAATGCCGACATTAGTTTTCCCATGCTTAATATAAACTCCATAAGGACCTTCGTAGATATTCACTGGTTCTTCACTATCTGGATGAGAACCCAATTCCCGCAATGGCTTTTTCGATTTACTTCTGCTACCGCGTCCTTTTTTCGGTTCGGATAACAATTCTAATGCTCTTTCTAAGGTGACACTCAATACATCATCACCAGCTTTTAAAGAACGGTAGTCTTTACCTTCTTTAGCATTATGAACCACATAAGGTCCGAAGCGTCCCAGATTAGCTTGGATACTAGCACCAGTTTCTGGATGTTCTCCTAATTTTCTGGGAAGCGATAAAAGGCCAACAGCCATTTCCACTGTTACCTCTTCTGGCTTTACCCCTTTAGGTAAAGAACCTTGTTTTGGTTTGGGATTTTCTTCGGATTTTTCACCCAGCTGTACGTAGGGACCGTAAGGACCAATGAGCATAAAAATTGGCTGGGCAGTCTCCGGATGAATACCTACTTGATCTGGACCTTCAGTTTTTTGTTTGAGTAGTTTTTCGACTTTTTCCGGGTCGAGATCGGCTGGAGTTAAATCTCTAGGAATAGAAGCTGTAACTACATCATCGCCATTTTCGGCTTCCAAATAAGCACCAAATTTACCAATGCGAATTTTGACATCTGGGATGTTCAAATCCACAGTTCTAGATGTATTGTTATCAATTTGGCTTTCTCGTTCCTTAACTAAAGTATCCAAGCCTTTTTCGCCGAGATAAAATTGTTTGAGGTAAGGTAACCATTCAGCTTCCCCAGTAGAAATATCATCCAGGGTTTGCTCCATTTTAGAGGTAAAACTGGGGTCTACAATTTCCGAGAAGTGGGTTTCCAGTAAGTTGGTAACGGCGAAAGCTGTAAATGTGGGAACTAAGGCATTATTTGTTAATTGAGCGTACCCTTTATCGACAATAGTACCGATAATGCTGGCGTAGGTACTGGGACGACCAATTCCTTCGCTTTCTAAGGTTTTTACCAAAGTAGCTTCAGTGTACCTCGCCGGAGGTTGAGTTTCGTGACCGACAGTTTCTAATGTTTTGCAGTTTGGATTATCCCCGACTTTGAGGTTGGGTAAAATTACTTCCTTATCTTCCAAAGCTGCTTCGGGATCGTCAGAACCTTCTACGTAGGCGCGTAAAAACCCTGGAAAATCAATTCGCTTACCAGAAGAACGAAAACCCGCATCTTCTACCTGTAAATGCATGGTGATTTGAGTTTGTTTGGCATCCGCCATTTGACAAGCAACGGTACGCTTCCAAATTAAATCGTACAATTGCAGTTCTCTGCCGCTCAAACCAGTTTCTTGAGGCGTGCGGAAGCTGCTTCCAGCCGGACGAATTGCTTCGTGTGCTTCTTGTGCGCCTTTAGATTTTGTGGTGTATTTTCGGGGTTCGGGAGACAAAAATTCTTTACCGTAAAGCTTTTGTACGCACTCTCTAGCGGCGGTTACTGCTTGTTCCGATAAATGTACCGAATCGGTACGCATATAGGTAATATAACCTTGTTCGTAAAGACTTTGAGCCACTCGCATTGTATCCCGCGCAGAAAGCCGCAATTTACGGTTAGATTCCTGTTGCAAAGTCGAAGTAGTAAATGGAGGTGCCGGTTTGCGGGTTACCGGACGTTCGTCAAGGTTTGTAACCTGCCAAGTTTTACCAGTTAAGCGTTCTTTTAGGGCTTCGGCTTCCTCTTCATTGAGTAAAACAACCTTACGTCCTACGGTAATTTTCCCAGTGGCAGGGTCAAAATCACTACCATTTGCCAGTTTAGTTCCTGCCAAAGTTACCAATACACAAGTAAACGATTGCTCTTTATTTCCTTTCTTAGACGGAGCAATCAAACCTGCTTTCAAATCCCAATAGCTACCGATGTGAAAAGCACGACGTTCCCGTTCCCGTTTCACCAATAATCGCACGGCTACAGACTGCACTCTCCCGGCAGACAAACCCCAAGCGATTTTTTTCCACAATAAAGGTGAAAGAGTATAACCTACGAGTCGGTCTAAAATTCGTCGCGTTTCTTGGGCGCGAACTAACTGTTCATCTACGTTGCGGGTATTTTTCAGCGCTTTTTTTATTGCTTCAGAGGTAATTTCATGAAATACCATCCTTTTTGTAGGGACTTTTGGTTTGAGCAATTGGTATAAATGCCAGCTGATACTTTCCCCTTCGCGATCTTCGTCAGTAGCTAAAATCAGCTCGGTTGCTTCTTTGAGCGCTTCTTTTAGCTGGGTGACAACCTGCTTTTTGCTTTTGGGAACTACATATAACGGTTCAAAATTAGCTTCTACGTTGACTCCCAACTGCGCCCATGTTTCCCCTTTGACAGAGGCGGGAATTTCACTGGCTGACTGCGGTAAGTCACGTACATGACCCATTGAAGCTTCTACTCGATAATCTGACGGTAAGTAATTACGAATAGTTTTAGCTTTGGTCGGAGATTCTACAATAACGAGAGTTGACATGGAAATTTCAAGAAAAAAATAGCTGCTAAGCTAAACAGTCAAAGTGGAACAATTGATTGTTATTGTCAAGATAAAATTTCACATCCAGAGTAATGTCATCAATTTTACATCCATTTTTTGGTTTTATTGAAAGCCCTTTTTATCCAGGTTTGGCTTGCCCCGAATTGTTGCCAAAACGCAATGGAAGCGCCTGGGGGAGAAGGTCAGATATTTGAAATTGGCTTATCAAGAAAGCCAGTCCTGTTCAATCTTTAACTTATCTTGGACATAATTGGCGACTACCATTTGTACTGATTGCTGTTTTAGGCGATATAAATGAGAAGGATTGAGAATAGCCGTGGGACTTACCCTTTAATATTAGCGGAGTCTTTTGACAAGTATATTTTACGAAATTTCATGTGTTACTATTTTTTTGCTAATATTTAGCATTGTGCCAAAATAAAATTTAAATAAGTACCGTATTCAGTTTTTATTATTTAACCGCGATCGCGAAGCGCATGCGTAAGGGGCTAATCGCGAGGAAAAATCATCAAGCCAATTGGTTAAAGTCAGTCGTATAATCCCAATTGTCACATTTATGAACATGTTGATACATACAGTCTTGTTACCGGTTTGATATCTAGAGGTAATTTTAATTCGCGGCAAAGCAATTAGAACGGCCCCCTTCTTAACCTTCTCACCTTGGCAGAAGGACGAATATCAACCTGCACCATGGCAGCATGTTACTGATTAAAAAAAACCTACATTTTGTTTGTAGTTGGGAAATTTGATTTATTTTCAAAAAGTCCACGATCGCAAGACTTCTCAAATATGCCCTAACTCCCAACCATCGGTAAATTTTCAATACAGGAAAGAAGAAAACAGATATAACAACCAGCAACCCGAAGCAACTAAGCAAGCAAGTTATCAAAAAATCAATTGAATTAGGCTATTAATAACATCGTAAAAATTGATGCTTGTTTTTATTACGTAGTTAGCGAAAAATATTTTACATTGTTTCTATTAAAAATAAGCCAAGCAAGCAAAAAAAATTGTGGTAGGATAATCCAGGAGAAGTACGTTCGGTGATTCTGTTCTTGTTATTAAGTAAATGTCGCAAGCAGCTCTCCGTATGTTGCCTCTAGATGGTTGGATTTTGGAGAGTCTCATGTCAATCTACGTTGGAAATTTATCCTACGATGTTACCCAAGAAGACCTTAACCAAGTATTTGCCGAGTATGGTAAGGTAAAGCGCGTTCAATTACCTACCGATAGGGAAACTGGTCGGCCTCGAGGTTTTGGTTTTGTAGAAATGGAAAGTGAACAGGAGGAGAATTCGGCTATTGAGGCCCTAGATGGTGCCGAGTGGATGGGTCGCGTTATGAAAGTTAATAAAGCAAGACCACGAGAAGATAGAGGTGGACGCTCTGGTGGTGGTGGTGGTGGTAGAGGCGGCTGGGGTAGAAACTAATAGCTATATAGATGTTAACAACTATATAGATATTTAACTATTAGGTATTGTAGGTTTTAACCAAATATCACAAATATTCCTTGTTTTAATGATGGAATAAATTGCGATAGAGTAGAAACAATTTAGATAAAGCTACCCCTAAAAACCTTCATTCGCCGCTAATTATAGCCCTATTCTGTAGTCTTGACTATAAATCTATAAAAACGAATGAAACAGACCAGTACTAGTTTGTTTCATTAATTTTTTGTGTTAAGCTTTTGTGTTATTTGTGGTAAAAAATATTCTTTTAGTTTCAATTTATAGTCAAATATGACATCGGGTATAAAATTAATTGACACAAACACTAAAGGGAACAAGAAAGCTAACAACTTGTCCTTGGGCTTTGTATAACAGAACTACGCTACACCACAAGAAAGTGAGTGTGGTAGTTCTTATTTCTTGGGTAGCGTGTATCGCCTCAGCTTTAGGCATTGGAACTTGTGAAATCAGAGGGTAACGTTTACCCCAACAGTACGGCAAAGTTTTAACATTTTTTTGATTTGCAAGGTTCCCAAAAAGTTTATTTACTAGCAGGGACTATCAGTAGGAAAATTTCACCTGTAGACAAATATATCACAACTAATGCAATTCTTAAAATTATTGCCCTAAGTTATTGTGATTACGGCATCCAGAATTTAATAATTGAATTTTTTCACCCGTCACAGGTTTTTGGTGAATATGAAGTTAAAAAACAATAGAATTAACACAGTTATGATGAAAGTCGGTGGAGTCGAAACCTATATATCTCATGGATTTTGTTAATCTTGCATCCCAGTTAAATGCTGGAACCATAGTACCGGAGGGGATTGTAATTATCACCTTCTTAGGGGTTTTGATAGTAGACTTGATTTTAGGACGTTCGTCCTCGCGCTGGATTGGATATCTAGCGGTTACGGGTTTACTTGCTTCTATCGTCGCCTTGTATTTTCAATGGGATAATTTAAATCCCATTTCATTTCTTGGTGCGTTTAACGGCGACGATCTTAGTATCGTGTTTCGCGGTATTATTGCTTTGTCTGCCGCTGTGACTATTTTGATGTCAATTCGCTACGTCGAGCAAAGTGGTACAGCTTTAGCAGAATTTATCGCTATTTTGCTCACCGCCACCCTTGGAGCCATGTTTTTATCGGGTGCGAATGAGTTAGTGATGATTTTTATCTCCTTAGAAACACTTAGTATTTCCTCTTATTTATTAACAGGTTATACCAAACGTGACCCACGTTCCAATGAAGCAGCACTCAAATATTTATTGATTGGTGCTTCTAGTACCGCAGTATTTCTATATGGCGTTTCCCTACTATACGGTTTATCCGGCGGAGAAACTCAACTAAGCGCGATCGCAGATGGTATAGAAGCTGCAAACCTAGGTCAGTCCTTAGGTGTAGTAATTGCCTTGGTATTTGTAATTGCAGGTGTAGGGTTTAAAATTTCTGCCGCTCCTTTTCACCAATGGACACCAGATGTATACGAAGGCGCACCGACTCCGGTAATTGCTTTTTTATCTGTGGGTTCCAAAGCTGCTGGTTTTGCCTTAGCTATACGTTTGCTGACAACAGTATTTCCCCTCGTTGCTGGTGAGTGGAGATTTGTGTTCACGGCTCTAGCCGTACTAAGTATGATCTTGGGTAATGTGGTTGCCCTTGCCCAAAATAGCATGAAACGGATGCTGGCTTATTCATCCATTGCACAAGCTGGCTTTGTGATGATTGGTTTGATTGCTGGCACTGAAGCAGGATATTCCAGCATGATATTCTACATGCTAGTTTACCTGTTTATGAACCTTTGCGGTTTTACCTGCGTGATTTTGTTCTCTTTGCGGACCGGAACTGACGAAATTACCGAGTACTCTGGTTTATATCAGAAAGATCCACTTTTGACTTTGGGATTAAGCATCTCATTGCTTTCCTTGGGAGGTATTCCTCCTTTAGCTGGCTTCTTTGGTAAAATTTACTTATTCTGGGCTGGTTGGCAAGCAGGTCTTTACGGTTTAGTTTTATTGGGGTTAGTTACCAGCGTGGTTTCTATCTACTATTACATTCGCGTCGTCAAGATGATGGTAGTAAAAGAACCTCAAGAAATGTCCGATGCAGTCAAAAATTATCCCCAAATCAGTTGGAATTTGCCTGGATTAAGACCTTTGCAAATAGGTTTGGTAACTACTTTAATTGCCACCTCTATCGCTGGAATTCTGTCAAATCCTTTATTTACATTGGCAAATAACTCTATAGCGAATACTCCCATTTTGCAGCAATCTATGGTTGATAGCCAAAGAGTGAGTTTAGCAGACGATCGGCAACCGTAAAAGGAATTACAATTTCGCTTCTTTTATTAAAAGGAGTTTAAGGGCAGCATAATTTTTTCTTAAGAATGTTTAAGTCCCGTCAGCAAAATTATTTTTAATTAATGCTACATGGCTGTTCGCTAGTTGTTGAACCGCCACTTTTTTTTGGCAATTTCAAGTCCCTCCGGCTTGCGGTACGCCCTACGCGTCTGGGGCGGATTATTTTTTTAGAAGACTGAGTTTTAAACTCATAACGCGCCACTTTAGATACTATTACCAACTTCTATCTTCCTCCAAACTCCAACATCATTTATAAAAAAAGGCAATAAGGAATAGGGAGTAGGGAACAGTGAATAAAAAATACTATTTACTATCAAGGAAATTTATAAAGCTAGTTTCCTTTGTCTAATAAAAATTTTAAGCATTTGATTTATATGCATACATTGTACTGAATAACGATAAATTTAATAAAAAATTAAACCCCGCTTTTTATCTTTAATTGAAGTCAAAACACATAAATCCCAATGAAATATGTCTACAGGATTAAATATTAAATAACCATTAAAAAGCATTAAGTATTTGCTCCAAGTATCTATTATGAAAAATGAAGCTATCTTGAACAATTATTAAGGTAGTTGAAGAAAATTTACAGGGTACCTACTACCCATTTTGATCCGTTTTTATTTCTGCAATATAAGCAATTTGAATTAAATAAGGAGTACTAGAAATGAAAGAAGTTCTTGCACATATTGAGATGAAGAAGCAAGGGTTTGCGAAGTCGGAATTTATTCAATTTCTCCAAGATAAGAGTATTCCACCCAGACAAAGACTTGCTTTTGCGCCTTGTTTTACACCTTTTGTAATGGGATTTGGAGAGTTAAACCGATATATTTGGAGAGATGAAACAACAAATGATCCAATTCAAGCTATTATCAATCAACATACTTATGAAGATGATGGTCATTGGATTTGGTTCTTAGAAGATTTAGAGAAATTAGGTTTAGATAAATCATTGAATTTTACAGATACAATAAGATTTATTTGGAGTAAAGAAATCCAAGCATCGCGACAAACATTCTATGAAATTTATAGATGTACTTATAAGACTACTCCTATCCTTAAATTAGTAGCAATTGAAGCGATAGAAGCAATAGCAGATATTTTTCTTTCAACAACTGCACAAGTAGCTGAAGAATTAGAATTAGCATCCGATATTGAGTACAAATATTTTGGGATGCATCATTTTTCAATTGATTCTAATCATAGTATGGATTCATTTGAAACTGTAGAATCTATTTCCAATATAAAGCTAGACAAAGATGTTGAGAAAGAAGCTTTGGAATTGGTAAATCAAATGTTTGACTTGTTTTCAAGATTCATAGATGTACTTCTGGATTATGCAAAGACATACGAATTTGAAAGTTCATTAAACAATGATTTTGATAAACGGCGAATTCGTAAATCACAAGAATATTCTATGCTAAAGGCAAGCTAATTAAGGGGATGTTTGAAAAGTATAATTTCATATTTTATCTGGCGATTAAATATCTCCCTAGGGGAGACGCTGCGCGAACGCAGCTACACAAGCCGGCAGCCGTCTGCACGGGTTGAAAATTCAATAGTTCACGCACCATCTGGACTTAGCTTGTGTAGTAGCGGTAATAAAGCGCGGAATACTTTTCAAACATCCTCTTAAGATAAGTCAGCGTAAGCGATCAATAAAACTGAAGCTGTTGAGATACCAGAAATCCTTCATGTTGTAAAAACTGGTCAACCAGCTTTAGAACGTGTCTATGAAGTTAAAAACACTTTTGAATATCTGACTCAAAATCCAGAATCACAGAAGATTTACAATCAAGCTATGACTGGCTGGTCTAAAAACATTCACACAGCTGTTATTGAAGCTTATGACTTCACTAACATAAGTAGCATCGTGGATGTTGCTGGAGGTCAAGGAATGCTTATTGCTTCTATCTTAAAAAGAAACCCACAAATGAGAGGTATTCTTTTTGATCGACCAAATGTAATTCCTGAGAGTAAAAATCTATTGGAAAAAGCGAAAGTCAGTGACCGTTGTGAAATTGTTGGTGGAGACTTTTTCGTATCTATTCCGTCTGGAGGTGATGCTTATATTATGTCTCACATTATCCATGATTGGGGGGATGAAGACTCCATAATGATACTGAAAAATGTACGCCAAGCCATAGGAGTTATGTCCTAGTACACT